>JACQEN010000010.1 GCA_016200585.1 Deltaproteobacteria bacterium
AGACCGGCACCGTACTGCTCGCGGTGTTCCCCGTGCCCAGCTCGCCTGAAGCGCCCTCACCCCAGCACCAGGCCTGGCCGGCGCTGGTCAGGCCGCAGGCGTGGGTGAAGCCGGCCGTCACCCTCGCGAATGCCTGCCCCCCCACGACGCTATCGGGCGCGAGGCGCGTGAAGGTCGACCCGACACCGACTTCGCTGTCGACGTCAAGGGTCGCCCCGATCACGCACGCCAACTTGCGCGACAGCGCCAATCCCAGGCCGAAACCGCGTGAGCGAAAGCTGGCGTCATTCAGCTGGCGAAAGGGTTCGAAGATGAGTTGCATGTCTTCCCGAGCGATCCCGGGACCGGTGTCGCGCACTGCAATCTGAACGCCGCCGTTGGCGCGGTCGAAGCGCACACTGATGGAGCCGCGACTGGTAAATTTCACGGCGTTCGTGACCAGGTTACGCAAGATCGTGCGCAGCTTCACCAGATCCGTCATCAGCATGCTCGGCACGCGCGGGGTGGTTTCAACCACGAAGTCTACGTCGCGCCCCTCCACCAGCAGTGAGCCCAGGCGCTGGATCTCGTGCCCCAATTCCTGCGATGCGATCGGTTGCGGCGAAACCTCCATGGCTCGCGCCTCGAGCTTTGCATAGTTCAAGAAATCGGCGACCAGGTCGGTCAGATTTGAGGTGGCCTCCGACATCGAGCGCAGCGGCGCATCCGCCCCGTCGGGCAGCAAGCCAAACTCGCCGTCGAGCAACAATGTCGCGTAGCCGCCGATGACGTTCAGCGGGGTGCGGAACTCGTGCGACACGTTGGCAACCAGCTCGCTGTGCAGGCGTTCGCGTTCGCGCAGCGACGCCACCATCTTCTGGGCCTTGAGTCCGACGTCGACCCACATCAAGAGCTTTTCCGGCCCATCGGCCTTGTCGTGGTATCCTTGGATATCGAGCTCGGTCATCATCGCACGCGCCGGTTTCTGTCCCGAGTAGCCGGTGAGAAGGATGATCTGCACGAACGGGTCGAGCTTGCGAATCTCACGCACCACGTCGTCACCGGTCATGCGCGGCATGAAGTAGTCGAGAAGAACCAGATGCACCTGGTTCTTCTCGAACAGCCCGAGTGCCTCCTCGCCCGACTCGGCCGTCAGCACGCGGTGCCCGTCGCGCATCAGTAAGGAACGCACCGACTCGCGCAGCTCTTCTTGATCGTCAACGACCAGAATCGTGAAGCCGCTCTCTTGCGCAACGGATTTGCGGGGCATCGACTTTCTCCTCAATGCAGAACAACCAAGCGCAGCTGTCCGCGCCAACGAACCTCGTTCAGTGAAGCACCTGCGATTCCGCCGCCGCTCCGGCGCCGAGTGCACCGACGGGCAAGCGCAAGGTCAACGACGCTCCGCCTTGCGAAGCGCGATCGGCGGTGAGACTCGCTCCGAGCAACTGGCTCAAGCGCAAGGCGATGGCCAAGGCCAATCCTTGACCGGGCGTGCCGATTCCCGCGACGTCGCGCCCCTCCAGCATCGAATGAAACAGCTGCGGCAAGTCGTCGTTGCCGTGACCCTCCAGATGGCGGATGGTGAAATCGGTGCGATCGGCAGCAAACTCCACTGCCAGCTCGATCGTGCCGGCGCCGCTCAGCTTGACCGAGTTGCTCAACAGATGGCTGAGCACGGAGCGTACCTTTTCACCGTCGGTCAGCAGCACCGTGCCGGGAACCGGCACTGCCGTCACCAAACAGATGGGCCGACTGCCAATCTGGCGTTCCGTGTGCACCCGCAACTCGGCGATGAGGTCGTCGACCCCCACGAGCTCGCGGCGCACAGGTACGATCCCTTTTTCGAGATGCGCAAGGTCGAGATACTCCTGCACCAGCTCGGATGCGGCATGGCTCGCCGCCGCGAGGCGCGAGAGAAGCGGATCGAACTGCCGCGCCGCCTCGTCTTGCCACAGGATGTCGGCATAACCTTGCACGACGTGCAGATACGAGCGCAGCTCGTGGCAGAGCTTAGCGAGAATCAATCCTCGCAAGGAAGAGTCGGCACGCGTCCGCTGCAAACGACGCACGCCGTCGCACGCCGCGTCGAGCAGCTCCAGCAAACGCTCGCCGTCTTCTTCCTTGTCGTGCACGGCGTAGAGGCCAAGGCTTCGGCGAATCGTGCGGCGCTGTCGCGCGTCGAGACCACGGCACTGGCCCAAGAGGATCGCCGCAGGGTCGAGAGTGTGCATGCGGCGCACGAGATCCGCGCCATTTTGATCAAAGAACGCGTCGTCGAGGATCGCGAGCTCCGGGCGCTGGCGCATGAACTCTTCCAACGCCGTTTCCGGATTCGTCGCCCGCAACACCTTGAAGCCCTGTGACTCAAGCAGCGCCGCCGTGCTCGCGGTCACCGCCCGTTCAGGTGCGATGAACATGACGCGCAACGGACTGTCCTTCGCGGCATCCGCGAGACGGCGGTCCGCGTCGCGCGCCCGGTCCATCATCTGTTGAACGCGCAATCCGGCGGCAACCCACACCAGCAGCTTCTCGGGACCGTCGGCCTTGTCGTGGTACCCCTGTATATCGAGATCCGCCAGCGTTGCGCCCGGCGGCTTCTCACCGCAGTAGCCGGTCTGCAGAATGATCTGCACCAACGGATCGAAGGCACGCACCGAACGCACCAGCTGCTCGCCGCTCATGCGTGGCATGAAGTAGTCGACCAACAAAAGGTCGATGCGCTCGGTCTTCATGACCTCGAGCGCGCGCTCGGCGCTCTGCGCCGTCAGAACCCGGTAGCCTTCGCGCTCCAGCAGAGCTCGCGTCGACAACAGAACTTCCTCCTGATCGTCGACAACCAGAATCGACTGGCTGCGCTTTTCGCAATGACCTTTGCGTCCCATCGCCGTTCGTTCTCCGCGCCAACCTGCTCAATCCGAGAAACCGGCCACGAGGCTCAGAGTCGACAAGCGACGAAAAGATGAAGGCGCAAACAACACCCCAATCACGGCAGCGCCAGCGAGCGACAGCATCGTCTGCTGCCGCGCGACATCCGCCGGTGACCGGAAGCGCAGCGTGTTGTTTGCGCCAGCCGTCGACTCCGCATTAAGGCAATCGCTCGGTGGTTCGGTCATGCTGCTTCCGCCCTGGTAGAGCCAGGCGCTCCGTGAGGCAGCACGAGATGGAAGGTCGATCCTTGCCCGGGTCGACCGTCGACCTCAATCGAACCGCCGAGCAACCTCGCCAGCTTGCGCGACAACGCCAGGCCGAGGCCGATCCCCGGATGCTGTCGGGTCATCGATCCATCCAGCTGCCGGAACGGCTGGAAGATGCTTTCCACGTCGGCAGGGTCGATGCCCGGCCCGGTATCCGCGACGCTGAAGCGCATCCCGCTTGGCGAGTTTTCAATACGCAAGACCACTTCGCCGTCGGTCGTGAATTTCAGAGCGTTGGTGAGCAGATTCCGCACGATGGCGCGCACCTTGGTGCCGTCGGGCACGAGTGTGCTCAACGGCACCTGCACCTCGCTGCGGAAACCGACACTCCGGCCGCGCAGCTCACCGGCGGCAATTCCTTCCAGATCGGCGACGATGCCTTCGAGCGCCTCGCCGCGCGTATCGACATCGAGAACGCGAGCCTCGGCTTTGGCGTAGAGCAGAAAATCGGTCACCAGGAAGCTCAAGCGCTGAGCGGATTGCTCGATCGACTGCAACGGCGCCATGGCGCTCTGCGGCACCGGCCCGATCATTTCGTTGGACAACAGCTCGCTGTATCCATGGATGATCGCCAACGGCGTACGGAACTCGTGCGAGACGTTGGCCACCAGCTCGGCTTGCACGCGTTCGCGTTCGCGCAGCTTGCGAATGAGGCGGTAGGCTTTGAGCCCGACGTCGACCAAGAGGAGAAGCTTGTCCGGACCTTCCGCCTTGTCGTGATACCCCTGAATATCGAGCTCGGCCAACGTTCGCCGCGGCGGCTTGTCGCCGGAGAATCCCGTTTGCAGGATGATCTGCAGGTAGGGGTCGAATTGCCGAATGCGTCGTACGAGCTCCTCACCGGTCATTCGCGGCATGAAGTAGTCGACCAGCAAGAGATGGACTTCCTGCTCTTTGAGAATCGCCAGCGCCTTGTCACCCGAGGGTGCAGTGAAGACCCGATGTCCTTCGCGTTCGAGCAGCTGGCCGACGGACGTTCGCGCTTCGTCTTGATCGTCTACGACCAGAACCGTGTGGCAGTTGCTTTGCGGAGTGCCGAGCTTCCGTGCCACGTTTCACTCCCCACGAGTTATCGCTGTGACCTTCGTTCCATGGCGCGCAAGAGCGGTCATCTCCATCTCAGTCTGCAACAGGGCGAGAACCTCAGAAATCCGCGGGAAGGGTGATTTTCCGACCGATCCCCGCGAATTGTACAACTTTCGCATTAGGTCGCGGACGGCTGGGTCGAGTTTCGGCAAAGGCGCTGCCGACCCAATCCAGATCGGCAGTAAATCCACAACGTCGATCGACCTTTGCATCGCCCGACGCTGATCGCTACCGCGCGTCCGCGTACCGCCGCGCCGAGCGCCGTAGCTCTTGTTTCGATTGAAGGAAGTCCTGCGCTGCAACACCATCTCTTTTGCCCTCTGGTATTGCCATCCTGCGCCCGTGCCGGCGTCGGCGAAATCGGCGAGAGGTGTGATTTTCAGCGCTTGGTTGGAAAAAACTACAACTTCCGGTGGACCCAGACGACACTGCTGCCACATCAGCGTGATGATGGGCTTGCATGTGGTTGGGACGCGCGACGACAGTCGCACGTCCCAGGTCCAGACCGCGCTCTAAGGAAGATTGGCCAGGGCTCGCACCGGCGGCGCCGGCGGGAGATAATCGCAATCGCCGCGCGAGTTGCACAGATCGGGATTCAGCTCGTGACCGTCGGTCGCCAGATAGTGTGACGCCATGTTCAAAAGAAAGTCGCCGATGTCGTAAGGCATGGCGCTGCGGCAGTTGCACGGATCGGTGCCGCCGGTCTGGGTGCACTGTTGGCGGCATCGATCACGGAACTCATCGGTCATCGCTCCAGGGAAATCGAAACCGTGCTGGCCCGTGTCCTTGGTGAGCGTGAACACGGCGGCCGACTTACCGCCGAGCTTGTCGCTACGATTGAAACCGATGCGCAAGGGCGGATCGAGACGCGGGTAGTTGGTGCCCCAGATGTCGTTCGTGCCCTGGCTGAAATTCTCGATGTCGAGGTGAACACCCTTGCCGGTCGAATCGGTGAAACGCTTCAGGTTGTCCACCGCCTCGGGCGTATAGGTGTCGACCAGCATCTGGTTTTCGGACCGGTCGTAGCGCGGATCGCGATGCAGGAAGTCGATGATGCCGGCAGCACGCCCATAGGTCATCCCCGAGCTCGCCGGAACGTTCATATCGCCCTGCGAGGTAAGGATGAGTGCATGCGCACCGGTGTGGTCGCCGAGCGCGGGAAAGTAGATCGGGTCATCCAATATGTGAGGCGCGTAGGCAACCGGATCCCCCGGATCCAAGATGAGCTGAGCAAATGCCTGCAGGCGGCGGACCTCCGGGGTGCTGCGAGCGCGCCCGAGCCCGTCTTCGATCGAGGTCAACGGATCACCGGTGTGGAAGCTCTTGCCCTGATACGTAAAGTCGGATGCCAAGCGGTCGAGGACACCACGGACCCGAGCTCCGGCAGCGACGTTGCACGTCTCGCCCGGCAACTGAACCGGGCCTTCGTAGAAGACGATGCGCACCGCGTCGCCGCGGTCGCACTGCAGCGACGTACGCACTTGGCCGTTCGCTTGCACCAGACCACAGCCACGAGCTCCGCTGACGAGGTTCTCGGCAACCAGCGTATCACCCGGTTGCACGCCGGCAACCGAGCCCAGAGCAACACGCGTCGCACTGTTGAGATTGGGCACGACGGTTTGCACTTGCATCGCCACGTTGCCGTCGATCGCGCCGGTAAACAACGGCCCCATCATGCGCAAGACAAAGGCTTCGATCGCCCCACCCTGCACCGTGCGCATGCCGATGTCGGAATACCCGGCGCCGCCGGAGATCGGAGCGATGGTCGAGATCTTCGGCTCGGCTCCGCCCATGATCATCGACATGATCCCGCCGAGCGAACCGCCGGTCATGATGATCTGGCCCGGCCCGTCACCACCGATATCGACGATGCCATCGCCGTCGAAGTCACCGGCGATGTCGGAAATACCGTCGTTGCCGAGATCGAAGCCCCACGTCTTGTGGCCGTCCCACGAGCTCATGATCCGTACCAACTGCGAGTAGTCGAGGGCGAACTGACGGACGATGTCGCGCGTGTGAAACAAATAGGCGCTCCAGAAATCAGCGCCCGAATCCTTGATGCCGTCGTTGTCTTGATCGAAAGCACGATCCTTCAATGTCGAATCGGCCAGTGCGCCGTAGCCCAACAGACCGAGCAGGCTACGCGCCGCCATGTCTTGATCCTTCGGCAAGCCGATCCCGTGCGACGGCCCATCGATGGCGATGGTAGCCAGGCCGTGGCGCGCGAAGTATCCGGCGTATTGCATGATCGGAAAGCGATTGCCGCCGTAACCGTGGCTGAGAATCACGACCGGAGCCGGTTTGCCTTGGCCGCGCACCGACACTTCTTTGCGCGGCACGGCGACGGTGAAGTAAACCGTCTCCGGGTACGCCGGGGCCGAGACACGATCGAGATCCTGCGGCCACGACTGTCGATTGAGCGGCAGCAGCGTTCAGTCGCCGTCCAGCGGTTGAAGCTGGCCATCCTTTTCGCGGCGCGGAAAGAGTTGCGGCGACTGGTAGCGGCCAATGACAAAGTAATCGATGTAACTGAGCGACTCGGCCAGTTGCTTGTATTGGGCGGATTGCGGGTTCAGACCGAGAAAGTTGGTCGCCAACGGTTTGGCCGCTTCGACCCAGTTCTCGCCCCACAGCAAGTACGGGCGCGTCGTATGGAAACGGCTGGTGTCGCGCATCGGCAGCAGCTCGTCGACGACCGGCGGAAACTCTTGCGCCAGATGGCTCTGCACACCGTGGCCGTACAAACCTTCGCGTACCGCCCGCCAATCGGAGGCAACCGTCTGCGTCGTGAAGGTAAACGCGAAGGCGATGTCCTTCATGGTCAGACCGGGCGGCAGCACCTCGGGCAACGGACGCAACGCTTCGGTTTGCGCGGTGTGATTGATGGTCGGGAACGGCGAGCCAACCGGGTTGCCGTCGACGTCGTGGATGCGGCGGGTGACGATGACGGCGTAGACCGTGCGCTCCTTCAGCGGCTTGAGTAAGCGAACGATGAGGGTGTTGGTCTCGCGTTCGTAGAACGTCATCACTGCGTCGGCGCGCCCGGCGAGATCGTCGCTCTGCGGGTGCGCACCAGGGTAGTAGTTGGGTTTGTCGAGGATACCGTCCCCGTCGGTGTCCTCGCCCGGGTCGAGGACGCCGTTGTGGTTCACATCTTCGTCGACCTCGTCGAAAAGAATCGACATGGTACCGGCGCGCGTGTCGTTGTCCCAGTAGTTGTCGCGGCGCTCGAGAACGATCGGATAATTGCCGTTGCCGATGTCGACGTACTGCAACTGCCCAAACTCCGGCGAGCTTCGATCGATGTTGATCACATAGACGACGTCGTTGGCAGTTTCGTAGTAGGGGTCGCGATGACCGGCGCGAATCGACTCGACGTCGAGCGCACCGGTGAACGGAATGGTGATCGGCTGGAAGATGCCCCAGCCGTCGATTTTGTCGGCGAGCTCGCGTGTCGAGCGCTCGAAACCGGTGGGAGCGATCATCGACGCGTTGATGCGTCGACCGGTCGCCGAGCTGGTGTCGATAACGGTGGCGATGTCGTTCGGCATCGGAATTTCCGGAAGCGGCTTGTGGAAGAAATCCATCTTCACGGTCGTCTTTGCCGGCTGCGAATCGGCAACGCCGTCGGATTCGGAAAGCGAACAGCCGTTGGCGAGCAACGCGACGCCGAGGAACGAAAGTGCGAGAGCAAAGGTACGAGTCCGGCGCGGCGCATTCAGGCGTCGGGCGTCCGGCGACGGGCGAAGAAACGAATTGAGTGCAGACATGACGAGCTCCTTCATTACAACCGGCATTCGACCAAGGCGCGGCCGCCGAACACTTCGCTCATGGTGCCGCCGCCCAGCTTGTGGAAGGCGTCGCCCGGGAAGAGGATTCCACCTTCCAGCCCAAACGTGAGCTCGGCGCTGCCGACATACGCTTGGTAACGCGCGCCGAGATCGAGCTCGCTGCCGTAGAAGCGTCCCGGTTTACCGCCGAGAGCGTTGTGCGGATCACCGCCGTTGATGCGCGTATTGAACGGGTCGGCATACTTCGCATCGCTGAGAGCGAACATCGGACCGCCGTAGACCTCGAGGCCTGGCTCCGGGCGCCACCAGGCGCGCGGGAAAAAGGCGATTGTATTCGACGGGCTGCCGCCGGTGGGAATCCGCTCGAGATCCGGAACCGGGCGTCCGATCAGGTTGGGATCGGCCGCCGTCACGGTGGCCCGCCCGGTCTGCGCCGCCATCACCTGACGGAAGAGCAGGAGGCCGAACTCGTAGTTCGGGTCGACCTTGAAGGCATTCTGGTCCTTGTCATCGAAGTTTTCGTCGCCGCTGGCGAATAGGAAGTCGAAAACTCCACCGTGATTTCCGCGGTCGAGCGACATGCGCAATGTCGCGGCGATTTGCATCAGATTGTGTTTGTGGAAATCGGTCGTCGGTCCGAGCGTCGTGCTGCCGGTGATGATCGCCCCTTCCGCTGCCAGAGTGAGCTGCCCCAGGCCGTCAATCGGGTACGTGTCGGAACCGGTGAGGTCGAATACCAAGGCGTCGAAACCGCGCCGCACACTCGAGTCTTGCGAGCGATACACGACGTACAAGCCGCCGTTGCGCCGTTGCCCTTGGCCGAGAAGTACGCTTCCGATGTACTGATTGGCGGTGTCGTGCGCGAGCAGGACGTCGTCGCCGATGACCTCGTCCCAAGCGGCGCGCAAGACGATCCCGTAGTCGGTCAACGGCGTCGTCGAAATGATGGCGCGCAGGACGCGATCGCCGCTCCGTGGATCGCTGAAGCGGGCGCTGCCCGGAGTCCAACCGTGCGCCCCGTCGTTGGCCAGCATGCCGAGCCCCCAGTGGCTCATGGTGTAGCCGCCACCGATCTGCAGGAACGTTTGCGGAATGGTGACGCGCACGAACAAGCGGCGCAACTCGTTGTGGATCTTCTCGCCGTTGGGCAGCCGCGAACCGATTTCCTGGCGCGGCGCACCGTTTTCAGCACCCGTCGCCACGTCGTGTTCGTAGTCGAATTGCAATCGTACCGGCCAATCGTCGCGCCGGCTCTCGACGTGTGCGCCGATACGCGCCTGTGGCAAGAAGAAAAAGTTGGAATCGAGTTGCGTACCGTCGCGGTCGAGCGGAAAGCTGCTGATTCCTTCCAGCCGGGTGCGCAAAGCTGCCGGGAGCTCGACTGCAAACAAGTCGGTTTCTGCGCGGACCAGCGGCTTGTACGTTCGGCCATCGTCGGCGAGTCCACTGGATGCGATTGCAAGCGCCACCAGCAGGACTCCGAATTGCGCGATCCCCCGTTGCATAGTGCCTCCCATGTAAATCGGTTCGGGCTCGATACCAGTGCGCACCATCTGAAATCAACCCGAAGGAAACCTCCGGTACGTTTGGCAGCGATCGGCTTTCCATGCCGAGACGGCTGTGGTATCCGAGCCGCATCTGCATCTCGGAGGAGGAATCAATGCCGCAACCCGAAACCCAGGTCAGCGAACAGCAACAACTTCAGGACAAGGTTTGGACCTTCGCCCAGCGTGGAGTGATTCTCCTCGTTGCCATGGGAGCGGGGCTATTCATCGGGTATCAGAAGTGGGGCGAAGCCGATCAGTTGCGGGAACGCGTCACCGAGCTGCAGGATCGCGTGACGATGCGCGAAAAAGAGCGCGACACGCTGAAGAGCCAAATGGCTATCGTCGATCGCGACAAGAAAGAGCTGGAGAAGAACTTTCAAGACTTGCAGGCGCGCTGCGGAACCCAGGAGAAACAGGCTGGGCGGTAATTTCAACGGCGCGCCCTGGGCAGATTGGTTTCTAGTTTCTCGTTTGGTCAACTAGAAATCGGGAACTACAAACGGTTCTCTACTGGGTGATGCTGATCGGCCCCGGTCGTTGCGAAAGCGGTAGTCCCGCGACCATGACCGGCTCAACCGGACTCGCCGGCCGCACCAGGCTGGCGATCTGACGCAGCAGGACCTGTTTCGCCGACGCAAATCGCCGCATATCGCGCACGTCGCGGCGCAACTCGACTTTCGCGGTGAGTGGGTCGAGATACTGGCCACCGTGGAACAACGCGAAATGCAGGTGCGACCCTGTGGCCAGACCTGTCTGGCCAACCGCTCCGATCACCGTCCCCTGACGAATCTTCTGCCCGACTCGAAGCTCGCGTGAAATTGCGCTGAGGTGTGAGTAGGTCGTCGAAAAGCCGTTTTCGTGGCGGATCTCGACCTGATTGCCGAAGTCGCCGTTGCGTCCGGCAATCAATACGACGCCGTCGCTCGCGGCACGCACCGGAGTTCCCGTCGGAGCGGCGAAGTCGACACCGTTGTGCGGCCGCGCCACCTGCAAGATGGGATGGAAACGTTGGTGTGTGAAATGCGAGCTGATGCGCGTGAACTCGACCGGATAACGCGCCGGCCGTCGGCACTGACACGCCGCTCGTAAAGGACGCGGAACCGGTCGCCCGGCTTGACGCGGCGGAAGTCGTATTCCCAACCCAGAATATCGGCCATTTGCGAAACGACCTTGGCCGGGATGTCGGCTTCATGCGCCGCCTGGATGAACGTCTTTTGTACCAACCCCTCGGCGCCGACCATCTTGACGCGGGCTTGCAGCGGTTCGGTACGTCCGCGCAACTGCGCACCGCGACGTTCCACCAAGACCCGCACGCAATCGTCGACTTCGTAGCTCAGCGCGGTCAGCTGACCGGAAGCTGCGAAACGCAAGTTCAGCACGTGGCCCGGACTGAGCAGAAAATCGCCAGCGGCCTTGCGCATCGACTCGTCCCATTGCGCGATCTCGCGCGGACTCAAGCCGTGCTCCCCCAAAAGGCCTGTCAGTATCTGCCCGGGCTGCACGACGTGACGGAGCGGCTTGGGAGCAGGGGGCGCAACTCGATGCGACTTGCCTTTGTGATGGGCTGCCGAAGCTGGACCGGCGTGGAAAAATCCAAAGATGAGAGTGAGAAGTGCGATTGGCGCGGTGTGACGGTGATTTGAAAACAGCACGGCCCCGATTTCTCCTTCCCACGACATAACTTGAGAGAGGCCGCACCCAACCGCACATCGGTTTTCGGCCGCCAACATCGGAATTGCTAGAGGATCATCTCCAGCGGCTCCCAGACGGTGGCGCCTCTCCTTGAAGGCCTACGAGGTTAGCTGACGGGTTAGAGCTCAAAGAGTTGCTCTTCCTCGATACCGCCTCGACGGCGTTACCGAGAATTCACCCCACGGAACTGACTGGTTCCCCCGCTCCCCGTCTCCGGGGATTCGGCCTATGTCGCGCCGGTGGATTACCGCGGTTCGTTTCCCGGGTCAACTTTTTTCCGGACATTCAGAGCAAATTTTTTCCGTGTCATGATTTTGCAGAAGAATCGGTACCGCGCAGACGACAAAGCAAGATCCTGGACGGCTGCTTCATCCCGTCAAAGGACTCCACCAGCCTTGCGCGTTGAACAATGGCGCGTCATCTTCGGCCCATGTCGGTCGAATTCGTCCCCGCAGACCATGTGCGCGTGACCTTGAAGAACGTCCACGAGGCCCGGCGGCGCGCCGATGATGCGGTTGGTTCGCCGGGCGCAGAACCTGGGGCGGAGTTTTGGGAAGCTCTGTTCGAGGCAAACGCCGTCGAGGTTCTGTCAACATTGCCCGACGTCAAGCTCACCGCCGGGCACGTCGTGCACTATCGCTTCTTCGGCCAACGTGGCAGCGACCTTCTGGTTCGTCCCTTCGTTGCGCGTGCCACGACCGACATCGAGCCCGTCCGGCGACTCATCGAATGGCACGCGCCGCCGGATTCGCTCAACCTGGCAGCGCGCCACGTGCCGACACAAGACGTGGCTCTGCTCTACCGTCACTTCACGTTTGCGATGACCGCAATCGGGGTCTTCGATTACTGGGTGGCGATGCAGGAGCTGTGGGCCAGCGCGCGTTGGACCCATTCGCACATCATCGCCTCGGCAGCCGAGCTCAGCCAACTGACCAGCGACAGCACCTGGCAAATGCTGCATTCGGTCGAAGCCTGCGAACCAGCAGTCGTCGTCGATGACCACACGGCACGGCTGGCCGTGTTGATGGGCTGCCCGCTGAACCGTTTCGAAATCACGTTGCAGCAGATCGATCTCCTCAGTGACAAGTCGCTACGCTACGGCGATCCGATCTTGGTAGCCGCCGGTCCAAAGGGATACGTCACTTGAACCAATCCCGGTCTTGGCGATCGAACGCTCCACGGTGTAAGGCGGTCCAATGATCCGATCGTCCTTCGCCAGGTCATTCATCCAATGTTGACTCCCGATTCGCTGGGCTTGGCGCATCATGCGCGCACCTTCCCCACGAAGCCGGCGCTGATCATCGGCTCGCGGAGGGTCACGTACGCGGCACTCAACGAACGCGTCAACCGACTGGCGAGGGCACTGCTGCAGGCTGAAGTCGGCAGCGGAGACACGGTTGCCGCCGTGCTGGACAACTGCGTCGAATGGTTCGAGCTGCTCAACGCGTGCGGCAAGATCGGGGCGCGGTTGGTACCGATCGGCTATCGGCTCAAGGGGCCCGAGATCGCCTACATGCTGAACGACTCGCGTGCCAAGGTCATGCTGGCCGCGAGTCATCTGAGCGCCGAGGTTGAGCGGGCGCTGCGCGACATCGAGTGGTCGGACGACAACCTCTGGGTCGTCGGCGACGATCGCTGGCGCGGCGTCGCCTATGAGGATCGTCTGGCGGCCGAAAGTAGCGATGAGCCTCCGGGCGCTCTCCTCGGAGGTGGATTCAACGCGCTGGTGTACACATCGGGCACCACCGGACGGCCCAAAGGCGTCGACCGCGACGTCGACCCCGCGCAAGCGCACCTGCAGCTCTTCGGTCTGGCGCAGATGTGGGGCTTCGGCCCCGACGACACGCACCTGATCTGCGGTCCGCTCTACCACACCGCCCCGTCGAGCTACGGCCAGGTCCATCTCCTGGTCGGCGCGACGGTGGTGGCAATGACGCACTTTGATGCGTCGGATGCGTTGCAACTGATCGAGCGCCACCGCGTCACCACCAGCTTCATGGTCCCAACGCACCTCGCGCGCATCATTCAACTCGACGCGGCCGAGCAACAGGGTCACGACCTCTCCTCGCTGCGCCTCG
>JACQEN010000199.1 GCA_016200585.1 Deltaproteobacteria bacterium
CGCCGCTTCCACGCCCAACCCAACGCCTGCCCAAGATGCGGGCCGCGCCTGCAACTCGTCGACCGTAGAGGCAACGCCCTGCCTGGAGATCCGATCGTCGTGACCGCAGAGTTGCTGCGGGCAGGTCAAATCGTCGCAGTGAAGGGGCTCGGAGGTTTCCATCTCGCCTGTGACGCCACCAACGCCGCCGCCGTTTCCACCCTGCGTTTGAGGAAGCACCGCGACGCCAAGCCGTTCGCTGTGATGGTTCGCCGCCTTTCCGACGCCGAGGCTTTGGCGGTGCTGACCGCCACCGACCGCCAACTCCTGGAATCAGTAAGTCGGCCGATCGTGCTGGTTCCCCGCCGTTCGGCCAGCGCTCTCGCGGCCGACGTTGCACCCGAAAACCCACTCGTCGGCCTCATGTTGCCCTATACACCGCTGCACGAGCTGCTGCTTGCCGCCGTCGACGGTCCGCTGGTCATGACCTCCGGAAACCACAGCGACGAGCCGATGGTCATCGACAACGCCGGCGCGTTGCATCACCTCGGTGCGATCGCCGATGCGATTCTGCAGCACGATCGCGACATCGCCAATCGCTGTGACGACTCGGTAGTCCGCGTCCTTGCCGGCAAGCCGGCCGTTCTGCGGCGCGGCCGCGGTTGGATCCCCGGCAACCTGCGCGTCACGCCGTCCTTTCCCGTACCGATCCTGGCCTGCGGTGCGCACCTGAAGAGCTCCTTCTGCTTGGGTGTCGGCGACCAAATCTGGCTCGGGCCGCATGTCGGCGACCTCGAGACCGACGAAGCCTGCCGCGCCTTCGAAGCCATGGTCGATCGTTTTGCACGCTTCGTTGGCGTCGAACCGCAAGCCGTTGTCCACGACCTCCACCCGGATTACTTCACCACACGCTGGGCTGGCGAATTGGACCTGCCCATGCGCATCGCCGTCCAACACCACCACGCCCACGTCGCCAGTGTCATGGCCGAACATCAGCTCTCCGGCCCGGTCATCGGACTGGCATGGGACGGCACCGGCTACGGCACCGACGGTACAGCCTGGGGCGGAGAGTTCTTGCTGGCGCACCTCGCCGGCTTCCAACGCCTGGCCACATTCCACCCGATTCCGCTGGCCGGCGGCGACCAGGCGATCCGCGAGATCTGGCGCATCGCGCTGGCCCTGCTCGACGATGCCTTCGACGGCGACGCGCCGCTGGCGCAGCTATCGCTTTTCGATCTCGTCGAATCGAGCCACATCGCCGTAGCTCGACGCATGATCGCCACCCGTCTGCATGCTCCCTTGGCGCATGGAGTCGGCCGCTACTTCGACGCCTTCGGAGCCATCCTCCTTGGTGTGGCGACCGCACGCTACGAGGGCGAGGTGGCCATGCAGCTGAGCTTGGCCGGCGATGCCGCTGAGCAGCGTCCATACGCCTTCGGTATCGCCGAGGGTGTCTTTCCGGCCATCGATCTGCGCCCGACACTGCGTGCGGCAGTCAATGATCTGCTGTCGGGAATTTCCGCCGCCACCATTGCGGCGCGCTTTCACGCCACATTGCGCGAAGCGGCTTTTACGATGATCGAGCGCATCGAGAGCTCTCACGACGCGCTACCGATCGTGCTCAGCGGCGGCTGTTTCCAGAATGCGCGCCTTGTCGAGGATCTCAAGACGGCGCTGCGACCGCGTGCGGTGTATCTCAACGAACACGTGCCGCCGAACGATGGCGGCATCGCTCTCGGCCAGGCGATGATTGCCGCTGCCCAGCTACGAAGTGGAACGCTGCCGTGTTGCCGCACGACGTCGGGAGGAATGTGAAATGTGCCTCGCCGTCCCAGGTCGCGTAATTGCAATCGAGGGCGAGGGAGAGTTCTCGACCGCACGCGTCGACTTCGGTGGGGTGACTCGCGAAGCCAGTCTGGTCTTCGTGCCCGACACCAAGATCGGCGACTATGTCCTGGTCCACGTCGGCTTTGCCCTCAACCGAATCGACGAAGCAGCCGCGCAGGACGCTCTCGACGCGCTGCGCGCCATCGGTGAGCTCGACGTACCACCGGCGGGAGACGGTAATGCGATACGTTGACGAGTATCGCGACCCCGAAGCCATTCGCGCGCTTCTGGCGCGCATCGAGGCGACCATCACGCGGCCGTGGACCTTGATGGAAGTCTGCGGTGGGCAGACGCACTCAATCCTCAAGTTCGGCCTCGACGAAATCCTGCCGTCGCGACTGCGGCTGATTCACGGACCGGGCTGCCCGGTTTGCGTCACACCGTTGGAGCAGATCGATCGCGCTCTGGCGATCGCTTCCACGCCGGGCGTGATCTTCTGCTCCTTCGGCGACATGCTGCGCGTCCCCGGTAGCCAGGGCGATCTGCTGCTCGCCAAGGCGCGCGGCGCCGACGTGCGCATCGTGTACTCGCCGCTTGATGCTGTCGCGATCGCCCGTCAGGAACCTTCGCGCCGCGTCGTGTTCTTTGCCGTCGGCTTCGAGACCACGGCTCCGGCCAACGCCATGGCCGCGCACGTCGCCGCCCGTGACGGCCTCGACAACTTCTCGATGCTCGTCGCGCACGTACTGGTTCCACCCGCCCTGGAAGCGCTGCTGTCTGCCGCCGGCTGCGAGATCCAAGGGCTCCTCGCTCCCGGCCACGTGTGCGTCGTCACCGGCTATCGCGACTACGAGCCGATCGCCGCGCGCTATCGCATTCCCATCGTCGTCACCGGCTTCGAACCGCTTGATCTGCTGCGTGGGGTTCATGCGGCCGTCGTCCAGCTCGAGCGGGGCGAGGCTCGCGTCGAGAATCAGTACGAGCGGGTTGCCGGGATCGATGGCAATTCCGCAGCCCGCCGGGTCGTCGCCGAGGTGTTCTCGGTATGCGACCGCAAGTGGCGTGGTCTGGGTGAGATTCCTCGCAGTGGTTACGGTCTGTCGCCGGCCTACGCCGGCTTCGACGCAGAGCGCGTGTTTGGGCTCGCCGATTTGCGCGTGGCCGAGCCGACAGACTGTAAGAGCGGCTTGGTGCTGCAAGGGCGACTGCGTCCGACGCAGTGCCCGCAGTTCGGCAAGCGTTGCACTCCGGAGCATCCGCTCGGCGCCACGATGGTATCGTCGGAAGGCGCCTGTGCGGCCTATTTCCACTACGGTCGTACGGCCGATTTCGTGGCCGCGGAGGCGGGTGCATGAACGACTTCGAAAAGCTCGCCCGATTGGCCTGTCCGCTGCCGCACAACGACGACGGCGTCGTGCAGATGGCGCATGGCGGCGGTGGCCGCAAGATGGCGCAGCTCATCGAACAGATGTTCTTGCCGGCGTTTCAGAGCGACACGTTGGCCCAGCTCGGTGATGGCGCGGTGGTGAGCATCGGCAGTGAGCGCCTGGCCTTCACTACCGACACGTTCGTCGTCCAGCCGCCGTTCTTTCCGGGTGGCGACATCGGGTCGCTCGCCGTTCACGGTACGGTCAACGACCTCGCCATGTGCGGCGCCGAGCCCGTCGCTCTCAGCCTCGGCCTTGTCCTCGAGGAAGGCTTCGCCATGGCCGACCTGCAACACATCGTCGCCTCGATCGCCGCGGCGTGCAGCGAGATCGGTGTTTCGGTGGTGACCGGCGACACCAAGGTCGTCGACCGCGGCAAAGGTGACGGCATCTACATCAACACCTCGGGCATCGGACGCCTGCGCAGTGGAATCCACGTCGGACCGCAACGTGCCGCCGTCGGCGACGCCATCCTCGTCTCCGGGCCCGTCGGCGACCACGGCATCGCCGTGATGGCAGCGCGCAACGGGATTGCCTTGCAAACCGAGCTCAAATCGGACTCCGCCGCGGTCCTGCCGCTCGTCCGCGCCATGCTCGACAGAGTTCCGACGGTGAAGACCATGCGTGACCCGACGCGTGGTGGATTGGCGACGGCGCTGTGCGAGATCGCCGTATCGTCACAGGTCGGCATACGCATCGACGAGTCGGCGGTGCCGGTTCGTCCGGAAGTGCGCGGTGCCTGCGAGCTACTCGGATTCGATCCGTTGTACGTCGCTTGCGAAGGCCGGTTCTTGGCCATCGTACCGGCCGAGCAAGCCGATGCGGCGCTCGCCGCGGTGCAGGCCCTGCCTGCCGGCGCCGGCGCACGGCGGATCGG
The DNA here is from genome assembly GCA_016200585.1 of Deltaproteobacteria bacterium. Lineage (GTDB taxonomy): Bacteria > Desulfobacterota > Binatia > HRBIN30 > HRBIN30 > JACQEN01. The sequence goes on from JACQEN010000199.1 coordinate 4,111, forward strand.
TGAGGTCACGGAGAAAGAAAGCGGGCGAGTTGTGCTGCGGACACGCATCGGCAGCCACCGTCGGCTCGAACGACTGTCGGGAGAACAGTTACCGCGAATCTGTTGAGGACGCCATGCACGAGTACTCGCTGGTACAGGCACTTTTGGAGCGGGTCGAAGAGACGGCCCGGTCGCACCACGCGACCGCGGTGCATCGCGTCACTGTCCGCATCGGCCCGTTGGCCGGGGTCGAGCGTGATTTATTCCATACCGCCTATCAGATCTGTCGTGCCGGCACGTTGTGCGGCGCGGCGGAGCTGGTGATCACCGGCGAGGACGTCGTCTGGCGGTGCGAAGCCTGCGGTGCGGAGATTCGCGCAGGCAACGTTCTCGCTTGCCCAACCTGTGGCTGGCCGGCGCGTCTCGCCGGCGGCGATGCATTGTTGCTCGAGCGGTTGGAGCTGGAGGTGCCCTCACATGTGTGACGTCTGCGGATGCGGCGACTCGAAGATCGTCCCGGTCGAAATCCACGAACGCCTCATGGCCGGCAACGACCGCACGGCCGATCACAACCGCGAGCACCTGCGCCGGCAAAAGATTGTGACCATCAACCTGATGGGATCGCCCGGAGCCGGAAAGACAGCCATTCTCGAGGCAACCGCGCGGGCCTTCGGTACGTCGCGCCGCCTGGCCGCGATCACCGGCGACCTCGAAACCGAACGCGACGCCGTGCGCTTGCGCACCGCCGGAATCCCCGCAGTCGCGATCACTACTGGCACGGCCTGCCACCTCGATGCCGAGATGGTCCACCATGCTCTCCACGACGCAGCCCTCGCGTTCGGAAATGGTCACGCGCATCCGCACGCAGCGCACCACCACAACGGGCACTCTGAAAGCGATTCTCACCCGTCACCCGTCGCCCTGCGCTCTGCGGGCTCAGCGGACTACCTGTTTATCGAAAACGTCGGCAACCTGGTCTGCCCGGCCATCTACGACCTCGGGCAGGAAGTGAACGTCGTCGCACTCTCCGTCACCGAGGGTGAGGACAAGCCGCTCAAGTATCCGGTGATGTTCCGCAAGGCCGATCTGGTGCTGTTAACCAAGATCGACCTGTTGCCGGCTCTGCCGGAGTTCGACCGCGACGCCCTCGACGACGCACTGGCCCATGTGATGCCGGTGCCGCGCCGGATTGCCGTTTCGGCGCGTAGCGGTGACGGCATTTCGAAGTGGATTCGATGGCTCGAATTGTTGAACGAGCAACACCCGGTTCACGGCACGTGCTCGAAGAGCATGTGGTGACGCATTGCTGGAGGTGAATCATGCCCAAAGACAATTTCGGCTTCCTCGATGAGCGCGAGACGATCGGCCAGCACCTGAGGCGCTGTGGTGTCAGCCGGCGGCAATTTCTGGAGCTGTGCGCCAAGCTCATGGTGGCAGCGCCCGCCGGTCTGGCCCTGACCAGCAAAGCGCGCGCGTCGGAGGTAGCACGAGAAATCGCCAAGGCGCGGCGGCCTTCGGTCATCTGGCTGCATTTCCAAGACTGCACCGGCTGCTCGGAAACTTTGCTGCGCACGTCGGCGCCGGATCTGGCCGAGCTCATTCTCGATCTCATCTCGCTCGACTACCACGAGACGTTGATGGCGGCGGCGGGCAAGCAAGCCGAGGAGGCTCTGCAGACGGCGATGAAAGAAAATGCCGGCAAGTACGTGCTCGTCGTCGAGGGCGCCATCCCGCGCAAGGCACAGGGCATCTACATGAAATTGGCCGGCCGGCCGGCGCTGCAGGTGCTCGACGAAGTAGCCAGCCAGGCTGCGGCGATCATCGCCATCGGATCGTGCGCGTCGTGGGGAGGAATCCCGTCGGCGGATCCAAACCCGACCGATGCGGTCGGGGTGGATGCGATCATCAAGAACAAGCCGATCGTCAACATTCCGGGCTGTCCGCCCAATCCGTACAACCTGCTCGGTACGGCCCTGCAGTTTGCGCGCTACGGCACGTTGCCGGAATGCGACGAGCTCAAACGACCGAAGTTCGCCTATGACCGCAACATCCACGATCAGTGTCCGCGCCGCCCGCATTTCGACGCCGGCGAGTTTGCTCGATCCTTCGGCGACAACGGACACCGTCACGGCTGGTGTCTGTACCATCTCGGCTGCAAGGGTCCGCAGACGCATGCCGGCTGCTCGACGCGCCACTTCAACGAAGTCGTCGACGCGTGGCCGATCGGCATCGGCGCGCCGTGCTTCGGCTGTACCGAGCAGCATCTCGCTTTTCGCGTACCGATGTTCCAGACGGTGGAGATTCACAAAGCAACGCCACCCGATACCTATGCGCCGCCGTTCACCAAACAGGGTAACGTCAGCGCCGTGGCGGCGGGCGTCGCCGGGTTGATCGGCGGTGCGCTGATCGGCGCCGGTTTGGCAGCGTCGAGGAAGGTGGGCTCGGCGGATTCTCCAACAGCGGAGCCGGAGCCCGGAAAGGAGTAGGCCATGGGCATCTCCAGACGCACGGCGCTCAAAGCCATGGCCGGCGCCACCGCCACCTCGGTGGCAACGACACTGGCGCCGCAGGAAAGCAAAGCGGCTTTGGTGGTCCCACGACCCGACGCGTTGGGCATGCTCTACGACTCGACGCGCTGCATCGGTTGCAAGGCATGCATGGTGGCGTGCAACGAGGCCAATGACCTCACCCCCGACACGGCGGCTTCCGGCGGCTTGTGGCACATGCCTGTCGACCTCAACGAGCACGCCAAGAACATCATCAAGCTCTACCGCGATACGGCCAAAGGCGAGCAGTCCTTCGTCAAACGCCAGTGTATGCATTGTCTCGACCCGGCCTGTGTCGGAGCCTGCATGCTCGGTGCTCTGCAAAAGGGCGACTACGGGATCGTCCGCTACAACCCCGATCTGTGCATCGGCTGCCGCTACTGCGAGATGGGCTGCCCGTTCAACATTCTGAAATTCGAATGGTCGAAGGCAGTTCCGAAGATGGTGAAATGCGAGCTCTGCAGGCACCGCATTGCCGAGGGCAAGGGCCCGGCTTGTTGTGAGGTCTGCCCGGTGGGCGCGGTGATCTACGGCAAGCGCGCTGATCTGCTCGCCGAGGCGCATCGTCGCATCGCCGAGCGTCCGGATTTCTACGTGCAGAGGGTCTATGGCGAGCACGAAGTCGGCGGTACGCAGGTGCTCTATCTGACCCACGTCGACTTCGAGAAGCTCGGCTTGCCCGCCTATGGCGACGACTCCGTACCCGAGCGGGCGCGCAGCCTGCAGCACACGATCTACAAGGGGTTCATTGCACCGGTGGCGCTGTACGGTCTGCTCGCGGCGGTCATGATCCGTAATCGCAAAAGCAGCGGCGCGGCCGAGGAGGGCGAGTCATGAGCGCTCACACGCACACACAGCCGCAACCGATCGGCGGTGTGATTTTCACGCGTCCGGTAATCATTCTAGCGGCGTTTGCCGGTCTGGCCGGTGCTCTCATCGTCTGGCGTTTCGCCGCCGGATTGGGGGCGACGACGGCGCTCAATGACGGCTACCCCTGGGGGCTGTGGATCGCCTTCGACGTCGTGACCGGTACGGCACTCAGTTGCGGCGGTTATGCCGTTGCCCTGCTTGTCTACATCCTCAACAAGGGAAAGTACCACCCACTCATACGGCCGGCGTTGGTCACCAGCGCCTTCGGATATTCAATCGCCGGTCTGTCGGTGATGATCGATATCGGGCGGCCTTGGCTGGCGTACAAGCTGCCGTTGTTCTGGCACTGGAATCTCAACTCGGTGCTGCTTGAGGTCGCGCTGTGCATCATCACGTACACCATCGTGCTGTGGCTCGAGCTTTCACCGGCCTTCCTCGAACGCGCGAAGAGCAGCTCCGTATCGGCGTTGCGGCGCCTCGGAGAGATTGGCTTGCCAATAGCGCGCAAGAGTCTGTTGTGGCTGACCGCGTTCGGCATGTTGTTGCCGACGATGCATCAGTCGGCGCTCGGGTCGCTGTTGTTGCTCAGCGGCCCGCGGCTGAATCCGCTGTGGAGCACCACGCTTTTGCCGTTGCTGTTCCTGTTGTCGTGCATCGCCATGGGATTCGGCGCGGTGGTCATCGAAGGGTCTTTGTCGGCGCTGTTCCTGCGTCGCAAACCGGAAACCGACATGCTTGCCGGGCTCGGATCGGCGATGCGGCCCTTGCTCGTTCTCTATCTCGGGATCCGTCTGATCGACCTCGCCGTACGCGGCCAGTTGGGAGCGCTCTTCGCCTTCGACCTCTACAGCGTGATGGCGCTGCTCGAAATGGCGTTGTTGGTTGTGGCGCTGGTTCTGCTGGCTTCGGATGCGCAGCGCCGTGACCTCGGAAATCTCTTTCGTGCCGCGATGCTGCTCATCCTGGCCGGGGCGTTGTACCGCTTCGACACCTTCTTGGTGGCGTTCTCGCCGGGCGCGCACTGGGCCTACTTTCCCAACGTCACGGAGATCCTGATCACCGCCGGCTTGGTTGCCGGCGAGATCGCCGGATACATCATTTTGATCAAACTCTTCCCGATCGTCGCGGGGGCGCCACGTCGGGCGCTGGCGCACTCATAAGGGGACCCACACATGGCACGCATTACGATCGATCCAATCACCCGCATCGAAGGGCACCTGCGCATCGATGCCGTCGTCGACGGCGGCGAGGTGCAGAAGGCCTGGGCGTCGTGCAGCATGTGGCGTGGTATCGAGACCATCCTGCGCGGCCGCGACCCGCGTGAGGCGTGGATCTTCACCCAACGCTTTTGCGGCGTCTGCACCACGGTACACGCCATCGCGTCGGTGCGCGCGATCGAAGACGCTTTGCGCATGGAGATTCCCGTCAACGCCCAGTACATCCGCAATCTGATCCTGATTGCCCACGGGCTGCACGATCACATCGTTCACTTCTATCACCTGTCGGCGCTCGACTTCGTCGACGTCACGACCATTCCGAAGGCCGACGCCGCCAAGGCCGCGAGCATCGCGCAAAGCCTGTCGGATTGGCCGAACAACTCGAAGCAAGAGATGGAACGCGTGCAGAAGAAGGTGCTCGGCCTGGTCCAGAGCGGACAACTCGGTATCTTCACCAACGGCTATTGGGGACACCCGGCGATGAAGCTGCCGCCCGAGGTCAACCTGCTGGCAGTCGCACACTACCTGCAGGCGCTCGAGTATCAGCGCGTTTCGAATCAGGTCGTCGCCATCCTGGGCGGCAAGACACCACACATTCAGAACCTCGCGGTCGGCGGCGTGATGAACGCCATCAACCTCGACAGTCTGGCGACGCTCAACATGGACCGCATCTACATGATGAAAGACCGGCTCGATGAGGTCGTGCCATTCGTGCAAGACGTCTACTTCCCCGATGCCTGCGCCATCGCCGCCTTTTATGCCGACTGGTTCGACATCGGCTCGGGCGTCAAGAACTACCTGGCCGTCCCCGACCTGCCGACCGACACCGCCTCGACACAGTTCGATATCCCGGGCGGTACGATTTTCGACGGCGACCTCGCCGGCGTGCGGCGCATCAGCGGCTCGCGCGACGACTACTTTCGCAAGGGCGTGGTCGAGGATGTGACCCACGGCTGGTACCAAGGCCGTGGCGCTCAGCATCCCTGGCAGGGTGAAACGATCCCCGATTACACCGACTTTCAAGACGACGGAAAATACAGCTGGGTGAAGGCGCCACGCTTCGAGGGCAAACCCATGCAGGTCGGACCGTTGGCGAGCGTCCTGGTCAGCTATGCACAGGGACACGAGCTGACAAAAAAATGGACCGACCTGGCCTTGCAACGCGTCTCCGCCATCGCTCAGAAACCGATCACCATCGACAAGATGCACTCGACGATGGGCCGCTATCTGGCGCGCGCCATTCGCGCCTGCGTTCTGTCCGAATTGGCAATGCGGCACTGGGCGCTGCTCGCCGACAACGTCGCCAAAGGCGACACGACGACATTCAACGAACCGCACTTCCCGAAGGATGCCGTCGAGGGAGTCGGCATTCATGAAGCTCCGCGCGGCACGCTGTCGCATTGGGTCGTGGTGCAAGACGGAAAGCTGGCGAACTATCAAGCCGTGGTGCCGACCACGTGGAATGCAAGTCCGCGCGACGAACAGGGTGTGCCCGGACCGTACGAGGCTTCCCTCCTCAAGAACCCGATCGCCGATCCGGAAAAGCCGCTGGAGATCCTGCGCACCGTGCACTCCTTCGATCCGTGTTTGGCCTGCGCCTGTCACACGCTCGACGTGGAAGGAAAGACGATTGCGACGGTGAAGGTGCTGTGATCGGTCCCCTTTGGAGCGAGGAACGATGACTTGTTTCGAAGTGCCTACCCGCATCGCCGTGATTGGCATCGGCAACGTATTGCTGGGCGATGACGGTGTCGGACCGTACGTCGTCGAGCTGCTGCGCGCCGGTTGGGAGTTACCGCACGACGTGACGTTGATCGATGTGGGGACACCGGGTCTCGATTTGGCCAGCCACCTCCTAGGCCGCGAAGTGGTGATCCTCGTGGATGCCGTCGGCGCGACCGGTGAACCAGGTGAGGTGCGCGTCTACCATGGCGAGGAGCTGCAAAGGCTGCCCGTTTTACCGCGCGTCAGCCCGCACGATCCGGCGGTGCAGGAAGCGCTGTGGATTGCCGAGCTTGCAGACAGCGCCCCGCAGGTCGTGCTCGTTGGCATCATTCCCGAATCGACCGAGCCCGGCGTCGAGCTCAGCGCTGTAGTGCGCGAAGGGGCCATCAAAGCGTGCAGCGTTGTCATCGACGAGCTGACGCGTCGTGGAGTTGCAGTGCGGCCGCGGATCGACAGTCCAGAACCCGACGCATGGTGGCAGCGCTCGGCGGCGCGCTGCTGAGAGCCAGCACGCCGTTTCGATGCCCCACTCCACTTTCCTCACCACAGGCGTGTTGCCGTACATACCGATTCCCAGTTCCGGATGCCGTCAGGCGCTGACCGGGAAGCGAATGTACTCGTCGAGGATCAAACGCGCCAACGTATCGTCATCGGGACGACTCGAAACCTTGCCGCGACGGCGAAGATCGCCGACGAAGGCTTCAAGAATCTGATCGAGCGTCAGATCGTCTTTGTGCTCGTCGTTGACGTGCAATTCCTCTTCGTCCTTGAAACACCAAGCCTTCCACGAGATCGACAGCCGCAAATCGTTCCAGTTGTACGTGGCGCGTACCTCTCCGTCACGCCGTACGCTCCAGCGGCCGTCGTCGTCGCGGTGCAAGCGGACGCCGGGCTCGATCGGTGGCAAGCTCGTGTCGCGCAACGCCACCGGAGCGATGCCGTGAAAGACTGAGTCGGTGTCGAGCACGATGGCGGTGTTGCGACGCACGCGCAAATTGCGCGGCGCCTGGTCGACGCCATCCGGGTAGTAGACGAAGTCGCCGCCTTCGCAATCGTGATACCAGCTGACACCGGTGGCGATGTGCCGCCGCCAGCGGTCGAACAAACCGGAATGGTGCATGGCGACCAGTAGCCACTCCGGCTCGCGGGTACGATTGGCGCCGCGGAACTCGGGCACATCGGTGTGGATCGCCAGTTCCTGCCCCGGGACCAGGATGTTCAAGTAGACGATGGCAGGGCGCACGATACGGCGGCCGGTGACCTGTTGCGCCGCCGCGACGAATTGCGGCAACTGCTGGAAGAAAGCGATCTCCGGAAACAGTGGCCGCTCATAGGCGTACGTCTCGCGAAAGTAGTTGGTACGCGAAGCGAGCTTCCACACCTCGTCTTGTCCGGCTCGTGTGGTAACGAAGTTGCGCGCGGCGTCGTAACGTTGCGGGATGCCGGCGCCGAATCCATCCTGTCTGCGTCCCTCGCCGTAGGTCGGGTACGGCGCCCGCGTATGGACGATGTGCAGAAGTTGCCCAACCTGATCGCCGCTGAGCAGTGCATCGAATTCTACAAATGGCGCGGTGTTCATTGCGGCCACCCTTCATGACCCTTCGATCACGTTGCGACCCTTGTCGGTCAGCGAAAAGACGTGCGTCGGTTCGTCGTACGAGACCAGCCCGTCCGCGACCAGGCCCTCCATCAGCAACGAGAACGCTTGATGGCCGGCTTGATAAAACACCAAGCTGTGCGTGTGCAGGTCGCGCATCGGGATCGATCCGCCCTTCTTGGCGATGAACTTCATCAGACCCTGGCGGGCCGTGTTGGTGTCGGTAGCCATCGGATTCTCCTCGGGTGGCATATTGGGGCAGGGCACCCGGCGCATGCAATAGCTTCAGCGGGGTAGTGTCCACCCTGACTCGATCGCTAGCGGCCTCACCCCTGTTTCCCCTCTCCAACTGCGTGGAGAGGGGGTCAGGGGGTGAGGCGGGTGATGCTCAACGTTGAGGTTACACCACCGGCAGCGGCGACGTCTCAAGGGCGTATCCGCCAGAGCTCAGGGTGCGGCACCGATCTCAGACGAAACCGACGTTGCGCGTGCTGAAGCTCGGCAGTGTCGGAAACAGACCGTCGAGATCGGCATCGGCGGCACCGAACCATTTGGCCAACGTCGCACCATACTGCGACAGCGAAACACCGGGTAGCATGACGCCGCGCGAGTCGGCGTAGTCGTCGTTGGAGGTGTTGAAGCTCGTGTAGTTGGTCATCAGCGGGAACTTTCCGTAGACCCTGCCGCCGTTGACGGCGCCGCCGAGAACGAAGTGGTGGTTGCCCCAGCCATGGTCCGACCCTGAGCCGCTGGGCTGCAAGGTTCGTCCGAAGTCGGAAAGCGTGAAGGCGGTCACCTGGTTTTCGACCCCGAGCTGCACCGTGGCGGCGTAGAACGCGTCGAGCGCCTGGCTGACCTGCTGCAACAGGTCCCACTGCTGATACGACTGCCCGCCGTGCGTGTCGAAGCCGCCGAGGCTGCAGAAGAACACTTGCCTGCCGACGTTGAGCTGCGAGTTCAAGCTGATCATACGGGCGATCTCTTTGAGCTGGTCGCCCAGAGTGGTTGCCGGGAAGGGCTTTTGGAACGCCAGCGAACCGGCAGCTGCTTTCAGCAGCGGATTGAGGGCGAGGGCATCGGCCATCACCTTGTTGGCGGAGTCGATGATCGAGTTGCCGCTGCTCGCGGAAACCAGCTGTAGCTGCCCATTGGCACGTGCCTGCGCGGCTGCGGCGGGCCAGACGCCCATGGCGTTTTGATCGAGGACATTTCCGGGTTGCAGGCTGACGTTGCGTACGATGGCGCCGTTGCAGAACAAGGCCGGGCTGTTCATCGAAATCGACACCGGGAAGCTGGTCGTCGAGTTGTAGCTGTAGTTGAACTCCATCAAGTCGAGCGTGCGGCCGCCCCATCCGGTACTGCCGCCGGAATTCGGGATACCCGTCTGCATCTCGACGACCTGGTCGGCGTGCGATCGTAGGTTGAGGGGAACCGGATAGCTGGGCTGCTGGAACTGGCTGTAGCTCGTTGGTTGAACGAGCATGCCGACGTTGGCCAGGATCGCCGCCTTGCCTTGATTGTAGAGTGCTTGCAGCTCGGGCATGGCATAGTGCAAGCCGAACGCTCCCTGCACCGGATCGGTGATTCCGAGCAGCTGGTTCTGAGGCAAAGCCAATGCACCGCGCGCCGTGATGTAGGCGCTGTACTGCTGGCTGTTGAGCGAAACGACGGTGTTGTGCCCGTCGTTGCCGCCGAACATGAACAAGCAAACGAGAGCCTTGTAGTCCGGAGCCGTCGCGGCGCGCACCAGATTGAATCGGCCGAGGCCGGCGATCATGCCGAGGCTCGCGCCAAGCTGCAGAACGTTGCGTCTTGAGATCTCTGTTTCCATGTCTTCCCCCACCGAATCGTCGTTCAGCGCTGAATCAGGTATTCGCCCGACATCGACGCCAGGTAGAGAGCCGTCAGAACGCGGGCATTGTTGTCGTACTGCGGCGGCAGAGCGTTGAGGATGGCCGTGCGCGTCGACGGCGACATGCGGCCGTAGAGCAACGCATTGTCGACGGCGTTGACCAACGTCGCCGCGTTTCCAGCGACGGCGACGAACGGTTGCAGGGCCGGGTTGATCGGCCACGGATTGTACATGAGCCCGTAGAACCAGTTGGCGCGGTTGATGGCGTCGCTGGCCGAGTAGATCTGGAACTCCGGACCGAACAGTGCGGTCTTCGGAATGTGATACGTCGGCGAGTAGTGGCCGAACACCGACGCGGCGTCGAGCAGACCCTCGTTCATATTGTAGAACAGGTAGGCAAACTGCGAAGCAGCACCGAGATTCAGGTTGAGGGCGCGGGCTAGGGCAATGGTATGTTGCATCGGCGTGCGCAAGCGGCCGAAGTTGGCGGGCGGGGCATCGTTGCGTGCCTCCGGGTCGAGCAGGATGGCGCGAACCACCGCCGTCATGTCACCGCGTACACCGGAGCCGTTGTTGTTGAAGACGGTGGCAATGCGCGCAATGTACGCCGGCGTCGGATTGCCGGTAATGAGGGCGCGGATCAAACGGGTGGCGATGAACGGGCCGACGTTGGGGTGGTTGAAGAGGATGTTGATGGCCCCATCCAAATCAGCCTGGATTCCCTGGTTGGCGGGCAAGCTCTGGCCAAGAATCGTCTTTGCCGAATTGTCATGGCGTGACGCTACCGGCAGCATCGGCCCCGGGTAGTAGTTGTAGTTGCCGTACGCCGGTGGCGTTCCCGTGGAGTTGCCGTACGTCCACCCCGTTAGCGCCTTGGCGAGTTGCTGTACGTCGGTTTGTGTGTAGGTCGGGAGGGGAACGTTCTGCGCATCGACCCTGATCGAGCCGTCGAGATCGAGCTGGTAGAGGCCGATCGAGAACAGCTGCATCACCTCCCGGGGGTAGTTCTCATTCGCTGCACCACCCATCACGCCGCTGTTGGCGAGGTCGAGATACTTGCCCATCGACGCATCGAGAGTGAGCTCCTTGAGCAGCGTGTGGTAGTTGCCGAAGGCATTGCGACTCAGAAGCTGTAGCCAAGGGACGATTTCATCGCCGTTGGTGTTCTTGTTCATCGCCTCAACGATCACTTCGCTGAGTGCGAAGATGACGCGCTGGCGCAACTGGTCTTGCCCCGAAAGCGCATTGCCGAAGAACCCGTCGACGGCGTCGGAACGTTGCGCCGTTGCGAGCGCTGGCCACGACGATTCCGGAGTTGTGAATTGCTCGTCGAGGAACGCCTGCATGCCGACTTGCACCAGGTGCGCGGTCAACTGTTGCGTCGGGCCGAAAGTCGATTGCTCGAGAAACCGGCCGAAGGTGATCGCCTGTGGATTCTGGATACTGACCTGTGCCGTGCCCAGGGCGCCGGGGTTCGCAACGCTGACGGCGGACACGGTTACCGAGCCAACAGCCGGGACGGCCGCGGGCGCGGTGTAGAGACCACTGGTGGTGATCGTTCCGAGACCGGGGTCGCCACCGACGGTTCCGTCGACCGCCCAGGTCACCGCCTGATTGCTGCTTCCCGACACCGTTGCCTGAAATTGCTGCGTCGCGCCGGTTTGCACCGATGCGCTGGCGGGGATGACGTTGACGGAGATGGTCGGTGTAGCCGTCGGCGTTGCGACCGGGACGGCCGTGGTCGGCTTGGGGCTCGCGGCCGTGGTTGCCGGCTTCGTCGGTTCCGGGCTGCGCGTAGCCGGTGGTGTACTTGTCGCCTGCATCGGCATGGTCGACGTTGCCGTTGCCGCTCGACTCGGTGTTGCCGTAGGCAATCCTCTGGTTGCGGTGGGGGTTGGGTTGGAGCCGACCTGCACGGACAGTGGTGCCGACACGGCGTCGGGTCCGGGGTTGGCGACCGTGATGCTGACCGAGCCTGCTTTGGTTGTCGTGGCGCTGGCGCTCAAGAGCGTAGACGAGAGGAACGTCGTAGGCAGCGCGACACCGTTCAACCGCACGCTGGCGCCGTTGACGAAACGGCTGCCGAAAACCTGCAGGCTGAACGTTCCAATCGGCAGAGGGTTCGGGCTGACGCCCGTGGGCCAGGGGATTTGGTAGCGTACCGTGATGATGCCGGTGGCAAAGACCCCGGGGTTCGAGAGGTTGGTTGCTCTTACGGTGACGCTGTAGCCGGCCGGCGGCGCGACTGGAGCGGTGTAGAGTCCCGAGGCGCTGATGGTTCCGACGGTCGAGTTACCGCCCGGTAGGTTGTTGATGGTCCAAGCAACCGCGGTGGTTGGCAGACTGTTGTAATACGCTGTGAATTGACGCTGCCCGCCAAGCGGTACGCTGACTGAGGAGGGAGTGACGATGAGACTTTGAGCGAGCGTCGGGGTTGTGACGGCGACCGTCAACAGAATCGCGCCGATCATCCACCGTGCTTGACCGTGGCGACGGATAGAAGCGTAGCCGGTGGTGCATTCTCGCGTCGCTGCATACCTCGATCGTCGCCAAGTGCGTCTGCTGTACGTGCTCAAGCTCGACATGCTGGTCCGTCTCCCTTGCCACTAAGGGCGTGTGAAAAGACGGAACGGTGTTCCTTCCTCGTGAACAACTGCGCCGCCGCTGATGCTGAGTGCTCCTGCAGTGCGCTGTGCGTCAGCAGGCGCTGTTCGACTGCGGGTGCCGGGTCGTCGCGGGTGCAGATCCGGCGAGATCCGTCCCTACGAGCGTGTGGATGTTCAGGCGAAGTTACGAAGAGTGCGGCGGCTCATCGGCGCTCGACAACGGCGCCACAGGCACTGTTCGGCACGCAGAGACTTCAGCGCCGCAAAATGGACGGCCGACGGATTTTCGGCAGTTCGATCGGCTCCGACGGCGACGATTTCGTACCTTTGAGCCTGGGCCCTGTCCGGTTAGTCTTCGTACCGTGCGATGTACAGACGGTAGCCGTGAAGATCGCCGATCGCATTCAGAAGGCGGTCGACGTTGACCGGTTTACGCAGAAAAGCGACGGCTCCGCCCTTGTAGGCATTGATCAGATCGTTTTCGTCGTTCGACCCAGTCAGCACCACGACCGGAATATGGCGCAGGCGTTTGTCACTGTAGATCTCGCGCAGCAGGGTGCGACCGTCCATCTTGGGCAACCCGAGGTCGAGCAGTACCATGTCAAAACGGTCGTCGACATCGCCACGGGTCGTCGTCAGTCGCTCGAGCGCCGACTCACCGTCGGTGACTACCGTAATCGAATTGCCGATCTTGGCGCGATCGAATGCGCGGCGTGTGATCTCAACATCCTGCGGGTCGTCTTCCACTAGCAAGATACGCGCAACGCGGGCCGGAAACTCTCTGCCCATACCGCCCTCCTACCGTCGCTTTGAACGGTCTTCGAAGAAAACCAGCCGACGTGCTCGGCTCGTCACACAGCCCCGACGACATCGCACAGCCTAAACAATGAGATGTCGTCACGAAGATGCTTCCAGTGATACCGCCGCCAGTCAAGCATGTAACTGCCTCCGGAGATATAGCCATATCGTTTCTCCAACCGAGGGATCCAGTTCGGGTACTTGCGTGGCGCCTTGCAGCTGGGCATAACCCGCTGGGTTTTGGCGCCGGCGTGAATGACTCGACAGCCAGCAGGCGACCATCGAGAGGGATGACGCCGCATTTGTCGTGGGGCAGTGTCGTATGGCTCAGGTAGATCTCGACGACAACGATCGCCGCGAATTGGAGCGGCGCGGGATATCCGAAGAAGAGGTGCGACGCCAAGCGGCGCTATTGGCGAATCCTCCGCCGCGCTTGCGACTGCTTCGACCGTGCACGATCGGAGATGGAATTCGCCGGCTCAGCGACGATGAAATCGACAGCTGCAAGACCGCTTTTGGCGCGGCGCGCCGGCAGCAGCAGTTGCTCAAGTTCACGCCCGCTTCCGGTGCGGCGAGCCGGATGTTCAAGGCCCTTGTGTCGTTTCGCAATCGAGTCGGCAGCGGCGATCGCTTGCCGGACACCATCGACGATCGCGAGGTCGAAACGTTCATCGACGGTCTGCCGCAATTTGCCTTCTACGAAGATCTTCTGGCGGCGAGCGGTTTGAAGGACGGCACGGAGCGGTCGTCGGTTCTGGCGTTGATCGACGCCCTGCTGTCGCCGGCGGGTCTCAACTATCCGGCGCTCCCCAAAGGCCTGCTGAAGTTTCATCACTACGGCTCGGCGGCGCGTACGCCTTTCGAAGAGCACCTGGTCGAGGCGGCAGCCTACGCTTGCGCCGAGCACGCCGAGGCGCGACTGCACTTTACCGTCTCCCCGAACCATCGACAGCGCTTCGAGGCGCTTCTGGCGGCGGTGCGTTCGACCTACGAAACGACGTTAAGCGTATCCTTCGAGGTCGCCTTCTCGGTGCAACCGGAGGCGACCGACACAGTGGCCGTCGACCTTGAGAACCGCCTTGTTCGGACGCGCCAAGGTGAAATCGTTTTGCGCCCCGGAGGTCACGGCGCGCTCATCGGCAACCTTAACGACCTCGACGCAGACATCGTTTTCATCAAGAACATCGACAATGTCGTTCCCGACCATCTGAAGGGTCCGACGATTCAATGGAAGATGGTGCTTGGCGGGCTTCTCGCGCGCCTGCAGACGCGTTGCTTCGAGCTCCTGGCACGGCTGGCGCGTACATCTGTCGAAGTGGCGGCGATCGAGGCGGCCGTGCGCTTTGCGCAAGACGAGTTGGGCATCACGCTGCCCGCCGAACTGAAGACAGCCGGCGGCGAAGCACGACGCGATTTCCTGGTCGCCAAACTGAATCGTCCGTTGCGGGTGTGCGGTATGGTGCGCAACCAAGGCGAACCGGGCGGCGGACCGTTCTGGGTCAGCAACAACGATGGAACCGCATCGTGCCAGATCGTCGAAAGCGCGGAGGTGGATGTCGGGGTTGCGGAACAGCGCGCGGTGCTGGCCGCTTCGACGCATTTCAACCCGGTCGACCTGGTGTGCGGGTTGCGTAACTGGCGCGACGAGCGGTTTGACCTGCGCGACTACGTCAACCGCGAAGCGGTGTTCGTGACCGAGAAGTCGGTGGACGGCGAGGTCGTCAAAGCCCTCGAACACCCGGGTTTGTGGAACGGTGCGATGGCATATTGGAGCTCCGTATTCGTCGAAGTGCCATCCGCTACCTTCAACCCCGTGAAGACGGTCAACGACCTATTGCGCCCGGAACACCAGCCACCGTCGAGACACGTTACGATCTGAACGGTTTGCCGGAAAGACGGCATCTTTTGCCAGACCTTTTCCACCATCAAGGTCTAGCCAGCTGCCCGTCCCCCCGGCATGCCTTCTGCTCTGCACCTGTAGGGGGTTCAATTGATGGGCTCAATGAGCCGTCTTAGAGCGAACCGCTGTTCGAACGGGGAGCATTTGTGATGGTCATCGCGTTGCAATCCAAGCGCGAATCGTTGCAAAAGGGGAAGTTGCGTCGAAAGGCCTCCCCTTTGAATCTGAGCGGCAACGACTTCTCTGAAAGAAGTCCCGGTTTGATTGTAGTTCACGACCTGGACGGTAAGATCCTTTACGCCAATCCGGCCGCGGCGCAGTCCTTGGGGTACTCTGTCGAGGACCTGATCGGCCGCAGTATGATCGATCTGATCACGCCGTCGGTGAACGCGATGTTCGTTCCAACAATGGAGCAAGTCCGCTTGCACGGCAGCGCGGAAGGCATAACCCCGATGCGGACGAAGCAGGGGGAGGACCGCAAATGGTGGGTTCGGCAGGTGCTCTGGAAGGCGCCTGGACGAGCCCCGTTGGTGCTTGGTGACTCGGTGGACATCACGTCGTTGCGTCTCGCCGATGACGCTCTGCACGAGAGCGAGCAGCGCTTCCGCTATCTCGCCGATCATATCCATCAAGTGTTTTGGATTCGCGATCCGCACACCAACCAGGTTTCGTACGTCAGTCCGGCTTTCGAATCGGTGTGGGGCCGGCCGCGCGCCGATATTCTGGACAATCCACCGTTGTTCTTCGAATCGGTGCATCCCGACGACCGTACGCTCGTATTGCACACGTTCGGCCGTCTTCTGCGGGGCGAAGCCACGGAAATGGAGTATCGAATTCTCCGGCCCGACGGCGGGCAGCGCTGGATATGGAGTCATTCGTTTCCGACCCTCGACGAACAAGGTAAGGTCGAGCGCATCATCGCGATCACCGAAGACATCAGTGATCGAAAGCAACACGAAGAAGACTTGCGCCGGGCAAAAGAGGAAGCGGAAGCCCAGATGCATGCCAAGAGCGAGCTGCTGGCGCACGTCAGCCACGAGATCCGAACACCGCTGCAGATCGTCATGGGGATGGCTGAAATTATGCGCGGCACTGCTCTCGATGCAGAGCAGAGCGAGCTCCTGGAACGGATCGAATTCGCCTCGGAAAACCTTCACACGTTGGCCAACGATCTGCTCAACTTTTCGAAGGCCGGGGCGGGTAGGGTGGAACTGCGTGAGCAGCCGCTCGACCCGCGCGACGTGCTGCGCTCGGCCACGGAGCCGCTAGCCGCCAATGCCGCCAAGAAGGGTATTTCTTTGCGGTGCAACGCTTCGGAGTCGGTCCCCACCTCCGTCATCGGTGATCCCGACCGTTTGCGTCAGGTGCTGGCCAACCTGATCGGCAATGCCCTCAAGTTCACCGAACGCGGCGAGGTCGTCGTGCAGGTCGAGCTTGCCGACCACGATATGGAGTCCATGGACCGCACCTCGGACAAGTCCGCCAACGAGGTCACGCTACGTTTTTCGGTTCGCGACACCGGGCCGGGGATCGCCCCCGACGACTTGGCCCGAATCTTCGAACCCTTCTCGCAGGCTCATACGACTACCAAGCAATCGTTCGGCGGCGTTGGCCTGGGTTTGGCCATATGCCGGCAGTTCGTGCAGCTCTTCGGTGGTCGGATCTGGGTCGTTGGCGAGGTCGGCCTCGGCAGCACATTCTACTTCACGGCGCGCTTCGGCCTGCCCTCTTGACCTTCCTTGGCGCGGCGATCTTGCCGGATGCTGTGCCAGGCTAATTCGCAACGGAAGGAATTCTGATTCACCGCGTTCCCGCCCGGGCAATCCTTCCGCGTCCCCTGTTTCGAAGCAGGCATCGCACATTCGACTCCTGCGCCGCGGCACCGATGATGCATACGAAGAGGGCGGAGTTTTAGAGGCACCGTCCAATGACCCATTTTCTCGACCCCATCATCATCTTGGCTGCCGGCATGACCGCGGTACTGCTGGCTTGCATCGGTGCCTTCATGTGGTTGCGCGATCCACGCACTGCCGCACCGAAGCAAATCACGCGCTCTGTCTGGTGCGCCACCAACCAGCGGCGGGCCACAGTCGAGTTCGTGGAGGAAATGAAAACGGGATTCGTGGAACGGCGGGTCCTGCAATGCTCCCTCAAATCGGCCGGGTCGCATTGCCACGAAGATTGTTGTTTCGCCGAGCCGCGTTGACCAGCGCCTACCGGGCGTGCGCGCCGGTGCGGTGATC
>JACQEN010000218.1 GCA_016200585.1 Deltaproteobacteria bacterium
CACCGATCGGGTCGACGGTACGGATGGCGGTGCGGTAACTCGCACTCGTCGGCAAGCCTTCGGGCATGAACGGCAAACCGACCGTGCACTGCGTGCCGCCGGAAGCACTGCACGGTAGGTTCGTCTGGTCGAGACCGACGTTGATCGTGCCGGGACCACCGGCAGGGACCGCGACGTCGGCCGGGCAATAGACCGGCTTTTGCGTTTCCGGGGTGACGCAGCGGCGCTCGGCAAGGGCACGCATGATGGCGGCACTTTCTGCAAACTTGGCGTCGAAACCGCTCGACCCGCTGCCTCCGGCGCACCCGGACGACAACGCCGCCAAAAGGGTCGCGCCAAGAAGCTTGTTCATCCAACCGAACGTATGCAGCGTCATGCCCTGCCCTCACCTACAGCGTCGTCGAGTTGACGAGAATGTTGAGAAACTTGGTGTCACTTGAGGTATCGGCCGCGAACTCCTCGGCCAGAGCTCGCAGCATCGAATCCAACCGCTTTTGGAACACCGGCAAGCGCTGGACGTCGATGTTCAAGTAGTGATTGCGCAGATAGGTGCCGGTATCCTGATCGGGCAGCGCCAGCTTGTCGAGCAGGCCTTTGACGAACAAAGCGCAGAACTCCATCGCCAACGTCCGTCGTTCCTCAAGGTCCTGCGCAACGAAGTGGCGGCCCTTGCGGCGAACCTTGCTGCCGCGAATTTCAACCAGACCTCGGTGACGCAGAGTCTTCTCGACTTGCGCAGCCATCTTGTCGCCCGCGACTCCGCCCCGTGCTGCACGCCGTGGCGCGGCGCTGAATTCGGAGCGCCATGCACGTAGCGTGATCCAACTCGCGTCGTCCGGCAGTGCCGCGATGGCCTGACTCAGACGCACCGCGAGCTCCGCATCTTCGACGCCCTCGACGGCGCGTGGCGCGTGCAGAACGCGGCGCAACTCTTTGCCAAAGGCGTAGAGCATACGGTCGCGCCAGAGCAATGCGAGCAACTCGTGCGGGTCCTGGTTGCGTAGCGCCGCCAAGCGCCGCACCAGAGCTTCGCTAGGGAAGCGTTTGCCCTTCTCGATGTAGCTCAACATCACCGGGTCGACGGCATCACCCAGCACTTCCTTGGCGAAACGACGAACGGTGAAGTCGCGCCCCTTCAAGACGCGCGTCTCGTAGAAGACGTCCTTGATGCTCTGGCCGCGCTTCACCATCGCCGCAAAAATACATTAAACTCTTTTGCTTCACAAGCAAACAAACTTTGTTTACACATTTCCCGACACATGCTACAAAGGCCGCGCAAACGAGGAGGCTCTCATGGCGCAATCGGAAACGACTCGGACGATTTGGACGTGTTTGTTGGCTGCAATGCTTGTCGGCGGCTGCGGAGGCGGTGCCGGTTTGCAAATTGGCCCTCCGGCATCGACGCAAACTCCGACGCGCACAGCCACGCCACGGCCGACGCCGACGCCGACGCACAATAGCGTTGCCGGTGTCGTGAACGGTCTCATCGTGATTGGCAGCGACGTTGCGCCGAGCGCCGGTTCAGAGCTCGGAGCGCCGCCGTCGAACTGGGGCAAGGAAGCCGACCAGGCCAACTTCGACCGTGCCTTGGGATACGCCGACTATCGCATCGGCGACAAGCAAGGGACGACCGCTGCGGACGGGAGCTTCAGCATCCCCGACCTTCCTCCCGGCCGTTACTTGCTCGAAGTAAGCCGCACGGTGAACGGCAATCTACTGCCGGTGAATGTGCCCGTCGTCGTCGGCGACGATGGCGCAACCGTGATTGCCGAAGTCGGCCAAGGGGTCCTGCGGACCAGCATCACCTATACGAAGGACGGCGTTGTGGTACGTCAAGTCATCGGCTCCTCAGGCAATTGGCTGACCACGCGTGACGGCAAGATCGCCGAGATCGGCGACCCGACGCGTGTTCTGAGCGATAGCAACGGTGACGGCCGCTTCGAGCGGCCTGACTGCGGATCGTCGGTAACCCTCTGCACCTCCGACATGAAGATCTGTCCGAATGGACAGTTCTGTCAGTGCATCGCCGCCTGTCCTTTCTGCGACAATTGCGAAATGCCCGGCGTCTGCGGTGCACCGAGCACGCGGCTTCCGTACCGCTGCAACCCGGACGGCGGCTGCGCGCTCTCCGGTGACCACTGTGTCGACCCGTGCCCCGATTGCGCCGACAGCGTCACGCGGGTTTGCATCCCGAGCTGCGATCCGCTCACCATCGTCGCCGTCAACGTGCAGGGACCGGCCCAGATCGTCGTCGGACGCACGACGCAGCTCTACGCCACGGCACAGCTCTCCGACGGCACGGTGATGGATGTGACGCAGCTCGTCGACTGGCAATCCTCCGCTACGGATTTCGCAACAATCGACTCCTGGGGACGTCTGAATGCGATCGCGGTTGGTGCCGTCACGGTCACCGCCAAGCTCGATGATACGACATTCGGCACGCTCGACATGACGGTCGTCGACCACCCCGCCCTCAAAGGCATCTATGTGCAAAATCTGTCATGCATCTGTGGCCCGATCTACGCGACCAACGACGTCGCTGCCGGCACGCTCCCTCCGTGTTACTACGCCGATGCTCCGGCCTCCGGCATCCTACCGAGCCCAAGCTGCAGCTCCGTCATCGCTATCGGCACGACGCTGCAACTCATGGCAATTGGCCAGTTTGCAGACGATAGCCAAGAAGACATCACGCAATCGGTCGAGTGGTCCGTCGACCCAACGGCCGTCGGCACGATCGACGCCGGGTTGTTCACAGCCGCCGCCGCCGGAGCGGCGAACATCACCGCGTCTCTCGACGGGGTGAACAGCGATCCCACCAGCGTCACCGTCGTCACCGAACCAACCCTGGTATCTCTGTCGATCTATCCGGGAAACTGGGGGTACTTACCGGTTGCCGGCGGACCGTTGGCGGATGGCACCGCATCGCCGTGTTTCAACTGTGGAACGTCCGTCACCGTCTTACGCGGCGACGAGTTGCAGTTCCAAGCTACCGGTCACTACGACACCAATGAATGGCGCGATCTCAGCAAGCAGGTTAGCTGGCGCAGCAGCGACACTGCCGTCGCGCCGATTGATGGCAGCGGCCTGATGACCGCCGCACAGGGCGGTACGGCGACCGTCGATGCCACTCTCGACGGCGTCACCAGCAATCCGGTCGCCGTTCAAGTGGTCAACCAAGCGACGCTGCTGTCGCTGTCGATCTACGCGGATGGCGGTGATCGCGTCGTCGCCAAAGCCGACCAACGCTACTTCCACGCCAGCGGCTTCTACGACATCAATATTTCCCGCGACGTCACCAGCGAAGCCACCTGGCACAGCAGCGACGACGGCATCGGTGGTTTCGACTCTCCGGGAGTTTTCACGGCACGCAGCGCCGGCAGCGTCGAGATTTGGGCGGAAGAGAACGGCCAACGTAGCAACACACTGTCACTTGAAGTCTTCGAAGCCACGGAGCTGGCATACTGCGATTCGGCTAACATCAATCGCGCCGTGTGGTCGGACGATTTCAATCGCGTTGTCCTCGAATCGGACTGTGCGCACTACAACCCGCCGGGTGTCGTCACCTTGCGCTACACGGTAACCGAAACTCAACCGCACGGCGGCGTATTCGACCCCTGCCTTGACCTCTACGTCTATCAGGGCAATCGCCGTATCCGTACGATTCGTGAAGAAGGCTGTGGCCAGGCGTTCCTACCGACAAACGCCCCGGGTGCCGACGAAGCAGCGTTGAAATATCAACTGCGGGCGTTCTGGGACTTGAAGACGGACGACGGTGCAACCGTAGCGGATGGCACGTACACCATCTACGGACGCTTCTACCTGTACTACGACCCGGTCGTGAAGCTCAGCGTGCAGGTCGGCAATGCAATACCGACAACTCCACGTCCGACCTCCCCGACGACGCCAACCGCCACGCCTGTCGCAGATCGCGCCGCGTCACTGACCATCGGATCGGCGGTCGGCGATCCCGGCCAGCAGGTGGCCATCGACGCGACCTTCCGCACCAATGGCGCACCCGTGGCGGCTCTGCAAAACGACCTCATGTTGGCGTCCCCTATCCGCATCGCCGACAGCAACTCCGGCAAGCCTCTGTGCAAGGTCAACGAGTCGATCGACAAGTCTGCAACGAGCTTTGCCTTCCTGCCGAACGGCTGCACTCCGGAAGTCGACTGCACGGGGGTACGCGCCGTGGTGCTGGCGCTCGACAACGTTGCCCCGCTTCCCGATGGCGCGCTCGTCTACAGCTGTATCGCCGACATTCCGCAGTCGACCGTCGCCGCTGGATACAGCGTCGATTGCAGCAACGCCTCAGCCAGCGACCCGCGTGGCGGCGCTCTACCGCTACGCTGCACGCCCGGATCGATACGCGTTCAAGGTTCGGAAATGCCAGGGCCGGTTACGGTGCCCGAAATCGACGGCAACTGTTACATCGGCTCGATGAGCTGCAGCAGCGGCTCCTTCTACCCAACGGCTCAGCAACACTGTTGTGAGCTGTGGCGTATGGGCGCTTCGGCAGCCGCACTGTCGTGGTGCCCGGCAGCCAATCTCGACGCGGCCGGACGATGTACGAGCTGCGCGGCAAACCCGTGTGAAGGGATCGCAACAAGCTAAGCGCTGTGGATCCGGCAATTCGCTCTTCAGATCTCGGGCGCGATCGCTTCCAGCTCCAGATTGGCCGTCTCGGGAAGAAAGAGGCCAACCAGAACTGGCGCAACCGGCATGAGGACAAGCATCATGCTGATCGCGGCGGCGTGACTGCCCTCGGCGGCAAACAAACGTCCTTCACTCCAGAGCCCGAGTGCCGCCCCCGCCGTTGCGATGATCTGACGCACGCCCGAGGCTGTCGACCGATATGAGGTCGGGAATAGCTCGCTGCCCAACGCCGCAAACAAGGTCGTCACCATCGTCACCGTCACCAACATCAGACCGAACATCGGTGGAACCCACATGCCGCGGCTGTTGTAGAAGAGCCAAACGGCAGCACTGTTGACGAGAATCCCGGTTATCAGAACCCGCTTGCGTCCAACGCGGTCGCCGAACACACCCGCCAGGAGATTGCCGATCGGCGCCATTGCGCCAACCGTAATGTAGAGCAGTGCAACCGTTTCCGGCTTGTAACCGTGGGACTCTTGCAACGTCTTCGAAACGAACAGCAGCGCCGTCTCCACAACGAAGGCAACCGGGAACAGCGCCGCGCAAAGTGCCAGCAGCCGGCCGGGATACATTCGAGCCAAATTGGCAAGTGGCTGCAAAATCCCGTGGATGCCTCGCGATCGTTCCCCGCGGCTGCGGCGGTGCGCTTCGAAGCGATGCGTCTCACGCAGGGAGCGCCGGAACCATGCCAGCAGCAGGAGCGGTACAACGCCGACGACGTACAAGGCGCGCCAGCCGAAAGGCAAGCGATTCACCAGCGCGAACACCAGCGAGGCCAGTCCATGCCCAACGCTACCCAAAGCCGCCAGCATACCGATACCCCAGCCACGCGTCGTCGCATCGAGCTCTTCGGCGATGACGACGATCGACAACATTGTTTCGCCGGCAATGAACAGGCGAGCCAGGAACTGCAGAGCCGCAAATTCGCGGGCGTCACGGGCAAATGCGGTGAGGAAGGTCGACAACGTAAAGCCGAGGATCGTCAGGAGTACTAACCGCCGCCGACCGATGTGATCGGCCAGCAAGGTGAGCAGCATGGCAGGGACAACGCCCAGCCGCAGGAACGCCGTAATGCCGCCGATGTCGGCATCGGCGATTCCCAGACCTTGCTGGATCTGGGGTAACGCCAAACCCATTACGGCCAGGTCGTAGCCGTCGATGAGATTGGCGGCGCCGAGCACACCGATCAAGCGCCACTGGTGACGCGTCAACGCTGGCGGTCGCCCGAAGAACGGCAAGAAGCGCCGCCACCGGAGGCGCCCGGCTGTCGGCGCTTCGTCCGCCGGGCCCAGGTCTGCAGTGTTCGAATCGCGCGGCACGGCTCGCCGTTCTATCGAACGTGTCCGAAGAGCGCCACCGGAACTCGATGACACGATCGCCCCCCCCGACTTGAGCAGCGCGGCGTTTGCACTTTTCGGCCAAGCCCGCATATGACGATGGCGTGCACGCCGCATCCGGCTCGAGCCCCCATGGTCCACAGTGGCCCGAGAGCCATAATCACCGGATCGTCTTCCTCCTCGACGCCGCCAGTCTTCTCGAAGAACGTGCGCTGCGCGACTGGATTGCCGCAGCACGGCCGGCCGACTTTGCCGCCGCAAACCTTGAAGTACTGACCATTCCATCGAGTCGCGGCAAAAAGGCGCGCCGTGCTCTCGACCCGCGCTTAGAGGTTGCTCTGGCGAGCGACGACAATCCCCTCTTCGCGCCGCTGCGCATTGCATGGCAACCGGCACAACGTGATGGCGTTCACGCCGCACGGCTTTCCGATCTCCTGACGCTCGGCGACCCGCGCGACCCGGGTCCTCTCCGTCAACGCTGGATTCGCCAACGCCACCCCGACCGTTGTTGCATCGTCGCCGGCGAACCCGCTACGGCCGTGGATCTGCGCCAACGCTGGCGCCGCGCCGCCGGCACCGACACCGGCCACACCGTAGGCTTGCCGGAGTTTGTGGCGCGTCAAGCCGCCCTGGCGCTCGAGCGTGCCGAGCGCCGTCTGCGCGGCACACGCTACAAAGTTCCGCGCTTCGTTCACGAAGAGATTCTGACTCGCCCGGCGTTTCGCAGCGGCGTTGCCGCTGTGGCGCGCGAGCTCGGACGCGACGAAGCCGCCGTCACCAACGATGCCGCGCGCTACCTGCATGAAATCGCCGCCACGCACAGCACCTATGTCATCGACCTGGTCGCCAACCTGATCCGCGCTCTGTACCAACAAGGGTACGGCGGTTTGCACTACGACCGCGCCGATCTCGAAAGGATTTACGCCCTGGCCCAGCGCCACCCGGTTGTCTTCCTGCCGTCGCACAAGTCGAACCTCGATCACCTCGTGTTGCAGTCGGCCCTGCACGAAAACGGCCATCCCCCGAACCACACTGCCGGCGGGATCAACATGAACTTCTTTCCGGTCGGACCCCTGGTGCGACGCAGCGGGGTCTTCTTCATCCGGCGAACGTTCAAGGACAACGCCACCTATAAGTTCGTCCTACGCCAGTATGTCGACTACCTCATGGAGAAGCGTTTTCCGCTCGAGTGGTACATCGAAGGCGGCCGGTCGCGCGGCGGCAAACTCTTACCGCCGCGTTTTGGATTGCTGGCCTACGTGGTCGATTCGTACCGTCGCGGCAAGAGCGAAGACGTCCACTTGATCCCCGTTTCGATCGCCTACGATCAGATTCAAGACGTTTCCGACTACGTTGCCGAACAGCGCGGCGGCAAGAAGGAAAAAGAAAGTTTCGGCTGGTTCCTGCGCCTCGTGCGTCGCCTGCGGCGACGCTACGGCAACATTCACATTCGCTTCGGCGAGCCGCTCTCGCTGGCCGATGCGCTCGGGCCTCCCGACCCGGCTGCGGAGCCGAATCCCGACGAGCAAAATCTCACGTTGCAGAAGCTCGCCTTCGAGGTGTCGGTACGCATCAATCGTGCGACCCCAATCACACCAACATCCTTGGTGACCATGGCGTTGTTGGGCGTTGTGGATCGCGCCCTGACCGTCGAGGAGACACGCTCGGCATTGGCAAATCTCGTCGACTATGTGCGCTCGCGACGACTGCCCACAACCGGCGAGCTCGATCTCGAAGAAACCGACGGTGTGCAAAGGGCTCTCGACGCCCTGGTCGACAGCGGCGTCATCGCCTGCTTCGACGAAGGCCCCGACGCGGTCTACATGATCGGCGCCGACCAGCACCTGACCGCCGCCTACTATCGCAACACGATAATCCATTTCTTTGTCAACGGAGCAATCGCCGAGATTGCGCTGCTCGCCGCGGCGGATCGGATCCAAGGTGCGACCGACGAGGAACGGTTGTCACCCGTCGATTGCTTCTGGGAGGAAGCCTTTGATTTACGCGATCTCTTCAAGTTCGAGTTCTTTTTCGCCGACAAGGAGACCTTCCGGCGCGAAATCCGGGAAGAGTTGAGACAACAGGCTCCCGACTGGGAGAACGCCGTCAAAGGCGGCGCCGACAGCATCCGCTCTCTCGTCCGGCGTATCCGCCCCTTCAGCGCGCATCGCGTACTGCGCCCGTTCGCCGAGTCGTACCGCGTCGTCGCCGACGCTCTCTTGCAGCTTCCCGGCGGCACCATCGAAGACAGCGCCTTCCAGTCGAAATGCCTGGCTCTCGGCAAGCAGTATCAACTGCAACGGCGCATTCGCAACCCCGAGTCGGTGTCCAAGGTCCTCTTCGAAACCGCCGTCAAACTCGCGCGCAATCGCGGCTTGCTGGATGAGGACGCAACCAACCTCGGCGACCAACGGCGCGCCTTTGCCGAAGAGCTACGCGAAGCCGTCCGGCGTATCGATGCCATCGGGACCTTGGCGGCAAGTCGATTTGCGGGGTTGATTCCATGAAGGCATCGCCAAGGCCGACCAGAGAGAGTCAACGCTCGGCCGAAACCGGCATTCCGCTCTCCGCCACCGATGCCCAACGTTGTACGAGCCGCCGTCCCTCGCGGCCGCGCCGATGAAATTCCAGCTGCTGCTTGAGCTGTCCCCACCAGGTCAGCGGCGCAGGAGCCGCCAACGACCCGGAGCGCTGTCGCACGCTGAACGTTCCCAACTCCATCTTTCCACGCAGCTGCAGCTGGCGCAGATCGGTCGGAGCGGGCTCGAGGTGAACTAATACCATCGCCGGACCTCTATCGGGCAGAGGAGCGCGGTCGAGCGGTACAACCTCGAAGCGGTCGGCCTGCCACTCAGGAACGGCCATCGGCGTGATGCGTGGAAATCCGGCGGCATCGAGCGTGATCAGGGTCGCGGTATCGCCGCCGGCACGCTGTTCGGATGCTTCAGGAACGAACTGCATGATGACGCGTCCGAAGTACCAGGAGAACAGCCAACGATGTAGCGGAACCCGCGCTAGATCCGCGGTCGGTGGATACTTACGCATCTCCTGCTGCAGGAACCGCCGCTCGAAGTCGCTACCGTCGACATCGGCAAGCACCACCGCCCGGCCGCGAAAGTGCCATCCGCCGGCGAGCAACGCGACGCGGCCATCGTCGTGTACGTGCAGCGCCTTCCGAACGAATGCCAGCGTCGACGTCACCGCCAGCTTCTCGCCGTCGCGATAGGGCGTGATCGGCCACGCCGTGGGCCTTCCCTTGCTGTCGCGGAAGGCAAAGATGCCGATATTGGCCGCATCGACCGCCTGCAGCCCAAGCTCGTTCGCAGGCGCAGAAACGGCGACCAACGCAACCGGTACCGCCGCACAGACCAGAGCTCGCGTCCGCATTGTTTTTTTTATAACAAGCGTCCGATTTAAAGCAAGCTGGAGGGATCAGGATCGGACTGATCGGTCGGATGCTAGAATACCCGGTTCAGGCCGTTGAGCGCCGCCACTCGGTAGGCTTCGGCCATCGTCGGGTAGTTGAAAGTCGTATTGATGAAGTAGCGGATGCTGTTCGCATCGCCCTTCTGCGACATGATGGCTTGCCCGATATGGATGATTTCGGCGGCCTGATCGCCAAAACAATGAATACCCAGGATCGCCAACGTCTCGCGATGAAAGAGCAGCTTCAACATGCCGACGGTCTGGCCGGTGATCTGCGCGCGCGCCAGGCTGCGAAAGAAGGCGTGACCGACTTCGTAGGGAATCGAGTCTTGCGTCAACTCGTGCTCGTTGCGACCGATCGAGCTGATCTCGGGAATCGTGTAGATGCCGGTGGGGATCAGCTCGATCAATTGTTCACTGCTGCCATCGAGCAAATGAGCGACGCAGAATCGTCCTTGGTCGTAGGCCGCGCTGGCGAGTGCCGGGAACCCGACGACGTCGCCGACGGCGTAGATGTGCGGCTGCGTCGTCTGATAGTTACGATTCACCTCGATGTTGCCACGCGAGTCGGTGACGATTCCCAGCGTTTCGAGCCCGAGCCCGGCGGAGTTGCCGGTGCGGCCATTGGCCCACAACAAGATGTCGGTCTTCAGACGCTTGCCCGACTTGAGGTGCAGGACGACGCCATCTTCCTGCCCTTCGACACGCTCGTATTCCTCGTTGTGTCGAATCAGCGCTCCCTGCTCGCGCAGGTGGTAGGAAAGCGCGTCGACGATTTCGTCGTCGAGGAATTCGAGCAGCTTGCCGCGCGTGTTCACCAAATTGAGCTTGACGCCGAGATTGCGAAAAATCGACGCGTACTCGCAGCCGACAACACCGGCACCGTAGATGGTGACCGACTGCGGCGTGTCCTGCAGACCGAGAATCGTCTGGCTGTCGAAGATCCGCGGGTGCGTGAAGTCGACATCCGGCGGGCGATAGGGGCGCGAGCCGACGGCGATCACGAAGGCATCCGCTTCAACGATCTCACGCGCACCCTTTGGTTCCTGTACTTCAATCGAATGCGTACCGGTAAAGCGGGCGCGGCCCGCTAGCAGCTCCACGCCGTTGCGCTCGTAGAAGCTCTCCCGCAGGTTGACCTGTTTGTTGATGACCTGGGCGGCGCTCTGCAAGAGGCGCGGGAAGCTCAGGCGGCTCGGCCGCAGGAGGTCACGCAACATCGGGTTGCTGTGAATCTCCATGATCTGGCGTACGGCAAAGCGCAGCGTCTTGCTCGGAATCGTTCCCCAATGGGTGCAAGAGCCGCCGACCTGCGTATGCTCTTCGACCACCGCGACGCGACGCCCGGCTTTGACGGCGCGCATCGCGGCGCCCTCGCCTCCGGGCCCGCTACCAATGACGATCAGGTCGAAGCGTGTGGCCATGCGCTTGACGAGGCTAGAGAACTCGGAATGGGCGAGCGCACTGCGGGCGGTTTCCGCAGCGACTCACAGATCCCAAACCATGCGATGCTCCTTGCCTTCTTCGAGCATCTCGAGGGGACTGCGCTTGTTGATGTGGCCGATGAGGCCGTTATAGACGCCGTATCCCACCAGCTCCTTCAGACGCGGCGAGAAGTTCTTGGCGATATCGCGCGGAATGCCGAGCTGTTGATTCTCCTGCTGGCGAACATACCCGGCACAATAGTTCATGGCGATGCCGATACGCCGATCAGCCGTGCGGTTCGCGCCGCCGCCGTGCCACAGGCTGCCGTGCCAAACCAGCACGCTACCTCTCGGCATTTCGGCAGCGATCGAGTCGTAGTGTTTGCCGTAGATCGGCGAGTGATCGCTGCGATGCGTGCCGGGGATGATGCGCGTTGCGCCGTTGGCCTCGGTAAAGTCGGTCAGGGCCCACATGGTATTGCAAACCGTCGGCGGATGAGGCTTGGGGATCGGGATCAGTTGATCGTCGGCATGGATCGGCTGGGCGATCTCACCGCCGCAAATCGCGATCGACGACAGCGACGAGACGAGACAGCCGTGGTCGAGTACACCTTCGACGATCGGCAGCACATTCGCGTGCACCGGGATGCGTTCGTAGAGCTTGCCGTGGACGAGCAGGTTGTAGATCCGCACCGTCTTACTACCCTCGAATGGATTCTTCGCGGGCTTGATGTCGTACTGCCGTTCAAGACGGCAGAGATCTTCCGCGAGCATATCGACGAAGTCGGGCTCGATGGCGTTTGCGACGACGGTGTAGCCATCGCGTTGCACCCGCTCGAGGTGAGCGTTCAGATCCTGAGGTGAAAGCACGTTGTCCTCCTCGGCCACGCCGCAGGACGGCGCGTGGCGCCTCTACTTCTTCTGCGCCATCTCTTCGCCGCAGCACTTCACTGTGCCGTTGCCGCCCTTGGTGACGATCACTTGCGAGTTGCACTTGCTGCACAGGTACATCTTACCGAGCTGATTGGCCATTCCTTCACACTCCTACAATTTAGAATAGCGACGACGAATACCGACAGAACCGGGCTCCGACGTGCGACGGCGCTGTTCGCCACATCATCCTCAACGCCCCGTCAACATCGGCCGTCGCTTTTGCACAAACGCGCGCACGCCTTCGCGGCGATCCGCCGTGGTCTGCAGCAGGGCGTAGAGATCCTCTTCGAGTCGAATTCCTTGCGCCAGCGTCATGTCGCTGCCCTTTAGTATCGCTTCCTTCGCGAAGCGCAAGGCAATCGGCCCCTTGGTGCTGAGATCGGCTGCCAACTGCCGCGACACGAAAGTCAACCGTCGACGCGGCACGACACGACTGACCAATCCCATTCTCTGCGCTTCGATCGCGCCGATCGCGCGTCCGCTGAGAAGCAAATCGAGAGCCCGCGTGCGTCCGACGATACGCGGCAACCGCTGCGTCCCGCCATGCACCGGCAGGTGCTGCTCCTGGATTTGGTTCATCGCCAAGCGCACGGAGCTCGACGCGACGCGCAGATCGCACGCCAATGCCAACTCCAGGCCTTCTGCAACCGCATCACCCTGGACGACCGCAACAACGGGCTGGCGCAATCGAGCCACGGCAGCGACCCAGTCGTCCCGCTGCTCCCAGGCGCCCCCATCTTCGACGCCGAGACAGAATTCCTTTCCCTCGGCCGTCAGGACGACGACCCGAACTTCCTCGTCGTAGTCAATTTCCTCGACGGCGTCGCAGATCGCACGCGCCGCCGTAGCGTCGATGCGATTGCCGGCTTTCGACCTCTGCAGACACAACCAGGCGACATGACGCTCAACGCGCAAGTGAACGCCTCGCAGCGCGGCAGATGCAGCGCGCCCGCGGCTCACGCACCACCTTCAACTTGCGAGCGCAGATCCTTCTTCAGCACCTTGCCCATCTGGTTCTTCGGAAGCTCATCGAGGAAGCGAATCACCTCCGGCTTCTTGAAGCTGGCCAAGCGCTGGCGGCAGAACTCCGAAACCTCATCCCCTGTCAGCGTCACCCCGGGGCGTGGCACGACGAAGGCAACTACCCTCTGCCCCCATTCAACGTCCGGAACACCGATCACGGCCGCTTCATCGACCCCGGGATGAGAATAGAGCACCGCTTCGACCTCGGCCGGCGCAATGTTTTCGCCGCCGCGGATGATCATGTCGTCTTTGCGGCCGGCCAGAAAGATGTATCCGTCCTCGTCCATCCAGCCCATGTCACGCGTCGGCAGCCAACCCTCTTCTTGCAACGGCGAGGTCACGCCATCCTTCGAACCATACCCCTTCATGATTCTCGGTGTACGCACCCAGAGCTCGCCAATTTCGCCGGCCGACAGATCCTGGCCATTGTCGTCGACGACTTTCAGCTCCACATCCGGCAACGGCCGACCGATCGACTTCAAGCGTTTCAGACGCAGCTCGACCTCGGCGGCGGAGCCGTCGAGACGATGGTCCTCCGGCCCAAGCACCGTCAGCGTCGATGTCGTCTCCGTCTGCCCAAAGGCGTTCACAAAACCGACGCCCTTCGGAAACATTTCGATGGCGCGCCGAACCACCGGAAACGGCATTGCCGCGCCGCCGTACGATACGTTTTGCAGGCTGGTCAGGTCATGCTTCGAAAACTCGGGGTGGTCGATCAGTTGTTTGACCATCGTTGGAACAAGAAAGGCGTGCGTGACCTGCTCGACCTCGACCGTGCGCAGCCATTCGCCGGGATCGAATTGACGCAGCAAGACCATCTTTCGTCCGCTCCACATGTTGCTCATGACGTTGGTTGCCCCGGCAATATGATAGAGCGGCACGCAGAGGAGCGACGTCCCGCGCGGCGTACCGTCGGCCATCTCGACGTTGGCCGTCACGTACGCCGTAAAATCGTTATAGGTCAGCAGCACGGCCTTCGGTAAGGCGGTCGTACCGCTGGTATACATCAAGATCGTCGTGTCATCGTCTTCGACCTCCGACGGCTCCAACTCACTTGGCGCCGCAGCCAGTAACTCGTCTAGCCACAGCATGCCGTGTTGGCGCGATTCGAGGGCGATGTAACTCTGGATGCTGAGCAACCGGGGCCTCAGTTGCTCTACCGCTTCAACGTAACGGTCGCCCGTCAGCAGCACTTTGGTGTGGGCGGTGCTCAGCATGTATTCGAGCTCGGGGAGCTTGGCGCGGTAGTTTACCGGCAAGAACACCGCGCCGATGTGCGCCGTGGCGTAGTACGCCTGGACGTAGCGATGCGAGTTGGTTTGCAGCACGGCGACACAATCGCCACGCCCGACGCCCAACGCACGTAGGGCGTGGCCGAGCTGCTGAATCTCAGTCCACAGCCGGCCGTACGTCAGCCGCTGGTCGTCGAAGACGAGCATTTCCTGGTCTTCGAACATCGATGCGGGAATGCTGACGAAGTTGGATGTATTCACTGGATCTCCCGAGAACTTGAGAAGGGACGTGCGCTGCGGTTCGGAAGTGTCGTGGCCAGGCGTCGTTCGAGGGCAAGGCCATCGCTGAGCGGCAGCTCCAGGCCTTCGATCACGGCACGCTTGGCCCGGGCCAACAAATCAGGGGGATGTTCGGCAAGAGCGCGCGCCAACGCCAACGCCTCTTTGCGCAAGCGGCGGGCTGGAACGACGCGCGCCACGAGCCCCCAATCCTTCGCCTCGTCCGCCGACAGCCAACGACCGGCAAGCACCAGGTCCAGCGCACGTCCAACGCCAGCCAGGCGCGGGGTCGTTTGCGTCCCAGCAACACCGGGAATCATCCCGAGGCCCGTCTCCGGGTAGCGGAAACGCGCATCGTCGGCGGCGAGGCAGAAGTCGCAAAGCAGCGCCATCTCAAAACCGCCACCGACACAGTAACCGTGAACCGCAGCGACGCACGGCTTGGTCAACGACGACAGCAGACCCCAGACATCACGCCGCCAGCGCGCCTCGCGCCCAGCGACAACCGAGGGCGCCGTACCGAACTCCGTAAGGTCGCCGCCGGTCGAAAAGGCCGGGCCATTGCCGCACAGAATCATCGAGCCCATGTCCGGGTCGTCGCGAACGGCGCTCAAGGCTGCGTACATCTCGTCACGCATCGCCATGTTGTAGGCGTTGAGCACAGCGGGGCGATTGAGGGAAACGATCCCAACGCTGCCGGCCGTCGCGTACTCGACGGCCGGTTCGCGATTGCCGCGATTCATTCGACCCACTCGCTTGCTCCCACCGCCGGTTGCTGGTCACCCTTCGCCGGCGATCAATCGCTCGACGGTACGGGCTTGGCCTCCTTGAGCTTCATTTCTTCGCCACAACATTCTACCGCACCGGTGCCGGGTTTGTTGCACAGGACTTCCGTGCCACAACTGCCGCAGATGTACCGCTTACCAAGTTGATTCGCCATCGCTTCCCTCCGTTCAATTCGCAGACCTGTAGAACGGCAGCGACGCAACCCGGACAAGAACGGAATGGTCACTCCAGGCCGCTCGCAACTCCGTACCGACATCCCAACACTCACGGCGTACATATCCAAGCGCGATCACCCCGTCCGCCGGCGAGTGCACGGCGCTTGAAATCCATCCGACTTCCTTCTCTTCCTGCACGAGCTTTGCTCCCGCAGGTGGAGGCGTGTCGCCGGCGCAGTCCAATCCAACGAGCTTGCGCTGCACTTGGCCGCGCGCGGCAACGCGCTCGACCACTTCCTGACCGAGGTAGCAGCCTTTTTTGAAGCTGATCGCCTGTTCGAGGCCAGCCTCGCTGACGAGAGTCGACTCGTCCATATCGCGGCCCATCCACGGAATTCCTGCCTCGATGCGCAACACGTCGAGCGCATGCATACCGACGGGCTCGGCACCGGCCGATCGACAACGCTCCCAGAGGCCAGGCGCCGCGGAGGGCGGACCAAACATCAGGTAACCGCGCTCGCCGGCTTGCGACACGACCGCGACACGAATCCCGCTCCCGTCCACCGTCAGCGGACGATGAGCAAACAACGGCAATGCCCTCAGGCTCTCGCCGCCGACATCCTCCATAACGCGATCGGCCTGTGGTCCTTCGATGCCAACAAGCGGACACCACGCATCGTCGTCGACGAACTCGACGTCATCGGCGATGATGTACTTTTCGAGATTTTCGCGCACCGCGGCGCCATGCGAGGCCGGAACATCGAGCCACACTTCCTCGTCGACGACGAAGACGCGTAGGTCGGATACGATGCGTCCTTGAATGGTCAGAAGCGCCGCATAGGTTCCGCTTCCGTTGCCAAGTTTGGCGACGTCGTTGCTCACCATCCCCTGGAGAAATGTCGTGCGATCGCTGCCGGACAACCGCCACAAGGCGCGAAATCCGGCATCGTACAAGCCACAGCGGTGGCGCAGCGCCGCCCACTCATCGCTCAAAGCTCCGAAGCGCTGCGGCAGAAGACGACTGTCGCCCGCGTCGAACGACGCTCCATTTGCCTTTTCCGCGGCTTCCAGCTGCACGCTCATACGAGATTCAAAGTGTCGCTGAGTTAACAGAATCGGGTTATGCGGAAAAGCAGGTGCTTGACGATTGATGATTGACGATTGTCGATCGGCTGGAAGCAGCGGCAACTGTCCACAGCAAAGGCAGGAGCCGTCATCCGTCAAATTCTTCTCAGGATCATCAGCTTGAACCCCGTAGTGATCATCCCGTTGAACTCGTCGGCCGCACGCCGGACATCGTGGCGCAAGTGTCCACCTTTCCCAGCTCGCCGATCCCAGGTGAGGCCGGAACGGCGCCACTCCTGTTCCGGGCCGACTCCGACAACCGAAAGGATCCAGCTCAGCATTCGTTGCTTCAGGATCGCTTCCCGAGCCGCTGCATCGACGCGCACACCACTGCGTCGTGCCAGCTCGCGCTGTCCGCCGAAGTACGCAACGCGCATTCCTGCGTCGCCCGCGACGCTCTCAACCACCGAAAAGTCGACCATGAAGGTGATATCGTCACCTCCCGGGTTGCGGTAGATCGAAGCGCCGGAGCGTGGCGGTCCGGCGAAGACCTTCTGGCGTTCACCGGCGCGCAGATGAAAGTCGCGCAGGTCACCGTAGTCGATCCACAGCGCTTCGCCATGCGCGTAAAGGTCACTACTGTGCCGCACAATCTCGCCGATCTCCGGACAGGCAAAGTAGGGAGCGAATTTCCGCCGGCCGCCGAACAGCTCCGGATAGTGGCGCCTGATGAAGCTCTCGACGTGCGGCAGATGCGCCACCGGCAGAATCACTTCCGCGAAGCTCAGCAATGGGCGCTTCGTTGCATCGCTCAAGGTCGTTGCCAATTCAGCGCGTGAAACGGTTCGTTGACCCAAGTGCGGTACGATGAAGGCAACGCCGACGCCGCCCCGGGGATGCGGCACGATCTTGTGGTGCGCCAGGCAGTCCAGCACCTCGTTGGCGATAATCAAGCCGTGTTCGGCAAACGGTGCCTGGCGAGCCCGACCGCGGCTGAGGTCGGCACGCAGCCAGCGCACGCGTGCCGCCAGCGGGCCAAGTGTGGCGCGCTGCCGTTCGATCAGAGCGACGCTGCGCTCGACGATGCGATAGCGGGTCGCGCCGGCGAATCGCTGCCACTCCTGCGTCTGCCGGATCGGCTTGGACATTGCCAGCAGCGTATCGAGGCAAAGCTGGCCGTTGCCGGCGCCGAGCTCGCAAATTTCGAACCGCTGCGGCTTTCCGGCGCGACGCCAGCAGCGGTAGGCGTAGCGCGCCAGCATGCGTCCGAAATACGGCGACAGCGCGATCGGGAACGTATCGTAGTGACCGCCTTCGCCGAACCGCACCCGACCGGTACTGTAGTATCCCCAGGCAGGATGAAAGAGCGCGTCGTCGACGAAGTCGCGGTACGAAGGAAAGAGCCGAGCAATACGATTCGCTTCGGCGCCAACAGCGGAGGAGAATTGGGTCATCGACTGCGACATCTAGGCACCGGGCTCGCCGGAGTCAAAGCGACCACCGGTTGACTCGGCCACGTCTTCGCTTCACATGCAACGTACCGAGAAGGAGATGGCAATGGCGTACGAGGACATTCTTTACGAAAAGCGTGATGGCGTCGCCTGGATCACGATCAATCGTCCCACAGTTCGCAACGCCTTTCGCGCACGCACCGTCGACGAGATGGTTGCCGCGTTTCGCCAAGCTTGGGGTGACGCCGACGTCGGTGTCGTCGTCCTCAGCGGCGCCGGAGACAAGGCATTTTGCTCGGGCGGCGATCAAAAGGAACGCGGCGACAAGGGTTACGGCAGCGGCACGGGCATCGGACTCGACGTCGCCTCGTTGCACGCCGTCATTCGCAACATCCCGAAGCCGGTCATCGCCATGGTCAACGGCTATGCCATCGGCGGCGGACATGTCTTGCACGTCGTCTGCGATCTGTCGATCGCTGCCGACACGGCATTGTTCGGGCAGGTCGGACCACGTGTCGGCAGTGTCGACCCGGGATTCGGCACAGCCTACCTCGCCCGCGTCGTCGGCGAGAAGAAAGCACGTGAGATATGGTTCCTTTGCCGGCAGTACTCGGCGCAGGAAGCCTTGCAGATGGGATTGGTCAACAAGGTCGTACCGGCAAGCGAGCTCCGCGGCGAGGTCGAAACGTGGTGCGCCGAGTTGCTGGCTATGAGTCCGACCGCGTTGAAGCTGGCCAAGCTGTCCTTCAATGCCGACACCGATCACATCCACGGCATCACGGAGATGGGTTTCAGCGCCCTCGAGCTCTATTACCAGACACCCGAAGCGCAGGAAGGTCGCAATGCCTTCGTCGAGAAGCGGCCGCCGAACTTCCGCAAGGCATTGCGCGGCTGACAGCCACCCTTCGGCAGGCCGTGCCGGCGGCCGTTACGACGTCGGCCCACTGTGCCGCGCGCTGTCGGATGGATAGCGCTCGTGCAACTCCACCGGTGCCCCGGTGCGACGGACGCGCAAGTTCAACATTTCGACGAACACCGAGAACGCCATGGCGAAATAGAGATAGCCCTTCGGTATGTGCTGATGCAGGCCGTCGGCGATCAGCGCCACGCCGATCAACAGCAGGAAGCTCAACGCCAGGATCTTCACGGTCGGGTGATGGTGCACGAAGTCGCTGACACTCCTCGACGACCACATCATGAAGCCGACGGCGATGACGATTGCCAGCATCATCACGGGGAGATGGTCTGACATGCCGATCGCGGTAATGACGGAGTCGAGCGAGAAGACGATGTCGAGGATCATGATCTGGACAATCGTCGCCAGCAGCGACGCCGCCGCGCGTGTCGACTCCTCGCCTTCGTCGCCCTCGAGCTTGTCATGAATTTCGAGAGTCGCCTTACCGAGGAGGAACAAACCGCCGCCGAGCAAGATGATGTCGCGGCCCGACAGATCGTGCCC
This sequence comes from Deltaproteobacteria bacterium, assembly GCA_016200585.1. Lineage (GTDB taxonomy): Bacteria > Desulfobacterota > Binatia > HRBIN30 > HRBIN30 > JACQEN01. The sequence goes on from JACQEN010000218.1 coordinate 19,224, forward strand.
GGCAAAGCTGACCCACGGCGCCGTCAGGCCCATCACCCAGCTCAGGGAGCCGAGCAGCAGTAGGCGCGTCACCATAGCGCCAGCGAGCCCCAGGGTTCGGCCTTGCGCCTGCTGCGCACGCGGTAGCTTCCCGGTCATCAGAGAGATGAAGATGATGTTGTCGACACCGAGGACGATCTCCATCGCCGTGAGCGTCACCAGGGCCAACCAGGCCTGCGGATCGGTCAACCAAGCCATGCGGCTGAGGTTGCACGCGCGGCTCCGTTCGTCAACGACCCGTACGGATCGCGACCTCGCGGCGACCGCTCTCAGGCGGCCAGCGCAAATCCAATCGCCAATCTGCCGGTGCGTCTAGTCGCGCTCGGTCAGCACCAAGTCGTTGCGGTGGATCACTTCGTCCGTGAGCTTGTAGCCCAGCGCACCCTCGATGCCGCCGGAGTGCAGACCCTTGATCTTGTCGAGCTCGATGGCGCCGTAGCTGACCAGGCCGCGGGCAAACTCGCGACCGCTGGGACCGACGCAGCTGACGCATTCGCCGGGACCGAATTTTCCGTCGACTCGTTTGACGCCCTTAGGCAGCAGACTGCGGCCGCGCTGGACGATTGCATCGCACGCCCCGGCATCGACGGTGATGGTGCCGGTCGGCTTCAAGGTGTACGCAATCCAATGTTTGCGACTGTTGAGACGATCTTCCTTTGGAACGATCAGAGTACCGACGGTGCGCTTGAGGTCGAACACGGCAGGCAGCACTCCCTCGTTCATTCCGTCGGCGATGATCGTCGGAATCCCGGCGTGCGCCGCCTTGCGCGCAGCAGCAAATTTCGAGGCCATGCCGCCGGTACCGAGCGGACCCTGGCCGTCGAAAGAGAATGCAACCTCGCGGTCGATGTCTTCAATCGTATGCACCAGCTCGGCGTCAGCGTGGGCCCGCGGGTTCTTGGTGAACAAACCGGTAACGTCGCTGAGCAGGACCAACACGTCCGCTTCCACCAAACCGGCAATCAGCGCCGACAGATTGTCGTTGTCACCGAAGTTGCGCAGCTCTTCGGTCACCACTGTGTCGTTCTCATTCGCCACCGGCACGACGCGCGCTTGAAAGAGTGTTTCGACGGTATGGCGAGCGTTGAGGTAACGATTGCGGTTCGCCAGATCGTCATGCGTCAGGAGAATTTGCGCCACCTGGGTCCGGTGTGCGGCGAAGTACTCTTCATACAACGCCATCAGGTCGATCTGTCCAACCGCTGCGGCCGCCTGACGCTGCGGTACCGCCTTCGGCTTCTCCTTCATGCCGAGACGCACCATGCCTGCCGCCACCGCACCGGAGCTCACCACCATCACGGAAATCCCGGACGCATGAATGGCACAGATCTCGCCGGCCAACGAACGCAGGCGCTCGCGGTTGATCCCTTCTTTCCCCGACAGGATGCTGCTGCCGATCTTTACGACGGCGCGGCGTACACGGCGCAGTAGGCGCTGCTTATGTGCGAGGTGTTCCTTCACGGCACCGCGGCTCCGGCCGGGTTGGCCGAATCCACAACCGCGGAACCTTCCGAGGGAGCCTCCTGCGCTTGCCTGCGTAGCTCGCGCCATCGACGGGCGGCTTCACGCACGACGGCCGTCACGCCCTCTCCGGTTGCCGCGGACACGCCCCACAGTTCTACGCCGCGCTCGGCCAGCGCCTCCTTCAACATCGCAAAGCCCAAGCGCGCGTCGGTGAGATCGAGCTTGTTGGCAACGACAATCTGCGGCTTGGCGGCAAGCTCGGGATCGTAACAGGCGAGCTCGCGATTGATCGTGTCGTAGTCGGTAAGCGGATCGCGTCCGCTCAAGCCGCCGACGTCCAGCAGGTGGATCAGCAGCGACGTACGGGACACGTGGCGCAGGAAGCGCAGACCGAGGCCGTGGCCTTCGTGCGCCCCTTCGATCAATCCGGGAATGTCGGCAAGCACGAAGCTCGTCTCGTCATCGACGCGCACGACGCCAAGGTGCGGCACCAACGTCGTGAACGGATAGTCGGCAACCCGCGGACGCGCCGCCGACACACGACTGATCAACGTCGACTTACCGGCGTTCGGGTAGCCGACAATGCCGACGTCGGCCAGCAGATGCAGCTCGAGATGCAGCTGCTTCTCCTCACCGGGGAGACCGGGCTGTGCCTTGCGCGGTGCTTGATGTGTCGGCGTAGCGTAGTGCATGTTGCCGCGGCCACCGAGACCGCCACGCGCAACCACGAACCGGCTGCCCGCCTCCTTGAGATCGGCAATCAGATCAGAGGTCTCGGCATCGTAAACGAGGGTACCCGGTGGAACCCGCACCACCTGGTCATCGCCGCGCTTTCCATACTGCTGTTTGCCGCGCCCGTGCTCGCCGCGCCCGGCGCGCAGCAACGGCTGGTACTTGAAGTCCAGCAGCGTCGTCAACCCGGCGTCAACGACGAATACGACATCACCGCCGTCGCCGCCGTCGCCGCCGCTGGGCCCGCCCCGCGGGCGATATTTCTCGCGGCAGAAAGCGACACAGCCACGCCCGCCGTCACCGGCGTGGACGTGCACTTCAGCTTCGTCGATGAATTTCATTGGAATTGATCATTGAATCGTCCGGTCATCGGATCATTAGCACCTGTGCCCAACGATCCAATGAGCAAACAACCAACGATGCAATTGCCGTCAGGAAGGGAAAACGTGGACCTGTTTGCCTGTCTTGCCGTAGCGCTCGTAGCGAACGATGCCGTCGATGAGGGCGAACAGGGTGAAGTCGCGCCCCATGCCGACGTTCTTGCCCGGACGGATGCGCGTCCCGAGCTGGCGAACCAGAATGTTCCCGGCCCTGGCAATCTCGCCGGCGAAGACTTTTACACCGCGGCGTTGGCCGTTGCTGTCGCGGCCGTTGCGTGTGCTGCCCTGCCCTTTTTTGTGAGCCATGATCTACGCTCCCATCTCGATGCCGATCACCTGGACGTCGGTGAACAGCTGACGGTGCCCGCGATGACGGCGATAGTTCTTGCGCTTCTTTTTCTTGTACACGAGGATTTTCTTGGCCTTGCCTTGGAGAACGACCTTGCCGGTGACCTTTGCTCCGTTGAGCATTGGTTTACCCAGATGAATCGTGCCCCCGGTGGAGGCCATGAGAACCTCGTCGAAGGCAATCTCCACCCCCGGATCGCCGGGAAGCTTTTCAACCCGGATCAGATCTCCCGGAGCGACGCGGTATTGCTTACCGCCGGTGCGAATAACGGCATATTCCATGCGGAGTTCTCCCAGTGAGCAAAGCGAGTTTGATAGAGCAGAGTCTTCACCTTGTCAACGCTGTCGGGCGACGGTATTGCACCCACATGGCGTCGCCGTCGTTTACCATCTATAGTCGCCCCGACTGTCACCTTTGCGACGAGATGCAGTCTGTCGTGGCGCCGGTAGCGGCGCAACTCGGTGCCACCCTCGAGATGATCGACATCAACGACAGCCCGGAGCTCGAACAACGCTTCGGGCTCGAAGTCCCCGTCCTCTTCGTCAACGGCCGCAAGGCAGCCAAGTACCGTGTCACGGCACGCGAGCTGCAACGTCACCTGCGTAACACGGCGTAAACGATGCCGACAATCGCCGTAGACGCCATGGGCGGCGACTTTGCCCCTGAGGAAGTCGTGAAAGGGGTGGCCCAAATTTCGACGGATACCGAGATCGATTGCGTTCTCGTCGGCGATGAAAGTCGTATCCAGACGGTGCTCAGCTCGATCGTCTACAACCCGGAGAAGATCCGCATCCAGCATGCCCCGGAGCATATCGGCATGGCCGACGACCCGAAGGTGGCGCTCAAAATCAAACGCCAGGCATCGATGGTGGTTGCCGCCCAACTGGTCACGCAAGGCGAAGCCGACGCGCTCGTCACCGCCGGGAATACCGGTGCCGCGGTGCTCGCCTGCGTCCAAACCTTTCGGCCGATCCGGGGCGTCAAGCGCGCCGCCCTGGCGAGCGTCTATCCACGGCAAATCGAATACCCTGGGCAAGATCAACTGGCGCTGCTGCTCGATGTCGGGGCGACGATCCACTGCGAAGCGACCGAATTGGTGCAGTTCGCGCTGATGGGCAGCGCCTACGCTCGGCGCGTCTCAAAAGTCCCCAGCCCGCGTGTGGCCCTGCTCAACATGGGCTCGGAAGAAACCAAGGGCGGCGACGCACTGGTCGACGCGTATCAGCGCTTGCGCCGGGCCAGCGACGTCAATTTCATCGGCAACATCGAGGGGCACGACCTGGCCAAGGGGAAAGCCGACGTCATCATCTGCGAAGGTTTCGTCGGCAACGTCGTCCTCAAGCTCCTCGAAGGCCTTGCCGAGCTTGTCGTCGATCTCGCCGGAACGGCGGCGCGCGAAAATTGGCGCTGGAAGCTCGGATTGCGCGTACTGGAAAGCGGCTTCGGCAAGTTGCGTGATCTGACCGACTACGCGGCATACGGCGGTGCACCGATCCTCGGCTTCGAGCATTTGTTGATCAAATCGCACGGTCGTTCGACCGCCCGTGCCGTCGCCAACGCCATCAAGGTCGCGGCCAAAGCCGTGCGTGACGGCGTCACACGCGAGATCGCCTCGGCCATTGAGCAAGGAGCATGAATCGCCGCCTCTCCAAACCCCCGGTTGTAGGGCCACATCCGGTCGTGTTCAGCTGGGACCTCGACAAAACCTACCTCAAGAGCGAATTCGACAGTCTGCGCGAGCTGGTCAAGATTCCGTTTGAAAAGCCAGAAGACAAGATCGCCGTGCCCGGTGTCGTGCCGCTCATCCGCAACTTGCGCAGTCAAGCGGCGACGGCAGGCCGGGACGCACGCGTCTTCTTCATCTCTGCCAGTCCGCCGCAGATCGCCAAAGCCATCAAAGACAAGCTGGCACTCGACGGCGTCGAGTATGACGGAATCACCTTCAAGAACCAGCTGCAGAACATCGTACGCGGCAAGTTCCGCAACCTGCGCGAGCAGGTCGGCTACAAGCTGACCGAGCTGCTGCGCGCCCGCCCGTCATTTCCGGCCGTCGCCAGAGAAGTTCTCTTCGGCGACGATTGGGAATCGGATCCAATCATCTACTCGCTGTACGGGGATATCCTGGCGGGCAACATCGATCACGGCGAGATTCGCGGCATCCTCGAAATCATCGGCGTCGATCCAGCGCTGATCGCCGAAGCCGAGACGCTCGCGGAACCGATTGCCGCAATCGATGCGGTAGAGCGTATCTACATCAACCTCGAGCGGCGTACGCCCCCTAAGCTTTTCGAACATTTCGGCGCGCGGCTGGTACCGACATTCAATTATTTTCAGACTGCGTGCTGTTTATTCCAGGACGGCTACCTCAACCTAGCCGCCGTCGTCGAAGTTGCCTCCCATCTTGTCGCCAGCTCCGGATACACTCCGCTACGCCTGTCGAATTCGCTCGCCGACATTGCGCGGCGCCGCCATCTCAACGAGGTTACAACCATCGCGATCAGTGAGTACATGCATGCCAAGGGGCTGCTGCCTCTTCCGCGCCGCGGTCGCAGCGAACGCCAACCGCTATGGCAACGGATCCGCCGTTGGCTGCGCTCACGACCCAAACGAACCGTTGAAACGCTACAACCGCGACCGGCGATCAACTACCACGAACTGATTGCTGAGTGGCGTCAGGCGCGGTGATTGCGGATCAACGCAGATGAACGCCGATGAATTCATTGCAGTCCTCGTAACTGCCGGCAGCGGCGACGAAGCCGAGAGAATCGCCGCAACCGTCGTCGACGAACAACTGGCGGCGTGCGTAAACATCGTCGGCCCGATTCGTTCGATCTACACCTGGGCAGGAAAGCTGCAACACGACAACGAGATGCTGTTGATCATCAAGACGCGAGCCGCACTGTTTTCCGCACTCGAGCAGCGCGTGCGGCAGCTGCATTCGTACCAAACGCCCGAAATCATCGCTTTGGCGCTCAACGCAGCGTCACAACCGTACCTCGACTGGTTGGGGTCGACGACGAAGCTACGATCCTAGATCGTCGGGGACTCCTTCGTGTCGAGGGGGATGCGGAATCGAACGCCCCCTTTCGTCGCTGGCTCGACGAATCGTGCAATCCCGCATTCCCTCGACCGCGGAGCGGCCCCCCGGCTCGCAGCTCTTACAACCTCCGCAGATTCCCATTCTCCAGGCGGATCCCTCCTGTATCCGCCAGTGGTGCAGCTCGCCGCTGCGCCGGGTTCTTGCGCGCGATCTCGAGCTGCTTGATCTTGATTCGTAGATTGTTGGCGCTGTCGGCGTTGGCCAGTGCCTGTTCTTCGTCGATGCGGCCGTCGGCGTAGAGCTGGAACAGCGATTGATCGAACGTCTGCCCGCCCTCCTGCGTGCTCTGCTCCATGGCTTCCTTTAGGGTGTCGATCTCGCCACGCTTGATCAGCTCGCGCACATAGGGCGTGTCGAGGAGGATCTCAAGCGCCGCGACGCGCTTACCGTCGACGCCAGGGACCAGGCGCTGCGAAATGATGCCACGCAGGTTGAGTGAGAGTTGCAGGAAGATTTCGGCGTGCCGTGATATGGGGAAGAAATTCATGACGCGCTCGATGGCCTGGTTGGCGTTGTTCGAATGCAATGTCGCAAGGCAAAGGTGGCCGGTTTCCGAGAACGTGATCGCCGCCTCCATGGTTTCGAGATCACGCACTTCACCAATCAAGATGACGTCGGGCGCCTGGCGCATGGTGTTGCGTAGCGCTTCGGCAAACGAAATCGTATCGAAGCCGACCTCACGCTGACTGACGACACATTTCTTGTGTTGGTGTACGAACTCGATCGGATCTTCGACGGTCAGGATGTGGCCCGACGTGTTGGTATTGCGGTAGTCCAACATCGCCGCCTGAGTCGTCGATTTGCCGGAACCGGTCGCACCGGTCACCAGCACCAGACCGCGTCGGCTGATGGCAATCGTCTTCAAGATGTCGGGCAAGCCGAGCTCTTCGAGCGATGGAATGTTCGTTTTGATTTGGCGGATCACCACACCGATGACACCGCGCTGGCGATAGACGTTGATGCGGAAGCGTCCGAGCCGCTCGCTGGCGATCGCCAGATTCATTTCCAGCTTGTCGTCGAATTGGGCGCGCTGGCGGTCACTCATCATCGACTGCGCCAGCATCTCCACCGTCTTTGCCGTCAGCACGTCCGTGCCGCAGGGTTGGTTGATACCCTCGACACGGAACATCGGTGGGCTGTCGACGGCGAGGTAGAGGTCAGAAGCTCCTCTCGCCACCATCTCGGCCAACAGCTGACGGATGTCCATGACGCCGCTCTCGTCTCCTAGCGTCCGAACGCGGCGCGCTGCACCGGTCGTGGTGCGCCGGCTTTGGCGTCGCCAGGTCCCTGGCCGGGCGGGCCGAAGAGATTCGGCGTCAGCGTCCGCGATTGCGCCTCTTCTTTGGTCACCAAACCGCGCCCAACGAGATCGAGAAGCGCCATGTCGAGGGTTTGCATGCCGAACGCCTGACCCGTCTGCAACGCCGACGGCAGCTGATGGATTTTGTTCTCGCGGATCAGGTTGCGGACCGCAGGGGTGCCGATCAGGATTTCCAAGGCGGCGATACGACCGCCGGCGCGCTTTTTGATCAGTGTCTGGGTGATGATCGCCTGGATCGACTCGGCAAACAGCTTCGCAAACGACCCGACGCTGTCGTCGCGCGCTGGAACGAGCTCGTCGCCTGCACCTGGCCCGAGATTCGCCAGCGGCTCGACCCGGCGATCGAGGCGGAGCTCCGATCCCAACTGGCGGCCCTTGGCGCGGGCCCGGTCAGGGTCCAGGGCGTCCGCAACGTGACGATCGACACGCAGGCGCCGCTCGCGCTTACGGGGCGGACCGCGGGCACGGACCTCACCCTGGAGCTCGACGGGCCGGCTCAGCCCGGAACGTGGCGCGTCGGG
>JACQEN010000219.1 GCA_016200585.1 Deltaproteobacteria bacterium
ACCCTCGCCGCGATGATCGACCACATCAATCAGACCAGGCGCAGCCACATCATCACAATCGAAGACCCCATCGAGTACACGCATCGCGACCAGCTGAGCTTCGTCAACCAACGTGAAGTGGGCTTCGATGCAACCAGTTTCCCCGCTGCCCTGAAAGCCGCGCTACGCCAAAACCCGGACGTGATCCTGGTGGGTGAGATGCGCGACATCGAGACGATCGAAACCGCCGTGCTTGCCGCCGAGACCGGCCATTTGGTCATGAGCACGCTGCACACCCTCGACGCTCCCGAGACGATCACTCGCGCCATCAGCGTCTTCCCCGAACATCAGCGCGATCAGATCCGCCTGATCCTGGCCAGCGTCATCAAGGGCATCGTCAGCCAGCGCCTCATCCCGCGTGCCGACGAAAAGGGCATGGTGCCCGCGGTCGAGGTCCTCGTGTCGACGGCGCGCATTCGCGAGCACATCGCCGACAAAGACAAGCTGCGCGAGTTGCGCGAAGTCATCGCCGGTGGCAGTACAACGTACGGCATGCAGACGTTCGACCAATCGCTGATGGCCCTGTTCAAAAACGGTATGATCTCGCGCGAGGAAGCGATGAAGAACGCCACCAATCCCGGCGATTTCGATCTCAAGCTGCGCGGCATTTCGTCGGCCAGCGACTCGCGCTGGGACAACTTCGAAACACGTGAGGGGGTCACTGGCGGCGCCGGCACGCAAGTCGAAATCGAGCGCTTCTGAAGCGGCGTGGACGCTGGCGGTGCGCACGCTCGCGGCGCGCGACCGCTCTGCCACCGAAGTCCGACGACGGCTCGAAGGGTGCGGTACCGACGCGGTAGCCGTCGAAGCGACGCTGCGACGGCTGCGTGACCTTGGATACCTGAACGACGAACGCTTCGCTGCAACCTATGCGGAAGCGGCGGCTCGTAAAGGTCACGGCAGTGAGCGCGTGCGCGCCGAGCTTGAACAACGCGACGTCGACGCGTCGATTACCGAGCGGGCGATCGCCGCAGCCTTTGCCGACGAATGCGAGCTCGCCGAACGCGCCCTGAAGCGCCAACACAAGACTCTACCAACGACGGCGGCGGAGCGCGCCAAAGCGGCACGGTTTCTCCTCGGTCGTGGATTCCCGGAAGCCGTAGTCCTCGCCATCATTGGGCAAGGCTGCTAAGAATTTCTCAATGACCGGCGCCGACATTCGTTCGCAATTCATCGAGTTCTTTCGTCAGCGTGGACACGAATTTGTGCCCAGCGCTTCACTGGTGCCCGACAAGGATCCGACACTGCTGTTCACCAACGCTGGAATGGTGCAGTTCAAGAATGTCTTCCTCGGAAACGAGAAGCGCGCCAACCCGCGCGCCGTCAATTCGCAACGCTGCCTGCGTTTGAGTGGCAAGCACAACGATCTCGAAGAGGTGGGCCGCGACGGGTACCACCACACGCTCTTCGAAATGCTCGGCAACTGGTCGTTCGGCGATTACTACAAGCGCGAAGCCATCCCTTGGGCGTGGGAGCTGCTCACTCAAGTGTGGAAGCTGCCCAAGGATAGGCTCTACGCCACCGTCTACCGCACCGACGACGAAACCGCGGCGCTGTGGCGATCGGTAACCGACATCGCCGCGGACCACATCCTGCGCTTCGACGAAAAAGACAATTTCTGGGAAATGGGCGATGTCGGACCGTGCGGGCCATGCTCGGAGATCCACATCGATCGCGGCGCCAAGCTCTGCGACAAAAGCCGTGAACCCGATCACGTCTGCGCCGTCAACGCCGGTTGCGCTCGCTACATCGAGCTGTGGAACCTGGTCTTCATCCAGTACAATCGCACCGAAGCCGGCAATCTCGAAGAGCTCGACGCCAAGCACGTCGACACCGGGGCGGGGCTCGAGCGCATTGCTTCCGTGCTGCAAGGCGTCAATTCGAACTACGACACGGATCTGTTCCGCAATCTCATTCGCTTCACCGAAAACCACTCCGGCCGCAAGTACGGCACGAACGACGTCGATGACCTCGCCTTTCGCGTGATCGCCGACCACAGCCGGGCGATTACTTTTCTGGTCACCGACGGCGTCTCGCCGAGCAACGAAGGACGTGGTTACGTCTTGCGCCGCGTCCTCCGCCGCGCCGCACGCCACGCCAAACATCTGGGGTTCGACGAACCCTTCTTGTGGAAGGTCACCAAAGCCGTCGTCGAGACGATGGGGGATGCCTTCCCGGAAATCCGCGACCAGCAGACGCACGTCGAGCAGGTGATCCGTGCCGAAGAAGAGCGCTTCGGGGAGACGTTGGACAAAGGTCTCACCTTGCTCGAACAGGAACGCGACTCGTTGCGCCGGCGGCAGGCAACGACGCTGCCCGGAGATGTCGCGTTCAAACTCTACGACACCTACGGCTTCCCACTCGACATGACGCAGGACATCCTGCGCTCCGACGGTATCGCTGTCGACCTCGCGGGTTTCGAAGCGTGCATGGACGACCAACGCCAGCGCGGTCGGGATGCGCGCAAGCTCGGTCGCGTGCAGACTGATACCTTGCTCTTCGGTGACGCGCTGACCGATGTCGGCCAGCATTCACATTTTCTCGGCGACCATGTTTACGAAGCCGATTCACGCGTCGTGGCGTTGCATGCCCACGCAGCGGAACAGCCCGAGGTACGCGAAGGCGATGAGGTCCACGTCGTCACGGCAGAGACACCCTTCTATGCCGAGTCCGGCGGCCAGGTCGGCGATCGCGGTGTCATCGTCACCGACCGCGGCGATCTGATCGAAGTGGTCGACACACAGAAGGCGCGCGCCGATCTCGTCGTCCACATTGGCCGCGTCGTGCGCGGGGCAATTCAAAAGGGGGCGCCGGTTCGTTTGCGCATCGATCGCGCGCGTCGCGACGCCGCGCGTCTCAATCATTCGGCAACGCACATCTTGCACGCCGTCTTGCGCGACCATCTCGGCAAGGACGTGCGCCAGGCCGGTTCGCTCGTCAGTCCGGATCGTTTGCGTTTCGACTTCACGATGAACGGCCCGATTGCCGAAGATCTCCTGCGGCGCATCGAGTCAGACACCAACGCGCACATTCGCGAAAACGACGAGCTGCGCGCCGAAGAGATGCCCTACGACGACGCCATCAAGGCCGGCGCGCTGGCCTTCTTCGGCGACAAGTACGGCGACATCGTACGCGTCGTGCGCCTCGGCGACTACTCGGTCGAGCTCTGCGGCGGGACGCATGTGCGTCGTGCCGGCGATATCGGTCTGTTCAAGTTGCGCGCCGAAAGCGGCGTTGCGGCCGGCGTGCGGCGCATCGAGGCGTTTACCGGCGAAGGCGCCCTCGAATGGGTGCGCCAGCGCGAGCAGGCACTGCTTGAGGTCGGCGCACTGGTTCGTGGCGGCGAAGATGACGTCGCCGAACGCGTATCGCGTTTGCTGGCGCAACAACGCGATCTCGAAAAGCAGCTCAAGGCGTTGCAGAGCAAGCTGGCCGGCTCACAGACCGACGACCTGATCCGTCAGGCACGGCAGGTCGATGGGATGAAGGTACTGGCCGCCGAGGTCGAAGGGTTGGACGATGGGGCGATGCGCGACCTTGCCGACAAGCTGCGCAGTCAGATCGGATCCGGCGTCATCGTGCTCGGGACCGCGCGGGGCGATCGTGCCATGCTGCTTGCCGCGGTTACGAAAGATCTCCTCAAGAAGCATCACGCCGGCAACATCATCAAGCAGATTGCGCCGCTGATCGGTGGCGGCGGTGGCGGCAAACCCGATCTCGCACAAGCCGGCGGCAAGGATCCCACCAAGCTGCGCGAAGCGTTGGAGGCCGTTTATCAACTTGTCCACTGAGCCCGCAACGGTTGCGGCCGCGGAGGAGCTCGAGCTCAGCTTCGCCAACGCGCGCGTCTTCCAAGATCTCCTCGGCCACCACGACGAGCACATCAAGGCTATCGAGCGCTCCCTTGGAGTGCGGATCGGAGTGACCGGCACGACGGTTCACGTTGCGGGCGACGGCGTGTCACGCGAGCTCGCCGGCCGGGTGTTGAGTCAGCTCTACGGTGTCGTCGAGAAGGGCTACCCGATCTACTCGAGCGACGTCGACTATGCGGTGCGTATTCTCAGCCGCGATCGTGGCGCCAATCTGCGCGACATCTTCCTCGACACCATCTACATCTCGTCGCACAAACGCATCATCACACCGAAGAGTGTGGCGCAGAAGCAGTACATCGATGCCATTCGCAACTTCGACATCGTCTTCGGTATCGGGCCGGCCGGTACAGGCAAGACGTATCTGGCCATGGCCATGGCCGTCGCCGAGCTGATGAAGAACAACTTTGCGCGCATGATCCTGACGCGGCCGGCCGTCGAGGCGGGAGAAAAGCTCGGCTTTCTACCCGGCGACCTGGCTGAAAAGGTCAATCCGTATCTGCGGCCGCTTTACGATGCGTTGCATGACATGGTCGACTTCGATCGCGCCCAGAAGATGCTCGAACGCGGCGTCATCGAGGTTGCACCCCTGGCGTTCATGCGCGGCCGCACCCTCAACGATTCTTTCGTCATCCTCGACGAAGCGCAGAACACCACCGGCGAACAGATGAAGATGTTTCTCACCCGGCTGGGCTACGGCTCGAAAGCGGTGATCACCGGCGACGTGACGCAAATCGACCTGCCCGCCGGCCGTGCTTCCGGATTGAAGGAAGCGCAGCTGATTCTCAAGGGCATCGAAGGAATTCGCTTCTGCAACTTCACCGAACGCGACGTCGTGCGGCACCGATTGGTGCAGGAGATCATCACGGCCTACGATCGCCATGAAACCAAGCGGGACGAGCAGAAGAGCGCGCCGAAGGGAACGCCGGCGAGTCACAGCAACGACGCGTGAGCGCCATGCCCGTAATCGTCCTCTCTCGACGGCGCCTGCGCGGCGTGTCCAGCGCTGCCATTCGTCGTGCCGCGCTGCAACTGTTGCGCGCTTTGAACGAAGAGGGATCCGAGCTCACCGTCAGTCTTCTCGGTGACGCCGAGATGCACGCCCTCAACCGCGACTTTCGCGCCAAAGACAAACCGACGGACGTGCTCGCCTTCGCCATGCGCGAAGGAAAGCGCGTTGCCGGCGACGACGCGCAGATCGGCGAC
>JACQEN010000216.1 GCA_016200585.1 Deltaproteobacteria bacterium
ACGCACGCCGTAGCGACGAAGCTCGCCAGCGCATTCAAAGAGCGGCGGTGGACTGGGAAATTGTCAATCAGCGTCTGGCTGCAACCGAGGCCGCCTTGGCGGATCGTGGCGCCGATGCGGCTTGTTTGCGTGAACAGCTGCACGCCGCCAAGGGGGAGAAGGAAGAACGAGCCGAACGGGTTCGCACCCTGGCTGCGACACGACGAGAGTGGGAGCGGCGCGTCGCCGAAGTGCATGCCAACTTGTTGCAAGTCCAATCGCGTCTGGCATCTCTCGAAGAGGTTCAGCGCAATCGCGAAGGCTACCACCGTGGCGTGCGCTCCGTCCTCCGTGAAACGCAACCGGAAGCCGGAGTTCTGGGCGTCGTCGCCGACGTGATCGAGGTGCCGCAACAATACGAGAGAGCCGTAGCGGCAGCGCTGGGCGACCGTTTGCAGTATGTGATCGTTCGCGACGGCAGCGACGGCGTCCAAGCGGTGTCGGCACTGCGCAGCGAGGAATCCGGTCGCGGCAGCTTCATCCCGCTGGCGCCACGACGCATCGATCTCAACGGTCATGGCGCTCGGAGCATGAACGGCAGCACGCGCTGTTTGATGGATTTGATCGAGGTCGAGGATACCTACCGGTCCATAGCGGAGACGCTGTTGGGCGAGGTCGTCCTTGTCCCTGATTTGGATACGGGGTTGGCGCTTTGGCGGCGCAACGGCGTCTACGTAACGATGGTGACGCCCGAGGGCGATACCATCGATGCCAATGGCGTCATCACCGGCGGCAGCGACCGTCCCGGCGAAGAGGAAATCGTTGCCCGCCGGCGCATCCTGCACGAGCTGGGCAGCGAGGCGGCGACCCAAGAAGAGTTGGAAAAAGAAGCTACCGCAGAGGTCGAGCGTCTGACCGCCGATCTCGTTACGGAAGAGATGGCGCTCAATGTTCTTGATGCCGATGTCCATGCTTTAACCGCCAAGCTCATTGCTGCCGAGAAGGACTTGGAGCGTCTGCACGCCGAGCGACCGCGCTGGATCGACCGCCTGGAGGTGTCAAGATTCGAGTCGGAAACGGCTCGCGGCGAGGAGTCCGAGAGCACCAGTGCCGGTGAAATCGCGAAATGCCAGCTGCAAGAATTGGAAATGCAGCGCCGGCAGCTCGAATCACAGCTGCGAGACATTCAAGGGGAGACAACAGCAGCCCTCGATGCGGTAACGCGACTCGGCGAGGAAGTTACCGCCGGGAAAGTCCGGCTCGTAGAATGTCAACAACGCCATCTCGGTACGATGGCTGAGGTTCAACAGGTCAATCAGCAGATTCAGTTTGCTAGCGATCGACAAAATCAGCTGCGCAGTGAGCATCAAGAAACACAGCGCGAGCGCGATGAGTTGCGAGGATTACTCGAGACAGACGTGAACTTACTCGGCCTGCGCCAAAGCGAGCGGTCGTCGGTGGAGCCGACGGTCGCTGAGGCGCGGGTATCCGTTGAAGCCGCGAATGTCGCATTGTCGGAGCACGACGAAACGATTCTTGAATGCCGCAATGGTTTGGACGACCTGCGCAGCAAGCGGTCACAGTTGGACGTCGGCCTCGTCGAGCAGCGCATGCGGCTCGAGCACCTGCAGCAAGGGGTCAAAGAGCGGTACGATGCTGATTTGGCGTTGCAGCCTGAGCCCAGCGAGGAGGACTTCGACGAGTCCACCGCTGCGACCCGGCTCGAGAGCGTGCGCGAGCGTTTGTCGCGCCTCGGCGAAGTCAACGCGGGGGCCGTCGACGAGCTGCGTGAGCTGGAAGAACGCGCACAGTTCCTGCGTACTCAAAAGGACGACCTGCAGCGCTCTCTCGAGGATCTGGAACGGACGATCCAAAAGCTTAATCGGGCTTCGCGAGCAAAATTTGCCGAAACATTCGCCGCAGTGAACGAAAAATTCCAGCAGGTATTTCCTCGACTCTTCCGCGGCGGCGAGGCTCGGTTGGTGTTGACGGACGAGCATAATCTTCTCGAGGCGGGTGTGGAGATCGTCGTGCGACCTCCGGGAAAGCGACTTGAGACCGTGACATTGCTGTCCGGCGGGGAGAAGGCTCTGGTTGCCGTGAGTCTCATCTTCTCCCTCTTTCTGATCAATCCCACGCCGTTCTGCTTTCTTGACGAGGTGGATGCACCACTCGACGATGCCAACATTGGTCGCTTCACGGATCTCGTGCGCGAGATGAGTGAACACTCGCAGTTCATCGTGATTACGCACAACAAGCGGACCATGCAGGCCGCCAGTGTTCTCTATGGCGTTACGATGCAAGAGCCTGGCGTGTCCCGGGTCATCTCGGTCGCGATCCGTTAGGATCGTGAGCTTGGTCGGGGCCGAGGTATGGTTCCGGTAAGCAATTTCGAGTTGGTGATCGCTGCGGTTGTCGCTTTAGGCGTTGTCGTTCTCATTGTTCTGCTGCGGCAAAGGCGGCGCAAAAGCGAACAATCTTCCGGTGAGATTGGCAGGGACGACAAGCCGGCTACACCCGTCGACAGACGGCGTCCGGGTCTACGCGGCGGGCTACTCAAGACCCGGCAGCAGTTTCTGTCGCGCCTGCAGGACGTCCTGTCTGGGAGCGCCGATTCCGAGCGCAAGTTGGCAGAGCTGGAAGAGGTCCTTCTGGCTGCCGATGTTGGCGTCAAGACGACGCAGAGGTTGCTCGAAGGCTTGCGCGCGCGGATACGTGAATTGGACTCCGGCGAGGCGTTGCGCGATGCGTTGAAACAGCAGATGCGGAATGTCTTGGAGTCTGAACCGGCGGGTGAGCCACGTGAACGACCGCACGTAATTCTCGTAGCCGGGGTCAATGGTGTTGGAAAAACTACCACCATCGCGAAACTCGCTATGCGGTACGTCGCGGCCGGGAAAAAGGTTCTCTTGATTGCCGCAGATACGTTTCGTGCGGCTGCTGCCGAGCAATTGCAGACCTGGGCAGAGCGGATCGGTGCAGATTGCGTGAAGCAGCAGTCGGGTTCCGATCCTTCGGCGGTTGCTTTTGATGGAATGGCGGCGGGGTTGGCCCGTGAGGCCGACGTGATCATCGTCGACACCGCGGGACGGCTGCACGTCAAGCAGCATTTGGTAGAGGAGCTGAGGAAGATTGCCCGAACGATCAAGCGGCAGATGAGCAGCGCTCCTCACGAGATCCTGCTTGTGATCGATGCCACGACTGGCCAGAACGCCCTTGGTCAAGCGCGCGTTTTCCAGGAGGCACTGACGCTTACGGGAATTATTTTGACCAAATTGGATGGAACGGCGAAAGGTGGAGCCGCCTTTGCGATCCGAAACGAGCTTGGCGTACCGATCCGATACATCGGTACCGGTGAACGAGCTGAGGATCTTGAGCCGTTTCAAGCGTCCGAGTTCGTCGAAGCGCTGTTTGCAACAACTCCGGAAGCGCCTTAGCGAGTGTTTGGTGCTGGGCCCCACTGTCAATCGCTCGGAGGTTGGGGAGGGATGTTCTTGACACCTTCCGGGGGGCTACCCTATCGTCAGAAGCTCGGCTGAAGTGAGAGACTATGTCGTTAGAGAATTTGAAGCTATTGGAAGCCAAGGTTGAAGAATTTGTCGAACAACATGAGCGAATTCGGCGAGAACACGAGGAGTTGACGCAGCGCCTCAAAGAACGTGAAGCTCAGTTGGCCGCGGCAACGGCGCAGGTGAAGCAGTTCGAACAAGAGCGCGGAGAGATTCGCGCCCGCTTGGAGAGGTTGATGGGCCGGTTGGGGACACTCGACCTATCGTGACACTATGAAACAACCTGTCGAGATCGAAATTATGGGGCACCGCATCACTGTCGCCAGTGAAGACGGCGAGGTGCATGTTCGGGAGGCGGCACAGTTGGTGGACCTCCAAATGCGACAGCTTGCAAGTGCGCAGCCCCCAACTTCTACCGTACAACTGGCCCTGCTTGCTGCGTTGAATCTTGCCAGCGAATGTTGGAAACTACGTGAGCAGAGAGAAGCATCGGAGAATATGATCGACCGATTGTCGCGACGAATGCTTGAGCGATTGAGTCGTTTAACCGTCGGTGTTGTCAGAAAGGAGATCAACCACTAGGCAGCGTTTTAGCGGATCCGCTCGGTTGAGCGGAGGATCTGTGGATCCATATATTGATTGCCCGGGGTCGGATCGCGGTTTTGCTAGAACGTTGTACCTCAAAAGGTAACGGCTGTGGGTGCGGGCAAGATGCGGTGGGTTTCTTCGGAGAATACGTCTTGTTGAGATCTTCAGATCCAAAGGTGCGAGCTTCGGGGTAGTGATCTGTGAATCAGTTGAACGCGGGGGGGAGAAGAGTTTCCTGAGCACCTTGCCGCGGTGCACGTTCGGATCTGCGATATTCACCGCTTCAGATAGTCTGCAACCCACCTTCGTCCCGGTCGAGCGACCGGCAAAATGAAGGTTTCCAAATCTGCCATCCGAAACGAGCTGCGTGCCTTACGACGTCAGCTGGCTCCGCGGTTCGTTGAGGCCGCCAGCTCAGCTGTAACGGCGGCGTTGCATCAATGCGAATGCTATCGCGGTGCGGCTGCGCTTGTCGCCTACATATCGACAGAGAACGAGATATCGGTTTCGGGCATCTTTGAAGACGCGCTCGAGTCTGGCCGGCAACTCTATCTGCCCTCGACCAGCTCCCCTCGACGCCTGAAGCGATGGCGACCGGGAGAGCCGTTGGTTATCGGACGAGGGGGCACCCTGGAACCGCTCCAGGGCGATGTTGCCCTGCCGGAAAATCCTACTTTGGCTTTAGTTCCTCTTGTTGCGTGGGACCGTTCGGGAACACGACTCGGCAGAGGTGGTGGATTCTACGACAAGCTCTTTGCCGACTTGGGTGGAAGCTTCCGGCGGGTCGGGATTGGATATGAATTTCAGTACTGGCCGGATTTGCCTTGTGATTCATGGGATGTGAATCTTCACAGTGTCATCACGGAATGCCGGGTTGTCGAGTTTGGGCAATAGCGGTCTTCCAGAAGGGAGGTAACGAGCAATGACGAACATAGTATCAATTGTAGCGGTTCTAGGAATAGGGGTTGTCGGCGCCTTCCTGATTGATCTTCTCAGGCGGCGACAGTCTCAGCAAAACGCTCAAGACGTACACGATACGGGAAAGCGCATCTTGGATGAGGCCCGAGCGGAAGCCGATGCGATTCGAAAAGAGGCGGAGCTCAAGGGAAAGGAGGTAATCCTCCAGGCTAAGACAGAAGCCGAGACGGAATCCCGCGAGCGCCGCCGGGAGCTTCAGCAACTAGAGCGTCGCCTGGCCCAAAAGGAGGAGGGCCTAGATCGCCGCGGCGAACAAGCCGAAGGGCGTGAATCGGAAATGGGGCGTCAGGAGCAATCGTTAAAGCAACTGGAAGCGAAGCTACTCGATCGAGAGCGCGAAAGCACACGGGTCCTGGAGGAGTCCCGCCAGCAGCTGGAACACGTTGCGGGGATAACGCGTGAGGAGGCAAAGAGCAGTTTGATCGAGCAAATGGCCGACGAAGCCAGGCACGACGCTGCAAAAC
>JACQEN010000217.1 GCA_016200585.1 Deltaproteobacteria bacterium
CCAGCGTTGCAGGGTCCGGCAATCCGTCGCTGCCGGCGCGCATGCTCCAGATGCAGTTGCGCTAGTAGTCGGCGATGAACAACGCGTTGCCATAGACCCCCGGATAGTTGCCACCGGAATAGAAGGCGAGGCCGGAGATCGAAGCGTTGTCGGTGTTGCACTGGTCGCCCGGAAACAAGGGCTGCAGGTGCCGGTACGCGAAGTGAGCATAGGTCGCGGCGCCAGGCGAGCTGAACAGTGAATTGCACATCTCCAGCTGGAGATCGGAGTAGCCGATGTGCGGCGCCGGCCCCTCGTAACACGGCCAGCCGAAGTTCTCGATCACGTTGTCGAGCGTGTCGGGGACGCGGTTCAGCTCTTCCCAGAAACCCTCGCCGACGTCACCGATCCATAGCTCGCGAGTTCCGGGGCGGAACGTCATTCGATACGGGTTGCGCATGCCATAGGCGATGAGGCGATCGGCGTTGGGTTGGGGGTTCCCGAAGAGCGGACTGTCGGGCAACGCGTTTCCCGTCAGCGGATCGATCCGGATGACCGCGCCACTGAAAAGCGCCGGCTCGTTGGGTGGACGTCGTAGTGATTGGGCGCGCAGCGCGCCGCCGCGCGCCGTAGGGACAGTCTGCGCTCCACCGACTCCGGCGGGCGGATCACCGCAAGGATTCACCGGGCTCCCGAGCTGGCCGTAGTCCGAAACCAGAAAGTGAGCGCCTTCGCCGCCACTTGCATACAGCGCACCGTCGGGCCCAAACGCCAGCGTTCCGACGGAATGACTGGGGTACTGCTGGCACCAGCCGTCGACGAGCACGTGCTCGGGGCCGGTCATCACGTTCCCGGAAGCTTCGAGGCGCGAGATGCGACCGGAAGCAAGACAGCCGTTGGTGGTTGCTCCCGGAGGATTCGGACAACTGTCCGAGTCCTCGCCAGGCTTGCCCCACAACGGCGGCGTGCCACCGACCGGCGCGTCGAGAGCGTAAAACACATAAACGTACGGCGTGTCGGGGAAGTCGGGGTGCAACGCCAGTCCGAGAAGGCCACGGTCCCAGAAGTTGAAGACCTGCGTGCGCAGGTCGGCGAAGATTGTCGGGGTTGGATCATTGAGGTTGTTGAACACTTTGACGATACCGCGCTTTTCGGCAACGAAGATACGTCCGTCGCGCGCGAAGCGCACCGCCGTCGGCTGCATGAGGCCGCTGAACACGACCGACTCCTGGAAACCGGCAGGCAGGATCGTGTCGGCCGGCGCACGACGGCTCATTGCGAAAACCGACAGCGCCAGCAGAAACGTGGCTTTCACCAGGGACGCACGTCGGCGCCTTGGTGTGATGTCGGAACGATTCGTTGAGGATGTGCCTTGAGCTCGTGAAGTCATAGTGTTTTCTTCAGATCGATGGACGGTCCCGTCGCCGCAGCGCCAAGCCGACGTAAATTGCCAGCGCCAAACAGATTGCGCCGGGGTTGATCGAGGTTGCACCGAGGCGTCCTTTGCCGTGCAGGTTGAGGCTTTGCAAAGCGGTTACGGTTGCCAGGTAGTTGGCGGCGATGAGCCCAAAGAGCACGATCAAAGCGATTCTCAGAACGTTCTTCCGGGGGCGGGCTGCGAGATGGTCCGCCACCAACCCAACGACCGGCAGGGCGAGAGCGAGCGCATCGTACGTCTGGTGATAGGTGCAAGCCAGCATCGTCAGGATGATCAAAGTTCCCGACTGCATGCGCGGATCGTTCTGCGGTTCGCTGCGCCCGCAGCGATACACTGCGTAGGCGCCGACCGCCAACACGGCGGTGCCGATGAGTAGTTCCGTGCTGCGGGTCATCGAGATGCTCGACAGGCGCGCGATCAAGGCCGGCGCGTCGATGCGAAACGGGCCGATCATCGGATCGTCGAAGCTCTCGGTTCCGAAAGAATGATAGGTCATCGCCCAGCTGGCCAGGAGCTGTTCGATGCCGCCGGCGCGTTGCAGCAACATCAGGATCGCCACAGCCGTAGGTCCTGCCGCCAACAACAGCGCACGGACGACCAAGCGCCAATCACCGCGCGCCACGAGCAAAACGCACAGCGGCGCTCCGTACGTCGGCTTGATCGTACTCAACGCCAACGCGACAGCTGCCAGCCATGGCGATCGATTCGCGCAAAACACCGCCAGCGTTGCTGTGATGGCGGTCTGCAACCCGACCTGTCCGAGGTGGAAATTCATCTGTCCTGGACGGCTGAGCAAGAGCAGCGCCGATACCAGTGCCACTCGTCCGGCGGATGCCTTCAGATCGACGACCGTCAAGCAGATCGCCGCCAACGCCGTCAGCAACAGCAAGCTGAAGACCAAGTAGACTTGCCAGGCAAGCTGAAATGGCATCATGGCAAACGGCGAGTTCAGCAGCAGCGATAGCGGGGTATACAAAGCAAGCGGATGCCAGACCGGGTAGATCTCCATGTATTCGTGCGTGTTGTACGGATTGCGTCCGTCGAGGAAGGCACGCGCCGGATAGAACACGACATCGCGAAAATCTTGCATCACCCAGTGCACACCATCGGGTCGGTCCGGGTTGGCCACGTAAAAGCTGGCGCGGTATGACATCAACGCGATGACCACGGCGAACAGGGCAAGCGCTGCGGCCGTGGCGCGCCACGAAAAGGACCGCGCTTCGAAGGAGTTGTTCAACGCGAGCTCCTCGGCTGCGTCGTTTGCCTTCGTGCGGCCATCGTCACGGCGTTGGCGCGCGTCAGCAGGCTCGACGCCAAGCCGTGGATTCCGAGGTGCACCTGCACCGCCTGTGGCGATAGATAGTTCAGCATCGGGAACAGCAACAGGGCAAACAGCGTCAACGTGCCGATCCGACGGGTCGTCGGCCAACGCACAACCGTTGTCCAGGCCGTCAACGGGACGAGCAGCAGCACCAGGTCGTACGTCTGATGATAGGTGCAGATGAGCAACGTCAGACAGGCAAGAACCAATGCCAGGGGTGTGACCTCGCCATTCGTGGCGACCACGAGGCGCCGAAGGCCGTACGTTCCAGCCGCCAGAACAGCCGCCGTCAGCGCCAATTCCAAAGCCGGGCTCGGATTCGCGCCGAGCGCAAAGCCCACCAGGCCGATGATGTCGATGCGTTCAGGTCCGGTTGCGGCTGCGGCCGTCGTGTCGCTGGAGAAATTTGCCAGGCTGGCACGCAACGAAGTCGCGAAGGGCTCAATACCGCCGGCAGCTCTGACGACGGCGAAGGCAGGTGCCAGCGACAGCAGCGCCGCGAAGGCGACGCCAACCAGCCAGATACGCGTTCGTCCGCTGCCCAACAACAGGAGCGACATCGGCACGCCGTAGGTCGGCTTGAGCAACGTCAGCCCGCAGCCGAAGCCGGCGAGCCAAATGTGCCGAGGCGCCAGGCACAGGGCCAGCGTCACACCAATCGAGAATTCCAAGGCGTATTGCCCGAGGCCGGCGTTCCAAGAGCCCGGACGACTGAGCAACAGCGCCGCCGCCATCACCAGGCTGACAGCGAGGTTCGATTGCTGGCTCGTATAGCGCCACGCGAGGTACGCCAGAACGACCCCGAGCCCACAAACGAAGGCGAAGTAAACCGCTTGGGCGGTTTCGAAAGACAGCAGGCCGAAGGGCAGATGCAGAGCGAGAAAACCGGGTGCATACGGCGAGTAACCCTGTTCGACGGGGTAGCGTTGCAGATAGTGCGGCGTGTCGTACGGATTGCCGCCGTCCAGCAAGGCGACAACCGCATAGTAGACACCGTCGCGGAAGTCGCGCAGCTCCAAACCGGAATGGCTGTGCCGATAGAAGAGGGTGAACGCGGCTGCGGCAAACAGCAGCGTCGCGGCCGTTGTGCTCAGGGCTGGTGATCGAGCGCCGCTGGGCCGTGACGTCCGCACGCCTTGCGTTTGCGGTGTCACGCTGTGCCCTCCATCGGAGGTGCTGACGAGTCCGTCTGTATCGGGCTGAAGAGCCACGCTTCGATGCCGATGAATCGACTGTGCGCACGCACCGCGTTTGCCGCCGCAAGTCGCGCCAAGCAGCGCGAGCCTTGGCCCTGCCAATCGCGTCCGACGACAACCCAGAGTCGTCCGTCGTCCGACGGCTTGAGATCGACCTGGCAATCCTCGACATCGGTGACCTGCAGCGCAGCGGCGTAGAACTTCAACGCCGGGCCGACTTGTCCGACGACGTAGACGGGCGCGTCGGCGGCGCTGCCTTTCAGAAAGGCGGCGGCGGCGCGTGCGTCTTCTTTGAAGTACGCCGGATTGTTGTAGTGATTGACCAGCGACAGGGTGAATGCCAGCAACACGGCGCCGAGCGCCACGAAACGCAGCCACACGTTCGGGAGCGCCTCGATTCCAAGAGCGGTCACCATCAAGAACGCCGGCAACGCAGCGCTGCTGTAGCGCGCTTGAAAGGTCACGTGGCTGACCAGTGCCAAGAGCGCTGTCAGCAACAACGGACCGAAGAGCCACGGTACGAGAATCATCGCTTCCGCTGGCCAGCGCAGCACCCGCTTGCAGCCGAGCAACGTCAACGGCGCAAACACAGAGACGAAGAAGAGGATGGCCGGATGATCGCGAAGCAACAGCGCCGCGCTCGGAAGCGCATGCAGCATCGCTACGGTCGGTCCGATGGAGTAGCCGGCCGCGTAGGTGAAGAAGGTGTAGGGAATCTGTGCCAGCACTTGCGGTCGTGGGGTGCCGGTGGTCAGCCCGAGCGTGTTGAGGATCAGCCACAGAACCGGAGCCGCGGCGATGGCTGCGACGATCTGCGTCGCCAAGACCGTGGCGACGAAGCGTGCGCCACCCTGGCGTCGCGCCAGCAGCAGCGTACTGAATCCCTGGCAGGCCATCACCAAGAACGACAGCACGAATGTGTAGATGCCGAGCGTCGTGCACAGGGTGTAGGCGAGCCACGCCTGCCAACTCGAATTCTTCCAGGCGCGGAAGAAGGCCCAGTAGGACAGCATGGTGAGTAGGATCCACAGTGTGTACCAGCGGGCCTCCTGGCTGTACCAGATATGCAGCGGTGAGACGGCAAGCAGAGCTGCACTCGTCCAAGCGACCGGACCTTGCAGCAGCTCACGTCCAAGCTGGAAGATAACCAGAACCCCAGCGATGCCGAACAACACCGACGGCAGGCGCGCCGTCGTTTCCTGCGCCTTCGGCGAAAACATCAAGCTCATGAAGAAGAAGCTCAACGGAGCTTGCTCGGCACCGCGCCACGGATGGCGCCCCGGCCGGTAGTTGAGCACGATGTCGCGAATCGGCTGCCGCGCCACCTCGATCGACGACACCTCGTCGATCCACAGACTCTGCTGGTCGATGCGATACAGGCGTAGGCCGAGTGCCAGCAACAGGAGCAAGGCGATGAAAAACCAACGCCGCCGTGGAGCCGGCGCGGACGGGCTCGAAACAAGGGGCAGGGCACTCATGAGCGCGGGCTCGGTTTCGTGCCTAGGCGCTGTGCCAGAAGCTCGCGATAGACTTGGGCGTGGCGCTCGACCATGACGCCGATGTCAAAACGCTGCCGCGAGCGCCGGCGTGCCGCTTCACCGAGGCGGTGCCGCAGCGTCGGGTCGGCGGCCAAACGGATGATTGCGTTGGCGAGCGGTACAGGTTCACCGGGTTCGACCAGTAGCCCGCTGACCTCTTCCTCGATGACTTCCGGAACCCCGCCGACGCGGCTGGCGACCACGGCGATCTCGCTCGACATCGCTTCGAGCAGGGCGTTGGGCAATCCCTCTTCGAGCGACGGCAGGGCAAGGATGTCGGTCGCGGCGTACAAGGGGAGCAGGTCGTGTTGCATGCCGAGGAATTTCACGTCATCGCTCAAGCCGAGCACGGCGACGCGGCTTTCGAGAGCCGAGCGTTGCGCTCCATCCCCTGCCAGCAACAAACGCAACGGCAGTCCGCGCCGGCGGGCGATTGCAAAGGCTTCGATGAGCCGGTCGAAGCCCTTCTCCGGCGACAGTCGACCGACGCCACTGACGACGACGGCATCGCGCGGCACGCCGAATCGTTCGCGCATCAGCCGATCCCCGCGCGGCGGATGGAAGTGGCTGGTGTCGACGCCGTTTTCGATGACCACGGTGCGATCGAGCGGTACACCGTCGGTACGAATCAATTCATCGCGCACGGCGTTGGATACGGCGATGACGCGATCCGCCAATCCCCACGTCCAACGCGCTGCGACCGCAGCACGCCGGCCGCCCAGCGGATAGAGGCTGCGTTGCCCGGCAACGACGATCGGATGGCGCCGCGACAAGCGCGCCGCCAGCGGCGCCAGGGTGTTGGCGCGATAGAGAAAGGACTGAACGAGATCGACGTCGTGACGATCGATCCAGCGCGCAAGGCGCAGTACGCCTTGCAGAAGCTCGGCAACCCGCGGCTGTTCGGCCATGCGCAGCGAAAAAACTCGGATGCCATGCGCCGCAAGGTCGCGTGCCATCCGCCCACTCGGGCGCAACGAACACACCGCCGCTTTGATCTCGCGCGGATCGAGGCGCAAAACCAACTCGCGCAGGGTCGTCTCGGTGCCGCCGAAGTCGCTGCTGGTGATGACAAACAGCATGCGCCGCGGCGCACAGTCCGCCGCTGCCGGAGCGCTGCGGTCAGGCATGAGCGGCGACACACTCGACATGCTCGACCCCACGGCGGTTGCGTCCCCAAAGCTGTTCGTACCAGACGGCGAAGTTCAACAAGGTCCATGCTTGGCGTGCCACCTGCGCGTCGTCGTGCGATCGCAAGCGCTGCCACAACTCTTTGACCGCATCGGCTCGCAAGTACTGATGCGCGCCGGCCCCGGGCGCCAGCAAGACCTCGTTGGCCAACGGCTCGAGCTCGCTGAGCATCCAGCGCCGGACCGGCACTTCGAATCCATGCTTCGGGCGATCCAAGAGCTCGTCGGGAACCAAGCCGCGTAGCGCCTGTCGCAACAGCAGCTTGGCGCCGGAGTCGGAGATCTTCATGTCGATCGGCAAGCTGGCGACGTACTCGATGAGCTTTTGGTCGAGGAACGGACAGCGTGCTTCGAGCGAGGCGGCCATCGTCGTCTTGTCGACCTTCATCAGGAGCTGGTCGGCGAGTTGCGTTTTGGCATCGACGTACATGGCTTGCGAGACGCAATCGAGGTTGCGCACGCGTGCTTGCAGAGCCCGAAACTCGTCGATGGCGTAGCGTCCGCCGTCGGCCGCCGCCGCTGTCGACAGCAGCCGCTTCACTTCACCGTCGGTGAAGACGCTGACCAGGCCGCGCGGACGCTCATGGCGCGGCAGATTGGCGATCCACACGGCCTTCCAAAGTCGACGCGGGCCGAAGGAGCGGCCCAGAGGTTCCAGCCCGGCCAGTACTCGCGCCGCGACACCGATGCCGGGATAGCGATCCTCCCACTGCGCCAGCTGCCGGTGCAGCCGGTAATGACGGTAGCCGGCGAACAGCTCGTCGCCGCCTTCGCCCGTGAGTACGACGGTGACGTAGGCGCGCGCGAACCGCGAAAGGCAGTAGGTCGGCACGGCGGCCGGATCAGCGGCGGGTTCATCGTGATAGAAATTGATTTCGCGCAGCAGGTCGGGACTGCACTGGCGCAGCACCAGCTCGTGGTGATTGGTGCCGTAGAGCTGCGCGGCGGTGCGTGCGTGGACCAGCTCGTCGAAGTCCGGGTTGTCGAAGCCGACGGCAAACGTCTCGACCGGCTTTACCGAGGCTCGGCTCATGATGCCGACGACGGCGCTCGAATCGACGCCGCCGCTGAGAAATGCCCCGAGCGGAACCTCCGACATCAAGCGGATGTGAACCGCCTCTTCGAGGAGCACCCGCAGCTTCTCCGCGGCTTGATCGAATCCCATGTCGGTGTTTTGCGGCGCGGGAAGGTCCCAGTACGGCCGCACTTTGATTCCGTCACGTGACGCTTCGAGGATCGACGCCGGTGGCAGCTTGCGGATGCCCGAAAACAGCGTCCGTGGGCCGACCACGAACCCGTGCGCCAGATACGATTCGAAAGCGCCGGTGTCGAGGTCTTGCGGCAAGCGGCCGGAAGCATGCAGGGCCTTGATCTCCGATGCGAAGTAGAGGATGCCGCCTTGCTCTGCATAGTACAGCGGCTTCTTCCCGAGACGGTCGCGACCCAACAACAAACGTCGTTGGCGTTGATCGTAGAGTGCGAAGGCGAACATGCCGCGCAGGGCGCTGACGAAGCCGGTCCCTTGCTCTTCGTAGAGATGGACGGCGACTTCGATATCGCTGCGCGTGCGAAAGTGGTGTCCACGCTCTTCCAGTCCGGCGCGCAGCTCCTGGTAGTTGTAGATCTCGCCGTTCATGATGACGCCGACGCTGCCGTCTTCGTTGAAGATGGGTTGACGTCCGTTGCCGAGACCGATGATGCTCAGGCGTCGCATGGCGAGACCGACGACGTCGTCGTGAAAGCTACCCTCTTCGTCGGGGCCGCGGTGCAGCAGCGCTTGGTTCATTGGCTGCAAGGCCGCCAGCGGTAGCACGGCACCGCCGGATGAAAACATTCCGGTTATGCCGCACATGGTTGTACGGGGCCTCCCAGAGCCAATTTCAGATCGAGCAGGGCAGCGGAGTGATTGCCTACGCCGATTCGGCGTAAACGGAACAGGTCGCTGCCGGGGCGGTTGATGCCGCGTACCGCGCTACAGGCGTAGACGTAACCGAGCTGTCGCAGAGCGCTGACGTGCGTCTGCGAGAAATCGGTTGCTTGTCCATTTGGATATGCGAAGCCTACCACCGGTTTCCCCGTTGCCTCTTCCAGACGCTGTTTCGACTCTCGCAGCTCACGGGCCGCAACGCTGTCCGTGACGCGAGAGAGGATGGCGTGCGAGACGGTATGCGAACCGATCTCCACTCCTCGGGCGGCGAGTACGCGAACCTCGTGCCAGTGCAGCATGAGACCCGCCGGGGTCGATTTTGGTTCTGCCGTGCCGGAGCGCTGTTCGAGAGTGGCCATCACCCGTTCGATTTCGTTCGCCGGCAGGTGCTTCAACTTCTGGCGCACCTCACGCACGGCATCGAAGGAGCCCGGCTTTGCCAGAGCTCGGCGGATCGCGGGTGCGATCGATCCGGTCGCGTCCGATGTCAGCGCGGGGGCCGAGCCGTCCGCCCACAGGTGCTCGAAGGCCTGCCGCAAGCGTTCTCCGTCCGGGAGTGTTTTGTCGTCGAGAAAGTCGGTGGTGACGAAGACCGTGGCTGGCAAGCCGTGGCGCTCCAAAATCGGCAAGGCGGTTTCGAGATTGTCGCGGTAACCGTCGTCGAAGGTGATGGCGGTGAGATCTTCCTCGAGCGGTTGCTGGCGGCCGAGCTTGCCAACCAGATCGACCAGCGGCACGACGCGCGTGCGGCGGCGCAATAGCTGCATCTGCTCCTCGAACCGCTCCGGAGTGACGCTCATGCCGAGATAGTCGGGCTCGGAGGAGACACGATGGTACATTAGAACCAGAGCGCGACCGCTTTTGCGCCGGCTCTTTCGCAGTCGCCAGGTCAGGTTGGCGAGAGGCGTCGCACTGACGCCGTCGGCCACGGCCCGCAGCGCGCTCAAGTGTCCTCCCGTGGCCGTTCGGTCGCCGCTACGGATTGCCTACCGTGGGTGAACCAACTCCCGGCGGCGCCTTGTTTGGCGATGGCAGCCGAACACGCATCGATGACGCGCTGAGCGTTGTGTTGCCAGGTGAACGCCGATGTAACGCGCTGTCGTGCGTTGATGCCGAGGCGCTGCCGTAAGGCGACATCGCCCGCCAGCTTGCGGATAGCGGCGGTTGCGGATGGCGCGTCGCGCGGCGCGAACAACAAGCCATCGACACCGTCGCGGACGACCTCACGCAGCGGATCATACGCCGGTGCGACAATGGCGCGGCCTGCGGCCATGTACTCGAACACTTTGAGTGGCGACTGGTAGAAGCCGGCTTCGGGAACGAGAGCAATGTCCATGGCGGCGACGTGCTTCGGCACGTCGGCATGGTCGAGCCCGCCGGCAAACACCACTCGTGATGCCCAGCCGTGCGTTTCCACCCACTGGCGCAGCGGCAACCAGCCGGGGCCACGCCCGACCATCAGGAAGCGCGCCGTTTCCGGCGCCAGTGCGGCAAGCAGATGTTTGATGAAGTCGGGCCCGTGCCACGGTTGCAGGCTGGCCACCAGACCGACGACGACGTCGTCGCCAAGCTCGTAGCGTTGGCGGACCTCTCCACCGTCGACAGCAGGCCGAAAGCGTTCGCAGTCGGCACCGTTGTGGTTGGCGACGATTCGGTCGAGCGCCACGCCGTGGGTCTTGGCAAGGAAGCGCCGCAGAGCGTCGGAGACGACGACGATGCGATCGGCGTTGCGCAGCTTGAGACGTTCGGTAAACCATCCGGCGCCCGGCAGGTGGGCAAACTCGTCGAAGTACGTCGCGCTCTCGTCGGCCGGGGCGTTCACTTCCAGCACCAACGGCACGCCTGTCCAGCGACGGACCAGTACCTCGGCGCAGGTGAGATGGTGCTCGCGCACCAGCACGACGTCGGGCCGTTCTGCGCGGACGATCGCCAGCTCGCGGGCGACGTAGCGCGGGTTCCACAAGATCTCCTTGGGCTCGTGCAAGTAGCGCGACAGGCGCTGCTTCAACCACAGCCGGGTCGCTTGCGGTGTGCCGATGCCGCTGCCGTCGTGTGGTGCGAGGTTGAGCGCATGCACGTGGACCTCGTGGCCGAGCACGCGTGCCGCGTCGGCGAACTGGTTGACGTGCAGTAAGCCGCTCGGTTCGTCGTAGAGGTAGTGGAAGTAGGTAATACGCATCGGCGCTGTCCTACTGGGGTTGCAGACCATCGCTGTTTTCCGCCTTCGAACCGGAAGAGGCAGGTGGGACGGGCGAACAAATCGCCGTCGCTTCCCCGCTTCCTAGACCGGAAGGCTCAGCGACGGCACAGTCGAGGTAGTGCCGGCACCACAGCTCGAGGATCAGCGCCGCCCATACCTCGTTGCTGAGATCACGATGTCCGCGGCGTGCGTCGTACAACAGGCCGTGCAGCTCGTTCGATTCGAGGATGCCCCGTTGCTGCGTCCGGCGATCGCGAAACACGTCCTCGGCGAGAGCCCCAAGCTCACCCGATAGCCAGCGTTGCAGCGGCACCGCAAAGCCCTTCTTGCCGCGCTTGAGAGCGGCCGGCGGCAGGAGTTCTTCCATGGCGCGGCGCAGCAGATGCTTGCCCGTGCCCGCTTGAATCTTCAGCGAGCGCGGCAAGCGCCGTACCAGGTCGAACACCTTGTGATCGATCAACGGGACGCGCAACTCGAGCGAGTGCCGCATCGACGAGCGGTCGGCTTTGGTGAGGATGTCGTCGGGCAGATACGTCTGGTAGTCGGCGTTCTGCATGCGCGACAACGCATCGAGACGCTGATCGACCAGAAATCGGCGGCAAAGGTCGTACGAATCATGGGTGTCGAGAAGCTCCGCAAACGCGGGTGTCAAAATGCGGCGCTTGCTCGGATTGTCAAAGCCGCACATCAGCTCGATGTAGCGATCGGCAAAATCCAAAACGGCCATGTCGAAGAGGCCGCGCGGCGGTAGCCAGCGCGGGTAGACCGCCAGCAACGGTTGCAGCAGGGCTCGGCGTACAACGCGCGGAACGCGATCCAAGGCCTGAAGCTGCAATGCCTTGCGGTAGGCTTCGTAGCCGGCGAACGCTTCGTCGCCGCCGTCGCCGGTCAGACAGACTTTCAGATCGCGCGCGACAACCTCGGCGATCTGCAGGCACGGTAGGGCGGAAGGATCGGCGAAGGGCTCGTCGAACGCTTCGATGAGCTCGGGCAGGCGCGACAAACCTTCGTGACGCAGCACGACTTCGGTGTGCCGCGTGCCGAAATGACTGGAAATCAAGCGAGCATCGGCGCGCTCGTCGAAATCGCTCTCCTCGAAACCGACGGTGTAGGTGGAAACCGGCTGCGTCGACTGTTGGGCCATGAACGCGACCACGGTGCTGGAGTCCAGACCTCCCGAGAGCAACGCGCCGTAAGGAACATCGCTGCGCATGTGCAAGCGTACCGATTCTGCCAGCGTGCTGCGCAGGCGTTCGATCCATTCGTCTTCGCCGAGAGTGTCCGGCGTCGGCTCGAACGTCGGGGTCCAATAGCGCCGTTCGACGACCTTGCCGTCCTGTATTTCGATCAGACTGGCCGCCGGCAGCTTGCGGATGCCGCGCAGGATCGAACGCGGCGCCGGCACGTAGAGGTACGTGAGGTAGTCGCTGAGCGCTTCCGGGTCGACCTCGCGTTGCACCGCCGGGTGCTGCAGCAGCGCCTTGAGCTCCGAGCCGAAAACGAAGACGTGATCGTTGGTAAAGTAGTAGAGCGGTTTGATCCCGAAGCGGTCGCGCGCCAGCAACAGCCGTCGGGCCTTTGTATCGTAGAGGGCGAAGGCAAACATGCCGCGCAAGGACAGGACGCAATCGCTGCCGTGCTCGGCGTAGGCGTTGAGAATGGTTTCGGTGTCCGAGCTGGTGCGGAAGGCGTACCCGCGCTTGTGCAGCTCGGCTTGCAACTCGATGTAGTTGTAGATCTCGCCGTTGAAGCTGATCCACAGCCGCGCGTCGCTGCTCGACATCGGCTGAGTGCCGCCGGCCAAGTCGATGATCGCCAGACGTCGATGTGCCAAACCCGTCTGGTCGGCGATGTGGATGCCATCGCCGTCGGGTCCGCGATGCCGAAGCGCTCCGGCCATCCGCTGCAGGATCGACGCATCCACCGGTGCGCCATCGAGATTCGTATATCCGGCGATGCCGCACATGGTCGACCCTCAGGCGGTTGCCGAAATGCGTGCCCGTAGCGGTGCCGCGGAAAGCACGCGGTCGTAGATTTCGCAGGTCGCGGCCACCAGTTGCTCGACGCTGAAAGTGGTCTGTACGCGCTGCTTGCCTTCGTAGCCCACGCGGCGGCGCAGGTCCGCATCGTCGAGCAGTCGGCGCAGTCGGTCGGCGAGCGCGTCGACGTCGCCTGCCGGAACGATATAGCCGGTGCGCTCGTCGAGCACGACCTCGGGATTGCCGCCGACGTCCGTGGCGACAACCGGACAAGCGTGCGACATGGCCTCCAGAATACTGTTCGAGATGCCTTCGCCGCTGGCCGACGCTTGCACGTAGATGTCGAGCAGCTCGTGCAGCAAGTGAGGTGTTTGGATCTTGCCGAGCAATACGACGTTGGCGGCAATTCCCAAGGACTCGATCCGTTGCTCGATCTGCGGCCGCCGTACGCCGTCGCCGGCCAGCACCAACCCCGTGTCCGGGAAGAACGGAAGAACTTTGGCAAAGGCACGAACCAAAAGCGCTTGGTCCTTGCGCGGCTCGAGGGCGGCGATCATGCCGATGCGGCAGCCGAAGCGATCGAGATTCCATTCGCGTGCCGCTTGCCGGACTGCACCGGCGTCCGCGGCGGGTAGTTGCGGGAAACCATTGCGCACAACGACGACGCGGCTGCGGAGCCCACCGTGAGCGACGTAGTGCGCCGCGCCGGCGGCCGAGTTGGCGATCATGGCGTCGCACAGCACGCAGGTCGCGACGTCGCCAACAAAACGCGGCCAGCCTTCGATTCCAACGGCGCGCAGGGATGAAATGACCGCCGCAGTTCCGGCCAGGCGCCCGGCAAAGCGTGCGTAGAAGTTCGGCAGGAACAGGAACGAGTGAACGATGTCGATGCGCTCGCTCTTCAGGTAGCGTCGCAGCCGGAACAGCGGCGAAAGGTCCCAGCGCCAGGTTCGCTCCAGCTCGACGACCGGAATTCGGGCCGCGGCCAGCTCGGTGGCCAGTGGTCCATTCGGGACCAAGGTGCCGACGCGGACGTCGTAGCGGTTTGGGTCGAGCCCTTTCGCCAGCTCGACCAGCTGCCGTTGCGCACCCCAGACGTCGAGATCGTAGCTCAGCAACAAAAGCCGCCGTCTGTCGGGCCGCTGTACGTCCGCATTCATCCGTGGCGTTCTCTCTTCCGAGGCAGGGCCTCGGTCCCTAGGGGCGGAGTCCGCTCGCCGTCGGCTCGCTCCAGGCTGCTTTCGCAAACTCGACTCATGTGCAACCGTGTACTGCCCTTCAAGACGCCTAGCTGTCGGCGCGGCACGCGCTGGAGCTTTTGGGTGTTGCTCTGCGGATCCCGCTCCGATTGCGCCAGACCTGAGTCGGGCCTTGGTCAACGACGAGGTCGAAATACGGTCGCATCGGCTCCATGTCTGGTGCTTTGGCGCCCCACATAACAACATAATCGTAACAGCCGGCCGCGCGCTGAGCTAACGGAGAATTCACCTCGGCGTTGGTTTCGCGAGGTGTCCACGGCGCGGTGCGGTAGACGATCGGATAAAGCAAACGCGCGGTGCGCAGGTGCTGTGCGTGTTGAAGGTACGGAGCCCAGCCGCCACGGCGCTGAATGTGATACGCCCAGGCATGCAACGTCGGTCGCGTCTGCTGTGTCGCGTCGCCGAAGTACAGAGGCAAGATCGCCGCGTCTGGCTCGAGGCGGTCGAGCGCTGCCGCATACGCAACGAGATCGGCCTCCCCGTCACGATAGTTGTTCATGGTGATGCGCAGACTCCATGCCGTTGCGAAAGCCAGCATGGCGACGGCGGCGATTCGCAAGCTCGCCGAGCGCGGCAGGCGCGCGCCGCCGAGGGCCGTCAAGATCGCCAGCGGGATGAAGCGCTCCTGAAGATGCGACCAATCGGCGAGGTCGGCTGGTGCCAGCAAGTACGCCAGGCCGAGTAACAGTGCGACGAGAAGCCATAGGCCACGCCGTACGATCCACCGGCGGCTGCCACTTGCTATCCAACCGAAAATCGAAAGGGCGATGCAACCTGCCATCACAACCGACCACAGGAGCGCCGGCAGCAGAGCTTCTTTCGAGGCGAACAACCACAGGGTTGCATCCCCGACAAGATAAAGCTCCGGGGCGCGCCATTGCAGCGATAGAGCTTCGCCCCCGGGAATGAGGATGGTCGCACCCATGCACAGCAGGCCGGGAACAAGACCGAAGGCGCGCGGCGCCAAACGGAGATCGAACGGCAGCAGCAGGCGCAGCACGATCACCCCGGCCAAAGCCAGGAATACCACTCCGTGGGTGAAGTAGAGGATGGTCGCAAGGATCGAGAACGCCGCGCCGGTGCGGCGTCCTCGGGTTTCGAAACAAGCGAGGCACGCCAGATACAATGCCAGCGCCAGGCAGAAGTTCAGGTTGCCCTTGGAAAGGAACAAGTTGTGACCGAGGATCGGCGTTGCCAGAGCAAGCGCCGCGTTGCTGGGATGAATGCGGCGCAGCCAGACGTACGCTGTAGCCGGCAATGCCATCAAGTAGAGCGAAACGAAGACCTTCGCTGCGGTTTGCAACGGGCACAGTTGGGCTAGCGCGCCCAGAATGACGTAACAGGTCCAGTTTGAAAACGGCGTGAGGTTGAGCGCGTACAGCGATCGGGTCGACACATCGCCGGCCAGATAACGACGCAGCAGATCGACCTTGAGCAGATGGTTGGGGAGGTCCTGCAGTGGAAGGACCCCAACATTCCAAACCGGAACAAGCGTCGCCGCCGTGAGCAGCGCGAGGACGCTCAGAGTCAACGCGTCGCTTTGCCAGCGCATTCGCTGCG
>JACQEN010000203.1 GCA_016200585.1 Deltaproteobacteria bacterium
CTGCATCGACTTGTAGCTGGTTTGCGTCAGCGGGATGAACAGAATCTTGATCACCAGGGTCAGCAGGATGATGTCGACGCCATAATTTCCGGTGAAGCGGTGCGACAACTCCAACACGTGCAACATCGGCAGCGCGATGAATCCGAACCATCCAAGATCGACCGCGCGCGCGAAGTCGTGTCCGGCCTTGTCGAGTACGTCGACATCCTTCGGCCCGAGATACAATGAAAGCGGAATCTTGGCGCCCTCGGGCGTGATCGGAATCAACAGCTTCTGATCGGCGGTCCTGTCACGCGTCTTGAGCCAAGCGCGGGTGTTGTGGGCATCCGGCGCGGACAGTCCTCCGAAGAAGTGGCGCCCGGCGTAGCCGATCCAGCGAATGTCGCCTTCGACCACTTCACCCTTCTGCATGTCCTTGAACTGGTGCTGCACCAGCTTCTTGCCGTTCAACAGGACAGCGTGGTCGAAAACCATTTCGCTCAGCGCCGACTGCACCCCGTCGGCCAGCTTACTCCACGACAGCAGCAACTCGTTGTAGCCAGCGGGGGCTCGAATGACCTCAACCTGGCCGTCGATCGCGTAGCTATCGGCATGGAAGCTGAAGCGCTTGTCGAGTGTCAAACCGGCTTCGGACCATTGGAAGTCGAGGTCGCCGCTTTCGTTACCTTGAAGCGTCAGGCCATTCTTATTGACGGAATATCCGGCACCAGTGTCGGACAGTATCTGAACGCCCTGTGCGCCGCGCAGCTCGACGCCGATGGGCAACTCGCCCGCTTGACCCGGAACGATTGCTTCCTGCGGTGGGCTGTCGGCATCGACGGTGGTGCGGTAGCGCTTCAACTTGAAACTCACGAGTCGAGCGCCGGAGGTACCGAAGGTCGCTGTGTAAAGCGGCGTGTCGACCGTCACCAGCTGGTTGTTGGCGGCAGCGTGAACTTCCGCGGTCGCAGCTTCGTTGGCGCTGCCACTGTCGGACGGTGGGGCCGGGTTGACCTCGGATGGTGCATTCGCCGCGGCCGGGGGAGCTTGCGGCTCACTTGTCTGGATCTCATCCTGAGACGGCGGCGGATAGAAGCGCTTGATCACGAATTCCTGATAGAGCAGCAGGATCGCGATCGAGACGACAACGGCAAGAACGGCGTTCCGCTCCATGGGTCAGGCGACCGGATCCCAACCGCCGGGATGGAAGGGGTGGCAGCGTGCCACCCGCTTGAGGCCAAGCCACGTGCCGCGCCGGAAGCCATGGCGCTGCAGCGCCGCGCGCGCATACTCCGAGCAACTCGGCGTATAGCGGCAGCAGGGTCCGACAAGCGGCGATACCAATACTTGATAGAGACGAATCATCCGCTCGGCGGCTACGACGGGGAGCGAGGTCGTCGTGATCGCAATCGGCGGGAGGTCATTTTCCAACGTTGATCTCCAATGCGGCTGAAAGCTCGTGCTCGATGTCCGAAAGGCTGGCCGTTGCGGCGCTGCTGCGGGCGATTACCAAAACGTCGCGTGGCGGATCGATGAGCTGCTTGTGGTGTCGGAAGAACTCTCGCACCAGACGTTTGATCCGATTGCGTACCACCGCATTTCCCACTTTGCGGCTGGCAGTGATGCCGAGGCGCGACCCACCTGCCGCTCTTGCTGTTGTGATGACTACGAACCGACCTTTCGCATTGCGGCTACCGATTCCCTGCAATCGCAAGTACTCGCTACGTTTGCGAATCCGGTTTGCCTTCGGAAGGCCGAAATCGTCTATCCGCGACGTTGTTGCGGCTGTTTGGGCGGGATGCTTACCGTCAGGCGTTTGCGACCTTTGTCGCGACGACGTTTGAGGACGGCGCGGCCCCCTGGGGTCGCCATCCGGGCGCGGAAGCCGTGTGTGCGTTTTCGACGCCGGTTGCTTGGTTGATACGTTCGTTTCATGATTCCCTCTCGGAGGTCGAGCCGTGTGTGTCATTCAGAAGAAGCCCACGCGGTCGACGATTTTCCTAAGTCGGCGTAAGGGCGAAGTTGAACCACAAGCCGTATGGCAAGTCAATTTGAGCTTACAGAATAGACCGACGGGTCTGACCGGCTTACGAGGCGGCCGTGGACGCCGCCGCCACCGTTTCCGTCTTCTTGCCGTATTCCTTGGCATAGTGCTCCGAGCACAGGCTACGACGCTCCTGAGGCTTGCGGCAGTTTTCGGCGTTGCAGGTCTTGTAGCGTGGCTTGGGCATATTGCCTTTGCGCCATTTGCTGTAGTGACGGCTGCAGTAGCCCTTGGCCTGGACTTCCTTGTCACAGCTCGGTGCCTTGCACGTGCCTTTGCTCATCGCGGTTCCTTTCGGGTTTCAGTGATTGATAAAGTCGAGAGTAAAAAAGTCGAGCGGCTGCTTAGCCGATTGCGGCGGGCTTTTCGACCCTTGAATGGCGGATCTCGTGCCCCGAGTCAAAGCTCGGCATACGCCTTCGATCCCTCGATCTTTTGAAACTATAGCCTAGCTGTAGAATTCCGGCTTTGCCTGCCGTCGCAGGAGGTCTCCGAGCACCTGCAGGGCTGGCTTGTCCTCGTGCAACATCAGCCGTATCTGCTCGGCAATCGGCATCTCGACGCCGGCGCGCTTGGCCATGGCCGAGACGCTGATACTGTTACGGACCCCTTCGGCCACCATTTTCATGCCGGCCAAAACCTCGTTGAGCGTTTCACCGCGTCCCATGCGCAATCCCACCGTGCGGTTGCGGCTGAGATCGCCGGTGCAGGTGAGTACAAGGTCGCCGACGCCCGAAAGGCCGGAGACGGTTTGTGCCAGTCCACCCATTTTTTCGACCAGGCGAACAATTTCTGCCACCCCTCGCGTAATCAGAGCAGCCCGGCTGCTGCTGCCCAAACCGAGCCCGTCGCTTACGCCTGCCGCAATGGCAATGACATTCTTGGCCGACCCGCCAAGCTCGACGCCGATGACATCGGTGCCGGCGTAGACACGGAAGGTCGGTGCTTGAAATATCTGCTGCACAGCCTGTGCCGCCTCAAGCGTCGGACCGGCTGCGGTTACCGCCGTGGGCTTGCCTGCGGCAACTTCCTTGGCGAAGCTCGGACCCGAAAGCGCCACGATCCGGTCGTCGAACTCGCTTCCGAAAACGTCTGCCAGGACCTCCGACATGCGTTTGAGCGACCCCTCTTCCACGCCCTTGGAGGCCGTTACGACGTAGGGGCGGCCGCGCACGAAACCTCGCGCTTGCTGCATGACCTCGCGCATGACATGCGACGGGCTTACCGCGAGCAAGACCTCCGCATCGCGTACCGCCTGCTCCATGGCACTGGTCGCCACGATGTTCTGTGGCAGGGGTACACCCGGAAGATACACGGAATTTTCGCGCCGCTCGGTAACCGATTGCGCCACCTCCGGGTTGTGGATCCACAGCGTCACGTCGTGGCCGGAGTCGGCAAGCAGCTTCGCCAGGGAGGTCCCGAAACTGCCACCTCCTATTACACCGATCTTCATGGCTTCCGGGCCGCGACTTGTCACATTTGACCGGGGGTCGCAAGCCGCGAAGGGCCGTCTTGACCTGTCGCGACATGCCGTCGAAGATCCACATCAATGATCGCGCGGGCGCTGACTATCGGCGGTTCTGATTCCAGCGGCGGTGCGGGAATACAAGCCGACCTCAAGACCTTCACGGTCTGGCGCGTCTACGGCATGAGCGCGGTGACAGCGCTGACGGCGCAGAACACCTGCGGCGTCTCGGCGATTCATGTGCTGCCGCCGGACTTCGTCCTAGCCCAGATCGCCGCTGTCACCCGCGACATCGGCGTCGACGCGGCAAAGACCGGCATGCTTGCCGACGCTGAAATCGTTTGCACCGTTGCTGCGGCCGTACGCGAACAGCGGATTCCTCTCCTCGTCGTCGACCCCGTCATGGTGGCGCAGAGCGGCGCCGTGCTTTTGCAATCTGCGGCACGCGATGCCTTGTTGCAGGAGCTCATACCGCTGGCGACACTCGTGACTCCCAATGTTCCTGAAGCCGAAGTCCTCACCGGGCTGGAAATCGCCAGTGTCGAGGACATGCAGCGCGCCGCTCGACACCTGATCGATCGAGGGGCACGCGCTTGTCTGCTCAAAGGGGGACATCTTGGCGGCAACGACGCGGTCGACATCTTCCACGATGGCAGATCAATGCGTCGACTCAGTGCACCGCGGGCACCGACAACCAACACCCACGGGACCGGCTGCCAGCTCTCCGCCGCAATCACCGCCGCCCTGGCCCGGGGAGCTTCCCTCAGCGACGCCATCGATCGCGGTAAACAGTTCATTACTCTGGCCATTGGCCACGCCCTTGCCATCGGTAAAGGCAATGGCCCGGCAAATCCGCTCGCCTGGCTCGACGAACCCTCCTAAACTAAACAAACCCCCCGGTCCCCCGATGCCCCGATGCCCTGATGCGGGAAGGGGGGTCGGGAGATAGCCGATGGCCCCTCGCGGCGTCGGGAAGCGAGGCAAGAGGAGCCCGCTTATGCGGATCGACGGACCATCCATTCCGACATCAACCTGAAGCACCACCGACGGGAGCGCCGCCGTTCCGATGTGGAGGGCTGCGGTGTTGCTCCGTCAGTCCCGCAGAAATTTGCCGGCCCCCTGCAGTTTCCTGCAGGCTTACGCCCGCCCCGACGGATCGAGCTGCGGGCCAACTGCCGGTCCAGATTTTTCAGGAAATGTCTGCCAGCTGTGGCGTTTACGCCTCAATCCGTCGAGCTGGCTGAAGCTTGAGGTAAACCCGCTCGACGATGGCCCTGCGCTTGCTTTCATGCTCTCGTCGGCTCTAGACAAACGACAAGTCAAACCAGGGAGGGATTGACATGCTGCGCATCGCGACAACCGGGATAGTTCTGAGCCTTGCAACATTTGTGGCTCTGGCCCCTGCAAAGGTCCGGGCATCGGATGAAACAAGCGACACGGCCATCGAGGTTCGGGCCCCACTCGATTCGACGGCCTGCACAGCCACCCCACCGACGATCACCGTCCTCGGTGTAGCCTACGACGTGAGCACGGCCGTCTTCGATGACAACGGCAGTGGCGGTCAGGGTGGCGACGGGTCCGGCAGTGGCGACGGCTCCGGCAACGGTGGCGGAACCCCCGGTGGAGACGATGGTGATACTGGTGGGGGTACGACGAGCACCGGCAGTTGTGCCGGCCTCACGCCCGGACAAACGGTCGACATCAAGTTCAGCAGCGACGCTCCTCCGACTGTCGCTGCGGTCGAGACGAGTGGCGATCAAGGCCTCGATATCAAGGGGCCGATTCAAGCCGTCGACGCAACCGCTAAGACGGTCACGATTCTCGGTTTCGTAATCGATGTCAGCAGCGCAGAAATTGGCGGCTCGGACAATGAAGACGACGGCGCTCCGCCGCAGGCTACTACTTTGGATCAGCTGGTAGTCGGGCAAGTCGTCGAGGTCAAACTCGACGCCGGTCAGTTGCCGGCTCTGGTTGCCGCCGAGCTCGACGTCAAGAACTTCACGAACGAAGTGGACGTCGAAGTCGACGACCAGAACGGCAACGAGGTCGACGATATGGACGACTCCGGCAACCCCGTGGATGACGTCGACGTATCGGTCACCGAGACGGTCAAAGTCACGAGCCCGACCGGAACGCAACGCGTGAAGCGGACCATCGCCATGCACAAGCTGGCCAATGGAAGCTTCCGCCTGTCGGGTCTCCCAACCGGTATGGCGAAAATCACCGTAACGAGATCCCATGCCGGCGCGGTGAGCAGCCGCAAGAAGAGTGTCAAGGTGCGAGCAAACACGGTAAAGGCATTGCGCGTGCACCTGCACTGATCGACGTCTTCATTGAAATCTGAAACAGCGCCGGCAAGCGGTCACACCCGTTTGCCGGCGCTGTCATTTTCACCGTCGCATCGACCCGGCGACGAACCGGGCATCGGAAGTTGCGGCCACGTCATCCCGAACAGACCACCTGATGGAGATCTGGTGCCCCGACAGCGATAGACGCTTACGCCCTTACGCCGCCGCGCTCGGAGATCGCATCAGGCAACGTAGCCGGCCATCAAAACGAAGTGCAGGGCGCTGCCGGCCAGCACGAAGACGTGGAAAATCTCGTGGTGCCCGAACACGTTGGGATAGGGGTCGGGTCGCTCCAACGCGTAGATCACTGCACCCACAGTGTAGAAGAGGCCTCCCGCGAACAGCCACGCCAACCCACTCGCTCCGAGGGCATGGGATAGCGGCCCGATGGCGATCACGGCCATCCAACCCAGGCCGACATAAATCGTCGCCGTCAGCCAGTTGGGCAGATGCTCGAAAAAAACCTTCACAGCGGCGCCCAGTAGTGCCAAACACCAGATCATGCCGAACAAGCTCCAGCCTGGCCCGTCACGCAACGTCACGATGCACAACGGCGTGTAGCTACCGGCAATCAGAAAAAAGATGGCGACGTGATCGAAACGCCGCAAAATGTCCTCACCGCGCGGCGAAAGGTGCAGCGCGTGATAAATCGTGCTCGCCGAGTACAGCAGGATCAGACTGATTCCGTATACCGTGAAGCCGATCACTCGCATCGCGTTGCCGTCGGCCTTGATGATCAGTGCGACCAATCCAGCAATCGACAGCACAACGCCGAGAAAGTGGGAGTAGCTGTTGAAGGGTTCTTTTACTCGCAAGCGCATAGACCCTGCTTGTAACCCGATCCTCAGCAAAGATCCATCTTCGAAAAGCACGTTGTTTCTCTCTCCCGCCTGAAAACCCCGGATGATTTCAAGCTCCTGCAGCTCTCCTGGATTTATGACCTCAATTTCGATGCTTCACTGAAATTGTTGCTGGCCAGGAACTACATAGACAGGATCGTAAGAACGCTCCCCCCTTCGGACGA
>JACQEN010000204.1 GCA_016200585.1 Deltaproteobacteria bacterium
GCCCGGCTTTGCGCTGTGGGAGGTGTTCGTTCCAATGCCGTCCTCATGGAGTTCGCGTGACAAAGTTGAGCGCAGCCGTGATGTTCGCCATCGGGCTTTGGGTACAACGTCCTGCCGCTCCGGCGGCGGCAGCGGACACCCCTCAATCCGTTGCTCAATCTCCAAAGCCGTGCATTGGCGATTGCAACTCAAACGGCGTCGTTACGGTCGATGAGATCGTCAACGGCGTCAAGCTCGCTCTCAGCGCGACTAGAGGCGACGCCTGCGCAGCGATGGATGTCGATGGCGATCAACGGATCAGTATTGATGAAGTCATCGCTGCCGTGGACACGCTACTACAAGGGTGCATCACCAGCATTCCCCAAGAAGCACACCTGCGCTTCACCGACGTAACCAGCGAAGCCGGCGTTGACTATTTGCTGAGATTGTCACGGTTGCCCTATCCTGGCAGCGATGCAGAGTTGTTTGCAGGCGGAGCGGCCGTAGCCGACGTCAACAACGACGGCTGGCCCGATCTTTACGTCAGCCGTCTAGACGCGCCGGGCCTTCTCTTTCTGAATCGGGGGAACGGTCGCTTTGAGGACGTCACCTGGTCTGTAGGACTCGCCGCTTTTAGTATTGGATCCAATGGATGCGTGTGGGGTGACATCGACAACGACGGCGACGTCGACCT
This sequence comes from Deltaproteobacteria bacterium, assembly GCA_016200585.1. GTDB lineage: Bacteria > Desulfobacterota > Binatia > HRBIN30 > HRBIN30 > JACQEN01. The sequence continues at coordinate 674 of JACQEN010000204.1, forward strand.
ATTCGTCTCCACCCTTGGCCAATCCGCCTTCCGTTACTACCTGTTCATCAACCAGCTGGCTGAGTCGTCGCGCCTAGAGTTTCGTGAACAGGGACAGGAGCGCGGTGCAGCGCTGTTGGGAGCGCGCCGTAACGGAGCAAGTGCCGTCTTTGCTGACTACGATCGCGACGGCTGGTTGGACCTGTATGTGGCGGATTGGAACCCGCGTGCCGCGGGCACACCGCCGGACCGGCCGAGTTATGCACGTCTACTTCACAACCGCGGCGCCGACGCTCCGGGCTTCTTCGAAGACGCCACTTCGACCGCTGGGGTTGATCTCGGGGGACTGCCCCCACGCAACGGTCGCACGCAAGGCGCCGTACCGCTGTCACCTCGATTCTCAGACCTCGACTCGGACGGTTGGCCGGATCTGGTCATCGCTGCCGACTTCGGCCTCAGTCAGCTGTTCTGGAACAACGGCGACGGCACGTTCTCCAACGGAACGGCGGACGCCGGGGTAGGTACCGACGAGAACGGCATGGGCTCCGCGATCGGCGACTACGACGGCGACGGCAGTCTCGATTGGTTTGTGACGTCGATCTTCGATCCAACCTCCGCCTGTGACACCAACCTCTGCTTTTGGGGCCGCACCGGCAACCGCCTGTACCGTAACGAGGGTGGCCGCCACTTCTCCGACCGCACCGATGAAGCAGGTGTGCGCGATGGCGGTTGGGGTTGGGGCGCCGCCTTCTTCGATTCCGAGAACGACGGCGACCTGGACTTGGTGATGACCAACGGCATCAACTACGGCTACCAGTTCGAACAGCGGTTCCACGACGATCCGATGCGCCTGTGGCGCAATGACGACGGCCACTTCACCGATGTCGCCGCCATGGCGGGGATGGCCGCGACCGGTCAAGGGCGAGGGATACTGACCTTCGACTACGACCGCGACGGCGACCTCGACGTGTTCGTCGTGCAAAACAACGGACATCCGATTCTGTATCGCAACGATTCGAGCAGCGCAAACGGTTGCCTGCGGGTGCGCCCGGTGCAGAGTCAGACGCACAGCCCTGCCATCGGCGCACGTGTCACCGTTGTCGCGAGCCGCGACGGCGCGCGTCAGACACGCGAAGTCGACGCCGGCAGCAATTTCCTCGGTCAAAGCGAGGCCGTTGCCCACTTCGGCCTCGGCGCCGGAGATGCCCCGGTTGCGGAAGTGCGCGTGCGCTGGCCACGCAGCGGCAATGAAAGCGTGCTGCACGACGTACCGCGCAATCAGGAAATCACCGTCGAAGAGGAAGCATCAACGTCGATCTCACGATGAAGAGACGAGCCACCAGGGGAGGGCATATGAGTATCTACAGGAAGCAGCCGAATTTTGGGAGCAAGATCATCAAGCAGCGAGCAAGCAGCGGGGAGCTGATTACGTGGGCCTGTCTTCTGGGGTATCTCGCTACGCCGCATGTGGCGCACGCCACTCCAGGTAATCTTGATCCCACCTTCGGAACGGCAGGTGTCGTGACCACGCCCGTCGGCAATACCTCGGCGTCGGCATGGGGACTTGCCGTAGACCCAGGCGGCAACCTGTTGGTCGCGGGTAACATCGACGGCAACTTCAGTGTTGTGCGCTATCTCCCTAACGGGGCCGTCGACTCGGGATTCGGAGCTTCCGGAGTGGCGGTGGCAACGATCGGTTCCGGCTCTGCGCTGGCCGAGGACGTGGTAGTGACGGCGGGCGGTACAATCGTGGCCGGTGGTTACGCCACCGTTGCTTCTTCCCATGCCCTTGCGCTCGCGGGTTTCCTCAGCAACGGGTCCCCCGACACTTCGTTCGGAAGCGGAGGCACCGTGCTGACCGACCCCTATCCTAGTAGCGACGATGAAGGACAAGCACTCTTGCTCGATGCGCAAGGCCGTCTGTTGTTTGGGGGGTACACCTACTCGTCCGGAAACTCCCTTCTGGCTCGCTACAGCTCGAGCGGTAGCCTCGACACCAGCTTCGGCAGCTCTGGCATTGCCAGCGGCCCGTTGCACCAGATCGAAAGTGCGGTGCTCCAAGGCGACGGAAAGATCGTCGGGACCGGATACTGGTACGGTTCTTCTTTCAGCGTCGCAAGATGGACCGCCAGCGGTGCAGCTGACAGCAGTTTTGGCAGCGGCGGATCGGTGCAGACCAGCATAGGCTCGCGGTACAGCTGGAGCTCGGCCATTGCGCTGTCGGGCACCAAGATCATCGCCGCCGGAGGCGCTGAAACCAATTGTCAGAACGTGTGCGACGACTGGGGTTGCAGTTTCAGGTGCGATGATGCGTTTGCTGCGGCCCAATATGATCAGAATGGTGCTCTGGACCCCAGCTTTGGAAACAGCGGAACATTGCTAACTACGATCGGCGCCTTCGCAGGCGCAGGAGCCGTCGTCGTGCAACCCGATGGCAAGATGGTCCTCGCAGGGACGGCAAACGGTCTGGTGGCGCTGGCTCGCTACACAGCGAATGGTCAACTCGACACCAGCTTCGGAAGCGCGGGAATCGTGACCACTTCCATAGGAACCAATCTCTCCTTGGCGGCGGCTTCTCTCCAGAACGGCAAGCTGGTGGTTGCCGGGAACGCCAACGTCGGCGGCCGGCAAGTTACCTACCTGGCGCGCTACAACCTCGGCTGCGGCGACGGGGCCCTCGACCCTGGCGAGTCCTGCGACGACGGCAATGTCACCAACAACGACGGCTGCTCCAACGCATGCAGCACCGAATCCGGTTGGGCCTGCCCAACCCCGGGTTCGCCGTGCACGCCGATCTGCGGTGATAGCTTGGTCAAGGGCAGTGAGCAGTGCGACGACGGCGGCACTGCAAGCGGCGACGGCTGCTCCAGCACCTGCCAAGTCGAGACCGGCTACAGCTGCCCGCCCGCCGGTGGCTCGTGCTCGGCGATTTGTGGCGACGGCCTGGTGCGCTTTCCCGAGTCCTGCGACGATCTCAATACAACCAGCAACGACGGCTGCTCCAGCACCTGCCACATCGAAGCAGGCTACAGCTGTCCGACCCCCGGCTCGGCGTGCGTCCCCGTCTGCGGCGACGGCCTGATCAAAGGCAGCGAGCAGTGCGACGACGGCGACACGGCGAACGGCAACGGCTGCTCCTCGAGCTGCACGATCGAAGCCGGTTACACCTGCGCCGGGCAGCCGTCGAACTGCTCGGTATGCGGCGACGGCACCTTGGGTGGCACCGAGCAGTGCGACGACCACAACAACGCCAACAACGACTGCTGCTCGGCAAGTTGCCAGTTCGAATCCACCACGCCGGGTTGCATCACTGTCCTGTCGGTCACCAAGAATGTCGCCAACACCGCTGATCAAGGCGGAGCGGGGGCAGGCGGCGGCACATTGGAACTGCGCAGCCGGTTGTCGATCGTGTCGTCGAACGGTAGATCCCTACAGACGCGCTATGCCGCGGCGCTGGCGAACAACTCCATTTCCTTCACCCCGTTCACCCTGTCGCTGCACGCCGACTACACCGTGCAGTTCTCCGTCCTTGTCCCGCTCGGCGTGCCCTACACCGTCACCGTGGCGAGCTCGCTCGGCGGTGACATCAACATCGTCAGCGACGCTTCGGGCAGCGCCAGCGGCAGCTTCGGGGCGATCACCGGCACACAGAGCGGCGGCACGCTTTCAGGCAGCCTCGGTTTGGCGAGCACCTCCAGCGCCTCGAACAGTAGCAGCCCGGGGTCGAATGCCTTTACAACCATCTCGCGCAGCGGTAACGCCACCATAACCGGGGTGGGTACGGGCAGTGCGGTCACCCATACCCTGACCTACAGCTGGAACGAGAGCTGCACCAGCACGCCGGCGGGCTTCTTGACCTTCGGCGACGAGTGCGGCGTGCGCTTGGGGATTGGGTCGACCATCAGCTCCTTTACCGCCGGGCTGTATCCCGGCTCGCCCATGCGCACCGCCAGCGCCGACGGCCACTTCGTGAGCGTCAGCTTGGCGGTATGCGGCAACGGCATCGTCGATACCGACACCGGCGAGCAGTGCGACCAGGGCGCCGCCAACGGCACCAACGCTTCTTGCTGCTCGAGCAGCTGTACCTACCTGTCGTCGAGCACCGTATGTCGTGCAGCTGCCGGCGACTGCGATCTCGCAGAATTCTGTACCGGCTCCAGTACGGGCTGCCCTGCCGATGCGGTCCGATCGAGCCTCACTGTCTGCCGCGCCAGCGCCGGCGTCTGCGACATCGCGGAGAACTGTACCGGCTCCAGTGTCAACTGCCCGGCCGACCAGGTCTTGCCGGCCGGAGCGATCTGCCGACCGGCGGTCGGTGCGTGCGATGTTGCGGAATCCTGTACGGGGTCATCCACGAGCTGTCCGGGCGACGCACTGGCTCCAAGCACCAGCGTATGTCGTCCAAGCCTCGGCTCCTGCGACCTCGCCGAGAATTGCACCGGCAGTAGCAGCGGCTGTCCTGCCGATAGCCTCAAAGGCAACGGCACGCCGTGCACCTCAGACGGTAACGTCTGCACCGACGACACCTGCAACGGCACCAGTCCAACCTGCCAGCACACCAACAACACCGCTTCCTGCAACGACGGCGACGGCTGCCCGGCCGACACCTGCTCAGGCGGCATATGCCAGCCGGTGAGCTGCCCGAGCGTCGATGCGGTGGTCCTGCCGGGCAAGCCGCTGAGCGTCAACATCGGCAGCGGCAAGACTTCGGTGAGCAAGACCCTGTCGATCACCGTACGCAACGCCGATAGCGTCGATCGTATCATCGCGCTTGCGGTCGACGGCAGCGGCTGCCCAATAGGTGTCGCCGGGGTTCCCGACTTCATTCCAAGCACGCCGCTCGCCGACACCAGCATCCTGGTGCCGGCCGGCAAGACCAAGAAGGCCAGGCTGCCGCTGACCATCAACAGCTCCGACTTCGACAGCTTCAATTTCAAAGCCCCGACACGTTGCACCCTGCAAATCATTGCCGCGGCTGTGGTCGGTGGAGGCAGCAACGACCCGATGCCCGACAACAACATCGCCGTGGTTGAGCTGAATGTCGTCGACAAGAACGAGGTTGAGGAAACCACGACGCACGAGACGCTGATCAAGAGCGCCATGCCGACGAGCCTCAACATCGGCTCGGGCAAGGCCAGTGCGGTCAAGACCCTCAAGGCTGCGGTCGTCAACGCCGACTACAAGCCGACAGCGGAGAGCCCCGGCGATCCGATCACGTTGAGCGCCAGCACGACCTGCGCCGGGCTCAGTCTCGGCACGCCGATCTGCGATTCCGCCAGCTCGAGTCCGACGGTCACCGTCAAAGGCGGCGCCAGCAAGACTTGCAAGCTGACCGCCACCGCCGACGGCGCACAGATCAGCACCACCAACCAGAAGTCACCGCAACGCTGCACGGTGACGCTCACCGCCACCGGTCCGACGAATCCGCAAGTCACACCGCTCGACGGCAGCAACAACGCCACCGAGTTGGTGATCGACGTGCTGGACAAGAACGACTGAGCCCGAATGGGGGGGCGATGGTGTTTATCTACAGGCCGAAGAGCTTTCGGAGCTTGCGTGTCACAACACGCCGGGTCGGGGATGGCAGCTTGCCGAGCTCTCGGAGCAGGAGATCGTGGCTCACGGTCATCAGCCGGTGCAGCTGCAAAGTCGAGGATACTCGCAACCCGGTGAGGCGAAACCCAGCGTCAGTCGATAGCAGGATGACATCCGAGTCGATTGGCTCCGCTGGGATGCGGCTGGTGATGAAGGCGAGCACGACGTGGCGGTGGGGACCAACCGGATCCGTCAGACACACGGCTGGCCGGACCTTTCTTCCGGAAAGGTCGTCGAAAGGAAACGGAACCAGGACGACCTTACCCTTCATCGCGCAACGGCATTCCGTCGGCAATGGTGTAAAGGTCTTCGCTCGGATCGCTCAACGTACCAAAAACCGGGTTACGAGCGGCGCTACGCAACCACTCCTGCTCGTTGATGTCCGCGTCGTCGGGTACAAGAACCAATACGCGAACCTTTCCGGGGCGAGTGCCCGGGAGCGACTCGTCGACCCGCAGTTTCTGACGTTGATCGATACGCCCGTGCACTTCGATCGCTTTCATCTGCTTCACGAACTACCGCGCACACCGCGACGTTGCAAGCTCGTCGACGGCACTACGCTCAGCGAAGACCTGTTGACCATCCTGCACGGCGAGCTGCACACGGCCACTCTGCTCGGCAACGGCTCCGCCACAAGTAAGGAGAAGAGATCATGGTAAGAATCCTATCGTTGATTGTGTCCTTGGCGGCAATCTGTGTGTTGGCAGCTGAGGGCCAGTCGCAGTCGATCGCGAGTGCCGGCGTGAGCCTTACCGGCAGTGACTCCGACATCGCCAGCACGACCAATTTTCGCAAGTCCAGCGCTGCAATTGCAACCAACAATGGGACTGTATTGAGCGCGCGTTACGCCTGGAACCTGACCGCCGATAGCTCCAGTGGCAGCATCACCCAGACAGGCAATGCACAGTACACGCTGACGTTTCAGGTGAGCGCACCGGGTGCGTACTCGCTGGCGGTCGCGCACAGTCGCAGCGGCGACCTCAATCGCGTCGTCGACGCGGCTTTCTGCGCAGGAACAGCTGACATCGGTGCAGTGAGTGGAGCGCAGAGCGGTGGTACTCTGGCGTCGGGTTCGCTCAACCTAGCCGACCCGGGCATACTGACTGGCGGCGTCTTCAACGGAAACATTGGTATCAATCAGAACGGCACGGCGCGCATCGACGGTGTCAGCAATGGGGTTGCGCAGAGTCACAGCCTGACTTTTTCGTGGACTGGCAGCGTCACGAGCAACACCTGTGAGGCGGCTGTCCGTCTGGGCGAAAGCTCGACCCTCAGCAGCGAAACAGCAGGACACTACCCGGGCTCGCCGACGCGCGCCTCGCAGAGCAGCGACGGGCACTTCGTCACGGTTACGCTGACGTCGTATTGCGGCAACGGCACCATTGACGCCGATCGCGGCGAACAGTGCGACGACGGCGCGCAGAACGGCGGTTGCTGCACAACCAGCTGCCAGTTCAATCCGGCCTGTCAGCAAGGCGAGCTGGTGAAGGACATCAACACCGGTCCAGCCTCCGGCAGTTACGATCTCGAGGGCATCGTCGCCGGCGCCGGCGGAGCCTTCTTCTCGGCGTATCGCTCCGGCGAGGGGCGCGAGCTTTGGTACAGCAACGGCACGCTAGCTGGCACCTACCGCCTACGGGATATCCACCCCGGTGCAGGAAACAGCATCCAGAATGACTGGTTCGGGCGCTACCGGCCGGTGGATGTAAACGGCACACTCTTTTTTGCGGCTAACGATGGAGCCACGGGAAACGAGTTGTGGAAGAGCAACGGCACCAGCGCCGGGACGGTCCAGGTGAAAGATATCGAAACCGGCGGATACGGGGACTCCAGTCCGGAATTGCTCACCAACGTCAACGGCACGTTGTTCTTCGCGGCGGCAGAGGGCGCCAACCGAGGCTTGTGGAAGAGCGACGGCACCAACGCTGGCACGCAGCTGGTCAAAGCATTCAGCAGTGATCTCTACAACTTTACCGTCGTCGGCAGCACCCTGTATTTCATCGCGGACGACGGCGACTTGTGGCGCAGTAATGGGACGGCGGCCAGCACAGTTCTTGTGAAGCCGCCCGGAACCTACGACTACGTCGACTATGACGTCACATCGGGCCCCGTGTTGGCGGCCGTTGGTAGCACTCTCTACTTCAGCGCAAGTGAGGCAACGCACGGTTCAGAACTGTGGAAAACCGACGGCACGACGGTCACCCTGGTGAAGGACATCGATCCCGGGATTGAGGGTTCCTACCCATCCATGCTGACCAACGTCAACGGCATACTATTCTTCTTCGCCTACGATTCGACCTATGGGACGGAGTTGTGGCGCAGTAGTGGCAGCGCTGGCGGCACGTTCATGGTCAAAGACATCGCGCCCGGGATCCAAGACAGCACCCCGGACTATCCGTCCGTCGCCGTGATCGACAGCACTCTCTTTTTCGTCGCGGTGGATAGCAACGCCTGGGAGGCCGACCTTTGGAAAAGCGACGGTACCAGCAGCGGCACGGTGCGTGTCAAAGATATTCGCGTCGGCGATTCGGATTATCCAGAAGCCCTGACTGTGGTGAATAGCGTGCTCTACTTTGTGGCGACGGACGAGGACTTCGATCGTGAGCTGTGGAAGACGGACGGCAGCCCCACCGGGACGGTACGGGTCAAGAACATCAACCCAACCTACTCTTCGTTGTACGGGGCGGAAAACTTCCTCACTGCCGTGGGTAGCCAGCTCTTCTTTGACGCCAACGACGGCACCAATGGGCCAGCTCTCTGGAAGAGCGACGGTACAGATGTAGGAACCACGATGGTTGCCGACGTTTTTCCCGCCACAAACAACGGCGGGTCGGATCCAAGCGACGTCGTCGTCAGCGGCGGCGTAGGCTATTTCAGTGCATACGCCGCCGATTCCGGACGCGAGCTCTGGCGAACCGACGGCACACCCGGCGGTACGTTTCGCGTCAAGGATATCTCCCCGGGGACCAGTTCCTCCTCCCCGGAATACCTCACCGACCTCAACGGAACGCTTTATTTCTCGGCGACAGACGCCAGCGGCACAAACCTCTGGCGCAGTGACGGTACCGAATCCGGAACGACACTCGTAAAAGATCTCCCCACCGGGTCCGCTTACATTCTGTCGATGACCGCTGGCAACGGCGAGGTATTCTTCAACGCCTGCACGCCTGATTGCGAACTCTGGCGCAGCGACGGCAGCGACGCTGGCACGTATCGCGTCAAGGACATCGTCCCCGGTTCAGGGTCTTCCTACCCAACCAACCTGTTCAACTTCAACGGCATCCTCTTCTTCCGCGCCTGCTCAGTCGCCACACCGTGGTCCGATGACTGCGAGCTTTGGAAGAGCAACGGTACAGAGCCAGGAACAATACGCGTGAAGGATCTCGCCGCCGGCAGCTCTTCGTCCAACCCCAATTTCTTCCACGTCATGAACGGCGTCCTGTATTTCGTTGCCTTCGACAACACAGGCAGCTGGCTTTGGCGCAGCGACGGCACCGATGCCGGGACCATCCCTCTCGGCGGCCCGACCTACGACCGGATAGCTTCTGCAAACGGGCTCATCTTTTTTTCCGGATACGACACTGTGAATGGATATACCTTATGGACCAGCAACGGAACCGTCATGGGCACCAGCATGCTGAAGGACATCAACTCCGCGGCTATCTATTCTGGCCAAAGTTTCGGCACCTTGATTGCTGCCGGTGGAAACATGTTCTTCGCAGCCGACGATGGCACTTCCGGAAGGGAGCTGTGGAAGAGCGACGGCACCGCTGGCGGCACCGTTCGCGTCAAAGACATTCGTCCCGGTATCGGCTCGGCATTCCCCGGGTTGAAGCTGGCGTTGGGGAACAATGTCATCTTCAGCGCCAATGACGGAGTCAGCGGAACCGAGATCTGGCGCAGTGACGGCACCGATGCCGGCACCGTGCGCATCTCGCAACTCATGCCGGGGTCGGCCGATGCCAACCCCGGATTGGGAGCGCTCCTTGGAGCTCGGATATTGCTGAACGCTAGCGACTGGGAACACGGACGCGAGCTGTGGAGCCTGCCGGCGCTGTGCGGTGATGGGACCGTGCAAGCCGGCGAGGCGTGCGACCTGGGCTCCGGCAACGGAGATTTGTCTGCTTGCTGCACCCTGATGTGTGCCCTGCGCTCGGCCGGTGAGTCTTGCCGCGCCGCCGGCGGCGTTTGCGATGTTGCGGAGACTTGTACGGGAAGCAGCGCCACCTGCCCAGGCGACGCGAAGAGCACGGCCGTCTGTAGGCCTGCTGCGGACGTCTGCGACCTCCCCGAGAGCTGCAACGGTACCAGCAACGCCTGCCCCGGAGACGTGTTGGCGTCGACAGCGATTGTTTGCCGCGCCGCCGCGGGGGCCTGCGACATCGAAGAACGTTGCACAGGCGTGAGTATAGCCTGCCCCGCCGACGCGAAGAACAGCGCGGTATGCCGTCCCGCGGCCGGCGTGTGTGACCTGCCTGAAGCGTGTGACGGCCTGAGCAACGCTTGCCCTTCCGATGCCATCAAACCAAGCAACACTATCTGCCGCGTCAGTGCCGGCGTCTGCGACGTGCCGGAAAACTGCACCGGCGCCGACCCCACGTGCCCGGCCGACGCCTTCCTATCCAGCAGCACGATCTGCCGCAGCAGTGCCGGCGCCTGCGACCTCACCGAGAACTGCTCCGGCGCGGGCGCCGCGTGTCCAGCCGATGCCTTCCAATCCAGTAGCACGGTCTGCCGCAGCAGTGCCGGCGTCTGCGACATCGCCGAAAACTGCACCGGTTCCAGCGCCGGTTGTCCCAGCGATGCCAAGAGCACGGCTGTATGCCGCAACGCCGCCGGCGAGTGCGACGTCGCTGAGAGCTGCAACGGCAGCAGCGACACCTGCCCGGCCGACGGCTTCAAGTCGTCGGGAACCGCCTGCACCGCCGACCCGAACGTCTGCACCAACGACGTCTGCAACGGTGCCGGCGCTTGCACTCATCCCAACAACACCAACTCCTGCGACGACGGCAACGGCTGCACCACCGGCGACATCTGCGGCGGCGGCTCGTGCTCCGGCACACCGTCGGGCGATGGCGATGGCGACGGCGTCTGCACTGCCCTCGACAACTGCCCGGTAGCCAAGAACAACAACCAGGCCGACAGCGACACCGACGGCATCGGCGATGTCTGCGACAATTGCTCGGCCGAGGCCAACCCCGATCAGCTCGACTCCGACGGCGACGGTAAGGGTGATGCCTGCGACCCCTGCCCGCTCGACAAGAAGAACGGCTGCAACAAGCCGCAGTCGACCGGCACCAGCATCGACAGCAGCGGCGGCACCGTCGCTTCACCGGACGGGAAGGTGTCCATCACCGTACCTCCCGGCTCGCTGAACAGCCCGACCACGATCTCGATCACCCGCGGGGTCAGC
>JACQEN010000200.1 GCA_016200585.1 Deltaproteobacteria bacterium
ACAGACGGAAGAGGAAACGGTCGAAGTGGCCGAGATCGATTCCATCGAGCATGTAGAACGGCTCGAGCGGATCGCCGCCTCGCCCCTCTGCGTCGATGACGACGCGCCGCGCATCTTTCAGCGTTGCCAGGTACTCGGGCGCACCGAATAAGCGTTCGCCGGGATACTTGAGGATGGCGTCGAGCTCGGTGTAGCGCGTCAAGACGCGCTCGGCGTCGTAGTCCATGTAGTGCTGGCCGCCGACGTAGCCGTCGGCAAGCAGCAAAACCGAGGTCGGGTAGCGCTGGCGCAGCGCCGCGATCAAACGCTCGGTTTCCGGATACGGCGACTCGATCCGCACGAACACCGAGGCGCCGAGCACGACGACGTCGTACGGTTTGTCGGGCAAGCTCGAAATCAGCTCGTCGAACGGCGCGCCGAGGACGAAGCCGCCTGCGGGCCGGCGATGACGTCCCGAGTCGGACAGAGCGAATGCATCGTGGATGTCGACCTGCGCCCCGGAGCGCGCCGCCAAACCGGCGCACGCCAGCATTCCGTGATTGGCGAAGTAGGGGTAGTCGATGAAGTCCTCGTCGAGGACGAGCGGCGGATTGACGAACAGGAAGCGTGGCATCGTCTACAGCGGCCGCAGCATCGCCTGCTGCCTCTTTTCCATCGAAGGCTGTTCGGTTCTCGAGCGCCGGCCGCGCCGCCGCTGCAATCGTTCCAACAACTCCGGTGAAGGCTCTCGACCCAATACCTCCACGATCACGTCGGTTGGATCTTCGAAAATCGGCGAGAGCTCACGTTCGTCGTAGGTCTTGGCCATCGAGAACATGCCGGCACAGATCGGATCGAAACGGCAAACGTCGCAGGCGTAGCCCTTGCCGTGCAGGAACTCTTTCTGGTGAATGAAGCCTTTGAAATCGAGGAAACGGATGCAGCGCTCCTCTTCCTTGATGATCTTGCGGGTCTCGGTCGACGCCCAGGCGAAACGGCGCATAAAGCACAGCGGCACACGCTCGGCGCGGAAGCTGCGGCCGTTGCGCACCAGGTAGTCCATGGCCTTTTCGAGCGACACTTGAAACTCATAGTGCCGCGGGATGCAGTCGGGATTCTCCTCGGCGCGGTTGCCATCGGGATCCATGTTGTTCCAAACGAAGTGACGGATGTGCGGGAAGCTCTCGCAGATCCACTGCACGTTCTCGTGCAGGTGATCGCAGTTGTAAACGTTGATGACGGTATTGATGTCGGAGGTGATGCCCATCTCGGGAACGTGTCCAAGGCATTTGACCAGAAGATCCCAGGCGCCGCGGTACTGCGTGATGAAGTCGTGGACCTCGCGCCGGTAGCTGTGCAGCGAGACGTGGATGTGCGACAGACCGGCATCGACGCAACGCTTGAAGAAGTCCTTGTCGGCCAGCTTCTGGCCGTTGGTGATCACGCGGCTGAACAGATTGCGTTCGCGGGCATACTGCAACGCCGGAAGGAAGAGCTCGGAAATCGTCGGTTCGCCGCCGGTGAGAATCACGCCGTCGTAACCCATCTCGACCAGACGATCGATGTTGGCGCGCATCTCCTTGTCGTCGAGATGCACGCCGCTCGGCGGGTTACTACAGAACTGGCACTTCTGGTAGCAATTGCGCGTGAGCTGCAGGTAGCCGAGATTTGCCATCGTTGCGGTTGCCTCGCGGGCTAGGCCGGCGGCGCAACTTCCTTCTGGAACTCGAGACGGCGACGTTCACGGGCCTCGCGTACCTTCTCGCCGAGCAGCATCAGTGGCTCAACCGGTGCAGGCTGCGGCCCTTCATATCCCGGCAAGCTCGGAGCAACCTTTTCGACCGGACGTCCGTCGCGCAAACGTGCCGGCGGTGTGGGTCGCAAGCGCAGCATCTGCTGCTCGGCGTCTTGTGCCCATTCCCCCTGGCGCAACGGTTCGAGCTGAACGAAGCCTTGATCGCGGATGAAGTTGATGTGCGCTCCGTCGCAGCGGTCGTTGAGACGGCAGTCACGACAACGGACCGACTTACCCCAATACCCGTTGACGACGTGCTCGCGTGCCAGCTCACGGATCGCCAGCCGTCCGCTTTCGCTTTCGAACATGTTCTGGCGCAGCACACGCGGCTCCTCGGCGAGCTGTGTCATCGGCGTCAGACAGCCCGGCAAGCCGCTGACCTTGATGGCCAGCGCCAGTTGCTCGAAGAAGGCCTTCGGAGCGCGAACATCGTTGGCACTAGCGTCTTTCAAAAACTCATACGACGGCTGGTGCAGACGCACGTACGGCAGAACCTGCTGAAGACGGTCACGATGGGCGAGCAACCACGGAGCAGTCTTTTGATTGAGCTCGATCTCGAGCTCGACCCCGGAAGGCAGCTCGGCACACGACAGCAGCACGTCGAGCTGCTCGGCGTCGCGGGCAACAATCAGCAGCGGGTTGGTCACCCGCGAACGATCGATCGGGCGCGACACCTTGCCCGCCTTCACGTAGATCCCGACCTCCGGGTTGAGGGGCAGTCGCTCCAGCGTCGCAAGGTCATCCACCTCGACGCCGAGGGAGCGAGCGCCATAGGGCAGATCTGCCAAGGTCAGGCGCGCATTTTCGCCCCAGGTGGTTTCGTCTACCGGACCGATGGCCCAGACGTCCCACTGCGCCTGATTCTGGCGTTCGATGACACGGTCGGCGGTGTTGCAGAACGGCTCGATGAAGCAATACTGGCAACGTTCCTTCTGCCGGCACTCGAGCGGCACCCCTTCGTCCAGGTAGCGCCGCACCTGGAACCGACGGCCGTTGACCTCGTCGAGCATCTTGTGCGGGTCCTGAATCAAGTCCTCGAGGCCTTCGAGAAATTCCACCGGAAAGCGATTGGTCCAAATGACGACGCTGGGATGGCGGTTGAGCCGGAACACCTTCTGCAGGCGCGGCAGGAACTCGATCGGATCGTAAAAGAGGTCTTCACGGTTTTCATAAGCGGCACCCTGCGGAATGACGTGCAGGAGATCGAACTCACGCACCCCGACCTGCAGGCAGAGCTCGACGATCTGATCGATATACCCGACGTTTTGCTTGTTGATGCAGACATCGACGTTGACGATGATGCGATCCTCGCGAATCGCTCGGATCATTCCCTTCATCAGTTTCTTGAAGGCCCCGGGCGTTCCCGTCAGCCGATCATGGAGCTCCGGCGTATGTCCGTGCAAGCTGTAGGTGATTTCGCCGAGACCGGCATCGACCGCCGCACTATAGAAGTCGCGCTTCGCAAGCATCACGCCGTTGGTCACGGTCTGGATCCGGTTGTAACCGACACTGTTGGCGTAGGCGATGAAGTCGACGAACTTCGGATGAATGGACGCCTCGCCGCCGGACAAGATGATCTTGTCGGCTTTGAGTTGCTCGCGGCCGCGCAGGATCTCGCGTTTGACCTCGTCTTCGGGAATGTAGACGTTGCGGGGGGTGTCGGTATCGAGACAGAACACGCAGCGACTATTGCACGCAGTGACCAGACGTACCCAGTGTTTGCGAATGTTGGCGACGCGCTCGCGCTCCAACATCCGATCTTTGATCAATGGCTCAAGTTCCATCTCTTTGCCCTCGCTACGCTTTGCCACCCGACGGCGATTCCAGGGCAACTGGACCAAGCGCATGTCCCTGCCCCTTCGTTGCATATCTCGAAAGCACCCACCGGATCAGAACTTTTAGGCTCGTACGCGGTCCTTTTGCCACAGACAAGATGCTCCTGCGAACCTAGGGCTGTGTTTGGACCGCCCACCTCGAGCCCTGCCTCGGCGCACAAACAGCTCGGCAACACAGCCACCAATGCGGCCTTGGACGGGCCTTGCGGCAACGCCCGCGCACAGTCGATCAATTCGTCGAGTGACGCCCCTTGTGCCGACAGGCGGAAACGCGGCTCTCCCGGCAAGCGGCCGCTCGCCCACGCTTCGGCAAAAGCCGAAACCAAGCGGGCATCGTGCAATACCGCGTAGGCACCGACGGGAATCGCCGTTTTGGCGCAAATGTTGGCTACCCCGCGCAGCATCGCCGAGAAGGCACCGGGAATACCGCAATGCGCATCGTGCGTCGCAGCATCCGGACCGTAGAGCGCGACGTCGATGCGGCGCAGGTCTTTCAGGCGGCGTAGATCGAGATCCGACCAGTCGACCAAAGCACTGGCCTCGCCGGCAACCTCGACGTGCGCAAACAGACGCACGGCATCATAAATCAACAACGCCGCCTGCGGGTGAGCGAACAGATCCGTTCCAACCAAGCGCAGGCGCGACGGTCGATAGCGCGCTGCTTGCACCAACCGAGCCCTCACCCGGCGCGTCGGTTCGTAGGGCTGCTGGAGCTTGACTGCGTCGGCAGCAGCGTCGCCGCAGGCTTCGCAGCGCACGCGGTGTGGTCCGCGCCAATCAAAGACCATCCGCTCCACGCTGTTCTCACCGGCCGCAGTCTCGGCCGGACGCTCGATGCTTTGCGCGCGCGGGCCGGGCTCGTGCTCGGAGAACTCTTCCCAACCGAAGCGCGCCGCGTAGTCGGAAGGTACGCCGGCGCACTGTGGTCGCTCTGGACACGCGGCACATCCCTGTCCGGAGGCGTTGCGGCTGCGCAGCGAACCGTCCGCCATCACCCAAAGCTCGCTGTCGGCGGCGGCGAACAACGGGCGCAAGCGCGGTGCGACGCATACGGGCAAGTCGCGTAAGCTCAGGCGGACTCGCCGTTCGAGCGCAACCGTCGCCGCTTCTTCGAGGCTGTCCCCGAGGAGAGAAAGCCGCGGTGACAACGACACGAAGGTCGGCCCGTCGACATCGTCGGCCGTCAACCGGCGCACGTGCATCGTGCGCACGCCCAGCCGCGCCAGCACCAGAATGGTCTCGGCGAGGTGCGCCACCGTCGGTCGGGCGAGAGAAATCTCTGCCGTCACCGGGATCTCGGCTTCCACGCAAGCACGGATGGCACGGTGGGCCGCCTTCAGTGCCCCGTTTTGGCCGACCAACCAATCGTGCGCGTCTTGCCGCGCACAATGAAACGGGACGTGCACCCGTTTTACTCCCGCCGAACGCAGGCGCAACGCCGTATCCTTGGAGAGCCCGCGTCCGACTGTATAGACACCGAGATTTGTCGGCCGCTGCCGCGCCAAGTCGTCCAGCAGTTGCGGCAGATCGTCGCGCTCCAGCGGCTCCGCTCCACCAATCAAAAGGCTACCCGGACGCCCCGCCAGCGACGCGGTTAGCGCGACGATTTCACTTCGTGTCAGAGATTTTGGCGGACCGGATGGGTCGTAGCGCCAGAGGAAGCTGGCACCACCATGGACGAGCGAAAGGCGTAGATCGACGTTGGATTTGGTCGGCTGCGGCGGCGGACGTTGCAAGCTTTCGTCGCTCAACGGCATAAGACAAACGGACACTTTCAGGGCGCCCCCCTCACGAACTGCCCAACATCGACTTTTGGTGAATCCGTATCACAGCGTTGAAGAGAAACGCTACTACTTTCTAGGGGATTGGGTCAAGTTGGGGATGCGGCCGGGTCCCCGGCCGGGGCGTTTTCGTGACTCCGGCCGGCGTCACGGACCGACACCTCCCGAACACCGACGGCAGCGACCGTTTCGGCGGATTCCGGGGCGCCGTCCGAATATCGGATGCGAGTCTGTTGGATTGACGCCTGCAGCGCTTTGTATGGGCATCGATCATGGCTGACCGGTGCGCAGATCACCTACTGAGGATTGCTACAGGAGGAGAGCTTCGCCATAGTCTGGGATCCGTGGTGATTTGTATTTCAGACGACTCGAACGTCGGCGCCGACCGTCGACCGCGCTCCACCTGAATCGGGGGGAAGCGGCGATTCGCTCCGATCGATTTCGCTTCGGAATTCTCTGCGTTCTGGCCTACGTCGCCCTCTCGTGGGCTGTTCGTTTCGACATGCGCCTGGGCGACCAGATTGCCTCGCTCGTCTATCCGCTTGATACTTTCTCGATGTACTCCGGTCTTCCGGGCGAGTCCGTCAGCCACTTACTGGTGCGCGACGATCAAGGGCGTGTGCACCGCGTCACAGACTTTCAGACCTTCGCCTGTTCAGGGCCGGTTGCCAGGAGCTCCTCTCCGTGTGCCAACGACGTGGCGATCGCCTACCACTACGACGACCTCGCCCACTACATCGCCGACCACCCGGGGCCAGGCGATCGCCAGGTCGACGTCATTGATCGCACCTGGCGCATCCGGCCCGGCGGAGGGCCCGAACCAGTCGCCGATTGTTTGGTCGCGCATTGCAAGGTATCGCGCTGATGAGTCGAAACCGCACCGCGTTTCTGCGAACGACTCTGGCCATCGTTGTCGTCGCCGACTTGCTGTCGTTCTACTTCTTCATCGGCGCGGCGCGCGCCAACGCGCTAGCCGACGGCTTGGCCCTGACCTGGCTGACCGATTTCTTGTCGCACCCCGCCGTACGCGGAACGATCGTGTTATTCGGGATTGCCGGCGCCGCGACCTTCGCTGCGCGTCCGGGTCGCCTGTGGCATGGATTGCTGGCGCTCGCGGCACTGTCCTTCCTCAGCTCGACGCACGCGCAGTTGTTCGGATCGCCGTGGCGACACCTGTTCTACAGCGGTCTGTGCTTGAGCGGCTGGCTCGCCGGTTTGGCGTTCGGTCGTTGGCGCGGTCAGCCGGAAGACGAAGCGTATGCTCGCACCGGCAGCATCGCGCTGCTCGGAACGGCGTATTTCAACGCCGGGCTCAGCAAGCTTGTGTACGGCGGATTCGGTTGGGCGTCGGGACGAATGATTCAAGCCATCATCGTTGGGCAGGACGGTCTCGTCGCCGACGGCGTTCTGAGCATCTATCGTTCTTGGGTTGTCGGTATCCCTGCGATTGCTGCGATGTTCTCGATCGCCACGCTGGCATTTGAGTTGGCCGGCCCACTGATGATCCTCGACCGCTGGGTACGTCCGTGCGTTGCCCTGGGTTTGTTGGCGATGCACGGCAACATCTACCTGCTTTCCGACATCCTGTACTGGGAATCCATGGTGTTCCTGATCGTTTTCGGGTTGCTCCCAGAACCATCCCCACAACAATCGTCGGCTGACACCGGCGACGCCGGTCGGCACGGCCAATGGTTCACTCCGCTGTCGCTGGCGCTGGCCGTCTGCGCCGTCGCCGGCGTCTACCATCAAGGCCAACGCTACGTTCTGCGACAAATGCCGGTGCCGCCAAACGGCCCGGTCGTCCCCGTTCCCGACGCGGCCGCCCCGGTTATCAACTCGTCGCCTCCGGCGGTCACTCCGGCACAGCAAAGGCTGTCGCAGATCGGACCCTTCGTAGTCGGACAGACGGTCACCGACGGCTGGACCATTCAGACGATCGACCTCAGCCGGGAGGGTTTCGCGATCGAGCTGGGCGGAATACCGGGGCGCGTCCGTTTTGGTTTTACGTGCACGACGATCGGATCCCCCAGCCCATTCGACGTCGGTGCGGCACACATCTTTTACTACAAGAGCGACCTCGATCCAGAGAAGATTGAAGCACCCGGTCGCGCACTGCAGAAGCGTGTACAGGCCGTTGCTGCCGGCCACGATCTTTGCGCCAGCATCGACGCCTGGCGTGCTGCCGCACCTTCCACGACGCCGCAGTGATCCCGAACGCAGTGCCTTGTTCGTTCGGTCCTTTTGAACGATAATGTTCGAGAATACCATGCACCTCAGATCATACGACCCAACGATCCATCGGGGAGTGTCCTAATCGATGGCGGGGCGCGCCGCGTTCGATGCTATCCTGCGGACAATTCATCGGGGCCTGCCACCGCCGCAACCGCAATCCCTCGAACGCCTCCTTCGTCCATCTTTGGAACGTTTTGCCGCACTCCGGCAAAAGGCCACGCCGGTGCTTCTCGACGGCCTTATGGCGGATTGGCCGAATCGTAAGTGGTCGCTAGCCGGCCTGCGCGAGAGATTCGGCGACCGCCTGATCTCAGCAATTCCAACCACCAACGGACGACTCAACAGCGACATCCGCACTGGAGTGCAGTTCGAAGCGATCCGTTTCGCCGATTACGTCGATCAGATTGAGCGCGGAGAACGGCCTGACTACTACCTCGCCGCTCCCGGCGATGTCTGGGTCCCGGAGCTGAAACAAGAGATCCGAACGCCCGAGTATTGCCGCGACGCACCGTGGCAGAACTCCCGTCTGTGGGTCAGCGCCCCCGACACCTCGGCCCCGCTCCACCGTGACGTTGCTGAGAACATCTTCTTCCAACTCGTGGGACGAAAGCGTTTCTTTCTGTACGCCCCGGCTGCGTCGCCGTGGCTCTATTCGAATGGCTTCCGCTCGGCTCTGCCAAACTACACTCAGTTCGATCCCGAAACCCCCGACTACGATCGTTTCCCCCTCAGTCGCCACGTCGAACCGATCGAAGTCATTCTCGAGCCCGGCGACGCGATCTATCTGCCGTCGCGCTGGTGGCATCAGGTGCGATCGCTCGACATCAGCGTCTCGTTCAACTTCTGGTGGGCGCAGGGCCTGCTCGCACCGATCGTCAAGGCGGCTGAATTCGTGAAGCGCACGCGCGGCCTTGAAATCTACGGCCTCGAGGCAAAGCTCCGTGCCAGTGGCAAGCTCGGCGGGCGCTGATTCCAGGCAATTCCGCGCCGGTCGAGTCGTGGCGGAGCGCATCGAAGAAGCGTCGAACCTCGATCTTTGCGAAGCACCGAACCGGTCGACCGGGCTCATCTCCGAATTCGCCCACAGCCGGGGTGAGCTGTTCAATCGTTCCGGAGCTTCCTATCTCGAATTCAAGCTCAGCCTGGCGCCGCGATATCCGCGCACCTGGTTGAACATCACGGGCGGTTATCTCGCTTTGATCATGACGGCGGTTGCCATGATGGTCGTGCACGCTGTTCCGTTGCTACCTGCAGCGGTCGCCGTTCTGCTCGGCGCCTTGTCGTTCGGCTGGTGGATTCACTACCTGATTCTATTCTTCCACGAAGCACTGCACTTCAACCTCGCGCCAACGAAGCAGTGGAACGACCGACTGGCCGCAGTGTTCATCAGCCCGTTGCTGGGTTTCAACGTCGCAACCTTCCGCGACGCGCACTTCGAGCACCACCGCCACTTGGGCACACCGCAGGACAACGAGGTCTCCTACTTCTCGGCGCTGACGCCGCGGTTCATTGTCGAATCCATTCTCGGCATCCGTATTGTACGCGCCCTTGTCGCAAAGCGACGCTATCTGCAACACACACAAGCGCCGAGCGCCGTCGCGTGGCCGACGCTCCTGAGTAGTGCCGCGTTTCACGGATCCGTCATCGGCGCCAGCCTCGTAGCCGCTCAATACGCCCTGGCGATCGCCTGGGTTGCGGCGATGATTTCCGTTGCCCCGGCGCTCAATCTCATCCGCCAGATCCTCGAGCACCGCGACTTTGCGGCCCAGTCGAGCACGGACTATTCGCGGGTCGTGCACGGTCCGGTGGCGCGCATCTTCGGTGACGGTCCGCTTGCCAGCACCTTCGGCGCCGCTGGTTTCAATCGCCATCTCCTGCACCACCTCGAACCGCAGATTTCATGCACCCGCCTGCGCGAGTTGGAGTCGTTCCTGAACGACACGGCGCTGGCAACGCGTCTCGCGGTCTGCCGCACCACCTACTGGACGACCTTCGTCAGGCTGCTTCGAGCTTGAAGCCGAGGACGAAAGCAGCGTCAGATCTCCGGCGCTTCGTCGGCGAGATGACTCAGAGCCGCCGGCAGATCGGCTGACGCCGGTTGATTCTCGACGGACGCTCTGAGCCGTAGGAGGCGGAGCGCTTGTTCGAACATGCGGCCCTTGGGCATCGCATGGCGCGCATACCAATCCTCGGGAACAGCGAGAGGCGAGACCGGCAAAGGCATCCGCGTGGGCGACGATCCACGGGTGAGGCGACGGATCAGAAACTTCGCGAAGGCCTTCACCGAGCGCGCCCCCTCACGCGGGCGACGCAAGGCCTGCGCGAGCTTCCACCCGATGTAACGCGGCCGGAAGAAGAAGCGCCGGTAGGCGTCCTCGCAAAAGGCCTCGATCTCTTCCGCGCGCAAGCCCGGTAGGTTCAGGACACAACGATGTCCGCCTTCGGCGTTGAGCCAATCGCTAAAGCGGTCGCTGGCGAGGTAACCGTTTTCGCGTGCCCATTTGTAGTAGGTCGTCCCGGGAAACGGCATGACCGGGTAGAACTGAGCGCTGTCGAGGCGCAGCGACATGGCAAGCGCCAGCGTCTTTTCCATCGTATCACGTGTTTCACCCGGAAAGCCGACCATGAAGCAGCCGTGCACGAGGATGCCGAGGTCGCGCGCCGCATCGACGAAGGTTTTCGCCTGCTCGATCGCTTGTCCCTTCCACATGTTCTTCAAGAGCAAGGGATCGCCGCTCTCGAAACCCGTCGCACAGCAGCGGAACCCCGCTGCGGCCATGTGCGCCAGGGTTTCCTTGTCGACATTGACGCGGACATTGGCGAACCACTTGAGACGAACACCCTGCTCTTTGACGAACCGTGCAACCTCCTTGGCGAATCGGCGGTCGGCGGTGAACGTGTCGTCCTCGAAAACAATCTCCCGAACCTCCGGCATGCTGTCCTGAATCCACTTCATTTCACCGACGATCGAAGCCGGCGAACGCGTGCGGTACTCGTGCCCGTGCATGACCTGCGGATAGACGCAGTACGTGCACTTCGCCTGACAGCCGCGGCCGCCGATGAGCATCACCATCGGATAGCTGGCGAGGGAGAAGGAATAGTGGCGCGGGTCGAGGAAGCGCTTGTAGATCGGCGCGATCCACGGCAGCTCGTCGACGTTGGCAATCGGCGGACGCACCGGGCCGCGCACAACGCTGCCGTCGCTACACCGCAACCCGAGGGCAGCAATGCGCCGCAGCCGATCGAACAACGCAGCGCTCGACGCGGCGGGCTCGGCTAGGGCGCTGGCGAGATCGCGGACGGTGTAGTCGTATTCGCCGATGGCAACGAAGTCGATCTCCGGGAACGCCGTCAGCGTCTCCCGCCACAGTGCGGTGACGTGCGTTCCCACCATGCAGACACGGGTCGACGGCAGCCGTCGTTTGATTTCCGTAGCCAGCCGCAAATCGTTCTCCGCACTCGCCGTCGACGTCTCGAGAACACAGAGATCCGGCCGATAAGCGTCGAGCCGCGCATAGAGAACGTCCGCCGAGATGTCCGCCGCCGGACAGTCGTAGAGAAAGATGTCGAACCCCGCGGCATCGAGCACCGCCGCCGCGTGCGCCAGCCAGTAGGGGTAGTACAACGCGCCCGACTGGATGACGCCGGGGCTGCGCTGGCTGCGCGAGTAGCGCTTGTAGTATGGCGGATTGATCAGCGCGACCTTGAACGGCGCGTCGGCACAACGCATCGGCAAGACGCTAACACGAGCCCCGAAGTGTGTAAAATCCGATCTCTACGCTGGCTTGAAATCGCGCGCGGAGGTGGATCGAGCCCGGGTCCTGTGCCATCAAGAGGTCCGCATGGCCATCGATCGCAGCGGCGTACACGGCTGGAAGCGCCACGCCATCGACCTCGTCGATCAGCTGGTTTTGCGGCTGCCTTTCGTCAGCGAGCTCTTCAATCAAGGGCTTTCGAAGACGATGGGGCTGCTGGCGGCGTTCCATTTGCTCAGCCGTCTGGAGATCGAGGGAGACTATCTCGAGTTCGGTGTCTTCCGCGGCGAGACCTTTCGCAACGCCATTCGCGCCGCACAACAAGGATTCCGCGCCACAAAGGAAGGGCGCTTCGGCGGGCGCTTCTTCGCCTTCGATTCATTTTCCGGTCTGCCGCAAGTCGAGTCGATGGGCGACGGCGTCAACCTCTACGCCGCCGGTGAATTCGCCGCTTCCCGTAGGACATTCGAACAAACCCTGGGAACGCTGCTGCAGCGATTTCCGATCGAGATCGTTGCCGGATGGTTCAGCGAAACGCTGACGCCGGAGACGACGCAACGCCTGCGTCTGGTGAAGGCCGCCTTTGTGAACGTCGATTGCGATCTGTACGAATCGACCGTGCCGGTGCTCGAGTTTGTCACGCCGTTGCTGCAAACCGGCACAGTCCTCTACTTCGACGACTGGTTTTCCTATCGCGGATCGATCAGCGAAGGTGAACCGCGCGCCGCCCAAGAATGGCTGCAGCGCAACCCGCGAATCCGACTCGTCGACTACCGCAACGTCGGAATCACCGGCAAGATGTTCATCGTCAACGTCGCTCGCTGATCGCGGCCGGGGCTCACCGAACAAACCTGTCACGCCGGCGCGGCAACTCGAACAACAAGCCGGCTCCGAAGCTCAGGTGGGTGAACCAGACAACCAGCGACGCTGCCAACCACACGACGGCCCCTTGCCCCTGGCGCCGGGCCTCTCCGAACAAGAGCAGCGCAATCGCCGCGAGATGCACGCCCGCAAGCAATGCAAGAGGCAACCAAGCTCCTCCGCCGGCGACACACCAAACACTGGCGCTCAGATAGGCCAACACCACAGCCGCAGGGGCAAGGAACTTCGGATGGAACGCCTCCGGGTGCCGCTTCATGTGAAAGCAATTGCCGCGACCGTAGAGAAACATATTACGCAGCCAGCTGCGTAGCGTTGGGCGTAGCGCGTGATCGACCACCATATTGGGGTTCACCCACAGCGTGTAGCCCTTGCCAATCAGGCGGCGACTGACTTCCAGATCTTCACAAACCCGGGTGTAGGCTTGGTCGAAACCGCCGACATCCTCCAAGGCGGAGCGCCGATAGACGACGTTCAATGTCGGACAATGAGCAACGGGCATGCGCACGGTGAGCGGACGGTTGAGGATCGAGTCGTGTCCGCCCACATAGGTAGGAAGCAACACCGCATAGGCACGATACAGAAGCCGCCCGTCTTGCGGCACGCGATTCGTGCCGCCAAAGGCGCCACAATGCCGATCCGCAGAACAAACCTTCAACGCTTCGGACACCGCAGCTGCCCAGCCCGGTTGCACGACGCAATCGATGTCGACGAAGGCAACCCACGGCGTCCGACTCTGCCGCCAGGCAAAGTCGCGCGCCGCCGCCAGACCATCGCCTTCGAAGCGCAGGACGCTCAGCCGCTCCCCCTGTTCGCTTGCCCAGCGCGCCAACAGCTGCGGGGTGTGGTCGCGCGAGGCGTGGTCGACGACCACAATCGGTGTCCGGAACGGCGCGGTCTCATCGACGAGTGCCTGTAGGCACTTGTCAACGTAGGCCGCTCCGTCGCGGACGCAAATGCAAACCGTCAGCTCCATCGTTTCATTCTACTCGAAGCGATCGTCGCACAAACTCAGGAGTCGAGCGATCAGCCCGGCCAGCAACCGGAGAAACTTTGATTGACCGGAAACTCGCGAGTCGAATAGGATGAAGGGCGAGTCATGACTGCCGAGTTCCTGTCGCGCCACAAGCACGGCCTCTATTGGTTGCACATCAGCTTGGTGGTGGGCACCATTTGCCTGATCGTACCGGTTATCGCCTGGACGGGTGGTGCCGTTCCATCCGGCTTTCGAGCGCTGATCATCTTCGTCCTCACAACGGTTGCCTTTTGTCAGAATCAGGGGCTGGTCCACCATTGCGCCCATCATCTGCCGAAGGGACCTTACCCGCTCGGCCTCTACGCGGCGCGCTTCCTCCACTATCTGGGAGGGCTGCCATACACCAAGACACGCTTCGCCCATCGTTTGCACCACGCCCATTTGGGAAGCTCCTTGGACCCAGATCGCGTCGGCTACGAGAGCACGACGACCGTAATGAAACGGCTGCGCTATCTCGTACTGATCGGACCGTTGCGCGCACGCTTTGCTCCGGTCGACACGTCCTACGCGCTCAACGCCATGTCGCCCGACCGGCGCGCCCAGCATGAGCGTTCGTGCCGTCGCGATTGGCGCTTGGTGGGGCTGACTCATCTCATCCTGATGGGGCTCTGCGGACTCTATTATCCGGTGGTTTTCGCGGCGTTGTTGTTCGCCAATGTCCTGTCGAATGTGCGCGAGATGGCCGAGCACGGCAACCGTGGCCAAGGTGCGTACATCAACCTCGACGTGTCGGTACCCGGCGTGCTCTTCTTCTCGACGCCCGGCTTCTGGTTCCACGCCGTTCACCACATGGACGCGAGTATCCACTATCTCGACTTGCCGAGCGTTGCGCGCCGGTTCACGCCGAAGACCAACCTACCGTTTCTTCAGCGCCACAGCGCCGTCGCCTACCTGTTTACAGGTCGCTGAGCCGACTCAGCTGGATGTACCCGCGACGAGATCGTGGATCAGCCAGCCAACGTCGATGATCGAAGCGAGGATCGCTGCCGCCATCCATGCGGTCACCAACCGCGGCCAACGCTGCCATAGCCACTCCAAACCTTCGACAAGCAACCTCAGGATCGGCACGATCACCGGCAGGAAATAGATCGCCTTCATCCAGGTGAACAACATCCATTGCCGGTGATAGTTGACGATCAGGACCACCATCGCCGACACCATGACGCCCAGATAGAAGAGCGGCGGCCAATCGTTCGTCCGGACGGACGAGAGCAAGCCGCGAGCCGCAGCCGTGCTCCACAGCGATCGCAGGAGCTTCGCGGCGCCGATCAGAAGTGCCGACAGCGGCAACAGACCGAACAGCAGACACCAGCGTCCCAGCCATGCAAGAAGCGGGCTGGGGTTGTTCCAGATTGCATTGTCGAAACGCAAGAACAGCGCCCGGCCGTAGACCTGCGACCACAATGATTCACGGTGTAGCGGGTAAGGTGGTTTGCCGAAGTCGTCGTCGAACGGCACGCGTAGAAGCTCGATGATACGAAACGTGAAGAATATCTGAGGCAGCCAATCGTCCCCGCGCGGCACTTCGACCTGCAGCATGGGCACTTCGAACTCGTCATTGACGAACGGCGTGTGGCGCTCCGCGATGTTGTGCCGGTAGGGATCGACCCAAGGCACAACCAGCAGGAACCCTAGAATGAACACCGCGGCGGCGGTCGTGTAGGCGCGACGTTGATCGGCAGAGGCCGCAGCCAACTTGAGAAGCAAGCTTGCCGCACCGACGGCGAAGATGATCCAGCCGGTGGCCTTGCTGAGCGCCGCGAGGATGGCAAACAACGTCGCCCCGATGACGGGCCTGAGCGTTGCCTCGGAGAGACAGCGGTCGAGGCAAAGAATCGCCAGCGACGAGAACAAGATGCAGAATCCGTCGTTGGTTGCCTGGGAAAAGATCCCCACCACGGCGGCGTTGAAGGAGAGAAACGCAATGGACAAGATTCGCACCGCCGAGCTGCTGCGCAGTCGGCGCGAATAGACGTAGACGGCGACGAGCAGCACCGTACCGGCAAGGAAGTTCAGAAGGTTTCCCCACATGCGTAACCCCTGGCCGTGCACCAGCTCGGCAATCGCCGCCAACGCATAGTGATACAGCTTCGGGTGCGCACACTACATGCAGACCGACGAAGCCGGCTGCACCCAGCCGGCATTGCGTATCAGCGCGACAACCTGGAGGTGATCATCGTTCGCCTCGGTGTTGATCACGCAGAGCCATGCACGCGCGACAGCACTGGCGAGGAGAATGACGAGGATCCAGCGCTCCTCACGGCCGAGGTTCCGGCGCCAGGCGCGAAGTCGCCGGTACAGCTCCGTCAATCGCGTCGCGGCAGTCTGGACAGCGTAGCGCAACCCGCGCGCGACGAGAGTCAGGCACCAGCGCAAGCCTTGCACCGTAGCGACCGCGAGACGGAAACTTTCCCGGCGCAAGGCAAGCGCCAACAATCCCCAACCGGCCGACAGGATCAGGCCGCGAGCGTGACGCTTCCACCAGGGTCGCGGCGGCAGCCCCGACCACTCCCAACCGAAAGCGGCTTCGCGCGAGCGAACATTGGACGCCAGGGCCGCAATCAGGTCGGCAGGCTCTACGCCGCGTGACACAACGATGGCAAAGCGCGAAGTCCGTACGGCCGTAGACGTCCCCTGACTCGGGTGACGCAGCTCGATTTCGAGTCGGCTGCCGCCGCACTCGTAGGTACTCACGACCCTTCCACGCTCCGCATGGGCGCCCTTCCAGAAACACGAGGGAGGAAGTCCGCCGTCGCGGCCCAACATCGCCGCAAGCAGATCCTCCTGGCCCGGCGGAATGACGGCGACGCGATCAGCGCTCCACTGGTCGAGTGCGATGATGCCGAGAGAAAGCCCGAGCAGGCAGACCAGGGATGCTTGAACGACGCGAATCAACACCTTCCACATCGCTCGCTCACGCACTGCGACGCAGCTCAACGCGCGGTAGCCGCCGGGTTGCGCCGCGGCACCAGAAGCATGCTCAAGAAGAACGACGAGAAGATCGTCTGAGCCCCGACGATCATGAGCGTCGAGGCTTGAATGGCAGGCCGCAGCGCGTCGAGCGCTCCGCGGCCGCTCGCCAGCCAACCGATCAGAACCATCGCGTCGATGAAGAATCCCCAGACGAAGAGGATCGTGCCGAGGACCAACCCACGCTCCAGCGTGAAGAAACGCAGGAGCCAGTTGATGGTCCGATCGTGCGTGTAGAGACGGGCGGCGTGCGAATACACCTTGGCAAACAAGCCGGTGCTGACGATTTGATAACCAAGGACGATCAACAGGCTTCCGAGAGCCATGTAGTGAACGTCGAAATTGAGGCCGAAGAGAACGCGGGGTCCCGACGAGAGAAAAACCACCGGAAGCACACCGAGGACGATGCACAGCGCGCCCGGCAGCAAGAAGAGAGACCATGGCGAGAACAGCAACATCAGTCGCAGGGTTCGCCAGCCATCGCGAAACGGCCGCAAATGCGGCCTGCGGTTGCGACCGTCACGATAGAGCGAGATCGGAATTTCGACGATGCGCATGCGCGCCAGCGCCGCCTTGATCACCATCTCACAGGCGAAGTCCATACCGGTCGTCTGCAGCTGCATCCTGCGATAGGCATCTTTCGTGAAAGCCCGCATGCCGCAATACACGTCGGAGATGCCGGCGCGAAACAGCAGGTTCAACAACAGCGAGAAGAACGGGTTGCCGACCCACCGATTGAGCTTGGGCATCGCTCCGCTTTCGATCCGACCGCGTAGACGCGTACCCATGACGAGATCGGCGCCCCGACGTAATTCTTCGACAAAGCGGCCGAGGTCGGTGAGGTCGTACGAATCGTCCGAGTCCGCCATGAGAATGTACGGCGCACGACACGCCTCGATTCCCGTGGTCAGGGCGTTGCCATACCCAGGATTCGGCTCGTCGACAACGCGGGCGCCGCAATCTGAGGCGATGTCCCGCGAGCCATCGGAAGAACCGTTGTCGACGACAACGATTTCACCGCGGATCCGAAGCTCATCGAAGGTCCGCAGCGCCTTGGTGACGCAGGTACCGACCGTCGCCGCTTCGTTGAGGCACGGCAGGACGACGCTCAACTCGTAGGACGCCGAGTCTTGATCGCGGACATCGGCTCTAGTGTCTTCGAGCGCCTGCATAGCGATCTTTGGCATAGGTAAACCGTCGGCCAAAGGTCAAGCTGATTCGCTGGCCACGCAATGGAACGGCACTTCCTTACGAGGTAGCAACCGCAACGGATCCAACCAGGTTGGGCGGCGGGGGGCGCTCCACCGCTGCGGAGCCTCGCCGCTCATGCACGGGCAAGCGCGATGGGCGCAACCCACAGGGATTGCCACCCACACGGTCTTCAATCTTGACACGGCGCGTCGCCAACGTGGTAAGGTGCGGTTGATGCTCAGTACATCCGAGCCGGCCGCGCAGGGCGCGTCGGAGTCGACTGCCAGGTCGGCTGCGCGCATCGCACTGATCCGGCCACCGGCGGTGTCGTCGTTGCACGCTTACAGCGCCGCGGTGGTACCGCCATTGGGTCCGGCATACATCGCCGCCGCCCTCGAGACCGCCGGCCACGAAGTGCACGTCGTCGATGCGTTGGGCGAAGCTCCTCTGTCGCGCTACCCGAGCGCTCATCCGCGGCTGGTGGCGCACGGCCTTACCATCCCGGAGATTGTCGCGCGGATTCCGCTCGACATTCAGGGCGTCGGAGTTTCGGTGATGTTCTCGCAGCAATGGCCCCATGTCGCGGCCTTGCTACGCGCCATTCGCTCAGCCTTTGCGGACGTTCCGATCTTCATCGGCGGCGAGCATGCAACCGCAGCGTGGCGTTACGTTCTGGAAAACTGCCCCGAGGTGACCCTGTGCGCACTCGGCGAAGGCGAGGAAACGGTCGTCGACGTCGCCGACTGGATTGCCGACGGCGGTTCGCTGGATAGGATACCGGGGATCGCCTTCCGACTGGACGATGGCATGGCGCACAAGACGCCGCCGCGCCAACGAATCCGCAGCGTCGATGAAATCCCGCGGCCGGCCTGGCACCTGTTCCCGCTCGAAAACTATCTGTCGAAGGGGTTCGGACACGGTGTCCACCTCGGGCGTTCGATTCCGATGCTGGCGACGCGCGGTTGTCCCTATCGCTGCACGTTCTGCTCGAGCCCCGACATGTGGACGACGCGTTACTACGTGCGCCCCGTCGCCGCGGTTGTCGACGAAATCGAATACTACGTCGAACGCTACGGAATTTCGAACATCGACTTTGAAGATTTGACGGCGTTCATCAAGCGCGACTGGATCCTGGCCTTTTGCCACGAGCTCGAGCGGCGCGGCTTGCGCGTCACCTACCAGCTGCCGAGCGGCACGCGTTCCGAGGCTCTGGACGCAGACGTCCTAACGGCCTTGGCGCGCAGCGGTTGTCGCAATTTGACGTACGCGCCGGAATCGGGCTCGGCGCGAACGCTCAAGGACATCAAGAAGAAGGTGAATCCCAAGCGCGTCCTCGAATCCATGCGTATCGCCAAGAGCGTCGGGGTCAACATCAAGGCCAATCTCATGATCGGATTTCCCGACGAGACGCGCCGCGACCTGCTGAAAACTTTGTGGTTTGGACTGCGCGCCTCGTGGATGGGAGTCGACGACATCCCGCTCTTCCCGTTTTCGCCGTATCCCGGAACCAGTCTGTACGAAGACCTGCGGCGCGAGGGGAAACTCCCGGCGCCGGACGACGACTACTTCGCCGGGCTCGGGTACATGGACATGATGCGCGCTCCGTCGTCGTCGCGGCATATCGGAACTCTCGAGCTCAACCTCTATCGCATCCTCGGAATGAGCGCGTTTTATGTGCTCAGCTATGCTCGGCGTCCGTGGCGAGTATGGCGGACGATTCGCAACGTTCGCGCCGGACGGAGTGAGACGGTACTCGAACAGCGCCTCGTCGAATCAAAACGTCGGCGCGTCATTCGCAAGTGGCCGGTGTCGGGATTCCATGAATCAGCAAATGGGGCGTCGACGGCAACTGCGGACACCGCTCGCCTGGCGCCGTCCCTTCCATCCGCAGCGCAGTGAGTCGCACCACAGCCACCGAGGCTTCGAGGCAACGCAGCGCCTGGACCGTTCACCTAACGGGCGGATCTAAGCCTGCATTGTCACCATGAAGGTTCTAACTTGCATCCGCGACGAGTTGCGACTGCGGCCTTGGAAGGCAATCGAGATCCTGCTCGCTCTCGTCTTCCTCATCGGCCTCGTCGAAAATCCAGGCGTCTGGACATTCGCTCGCATTTGGCTGACTGCCTTCTCCTTTTCAGCTGAGGCACTGATTCCGCTGCTTGCCGCGGACAGCGCCGCGACTTTCGTCGAGCTGGCGCGAGTGCTGTTGCGAATACTCCTGGCGTTTGCACCGGCCGTCTTGGCGATCTACCGGGCGCCATGGCATCGACGTCTGTGGCTCGTACCCGTAGTTCTGATCTTGGTGGTCGTCAGCTCGCCGGTGTCGCTGGCGGCTGGTGCAACGGCTTTGCGCTGGCTGTTGTTAGTGAGCGCCTCGGCAATAGCCCTCCTCGCGCAACGTTTCCGATGGTTCGGCTGGGTACTTCTGGTGCCCGTCCTCCTGCTTTTCGAGTGCGCACCGAGTCACGTACTGGCACCGTGGCGCACGGCAAAGCGCGCCGACCGAGAGCAACTGCTTGCCCGGTGCCAGCAACACGACGGGGAGCGAGCCGAAAATCTCACCAGCGACCAATTGATGCCTTACCATGGCGTCAACGCCCTCACAGACGATCTTGCCTTGCTCAGTGGCGAGGGCGCCGAAGACGGCGACATGCGCGGGTGGGCCGGAGATCGGCGTGTTGGCTCGTGGTGGTTGCGACGCGTCAACGGGCGATTTCGCTTCGAGCTCCCATCGAGCGCTAGTGGGAACCTGTGGCGTGGCTGTATCTTGGACGGGACGATCTGGATTGCGCGCGCCAACTTCGCGGTCGGCGTAAAACGCTTACCGGAGGGGGGAAGCGTGCCCGAAGAGGTCTACCGCATCGGCATCCCTTCCAGGGACATCGATTTCGGGGAAACGGCATGCGACCCGCAGCACCATCGCGTGTACATTTCCGAGGCCACCGAAGGTGGCCTGTGGTCGTTCGATCCGCTGCACCAGGATTTCCGGCGCGTTCAAATCGGCGGCATCGTTCTCTTGCCCAAGTTCAGACGGGATGGTCAATTGGTTTTGACCAACACCGGCACGTTGATGACTTTCGATCCGGGCGGGCAGCGCATCACGCAGAGCCTAGCGGCAGGCCTGATGATCAGCGGTTTCGACATTTGCGACAAGGACGGTTCTGTCGCCGTCGCCGATGTCGCGGGGCGCCTGCGGGTGTTCCGCTTGAGCGCTGGCGGGCGATATGAATTTGCATGGGGGGTTTCGATGTTTGCGCCACGCCGTGTGGCTTGGGGCCGGGACTGCACCCGGCTGGCTCTGACCTCCGGCGACGATCGACGCGTCTTCATGGTCGATACAGACAAGCACAGCATCAACCAGACGTTCACCGCCGGCCCAGCGCTACGCGAAGTCGCCGCAACCGGGCCTCGCGAGCTTTCGGTGACAGATGTGTGCGGCGTTACCAGCTACCGCTGGTAACCTAACCCTAATCTGACAAAAGATTTCACCGCAAAGGCGCGAAGACGCAGAGAAGAGAAGGCTCAGGGTGTGAAATGGCCGGAAACGGAGAGCTCATTTTCAATGGGCTTTGATTTGCCACACTCGGTGGTTTGGCGAGCTGCGGGGCACGGATGGAAGCTTTCCCCGGAATGAATCGTATTCCCGCAGGGGAAAGAGCAGCGTTCAACCTGCTCTTTCTCCTCGAGCACTACTTTCCCAAGAGCCGCCGCATCCAGCACATGCGCGAATCGGCGCGCCGGCGTGCCGTTGCGCATCTTCAACGCGGCCCCAAGGGCAAACTGATCGAAGTCCAGAGAGTCAAGGACATTTCCGCGAGCGATTTCCGCAAATCCTTTCTGTCCAAAGGCATCCCTCT
This sequence comes from Deltaproteobacteria bacterium, assembly GCA_016200585.1. Classification (GTDB taxonomy): domain Bacteria; phylum Desulfobacterota; class Binatia; order HRBIN30; family HRBIN30; genus JACQEN01. Next base: position 21,311 of record JACQEN010000200.1, read on the forward strand.
GATCATCGAAAACGGATCGGCAAACTGGCCCTTGGCCAGCCGCTGGTCGTTCGAAAAGTTCCACCAACGCTACGGCCACGAAACCATCAAACTGGTGCAACGCAAAGGCGTCGCGGCCGATGACGAAATCATCGAAGGCAAGGAGTTCTCCGAAGAAATCCAGTTCGGTGCATTTCTCGACCAGGTCACGAACGGCGGCACGAAGTACATGCGTTTCTCGCCCCTGCTCGAGAAATTCCCTGAATTGCTCGACGACTTCGATCACGACTTCTTCAAACGAATGGCCGGAAACAGTTGGGGTCTGACCTACCAGTTGTTCATGGGCGCCACCGGTACCTTCACGCCGATGCACAACGCCATGACCTCATTCTTCTTCGTCAACGTCTGCGGCATCAAACGTTGGGCCCTGATCCCGAACCACTACTTGCCGATCTTGAACCCAAGTGCCGACGGCTTCGGCTACAACCACTCAAAGGCGCAAGCCGATCTCTCCAACGTAACGGACTTCCCGGGTCTCGAATGCATCGACAGGATGGAAGCGGTCATGCAACCCGGGGATATCCTGTTTCTGCCTTCCTGGATGTGGCACTCGGTCCGCAACGAAGCTCCGACCATCGGCGTACGCTGCGGATTCATCTACCCGAAAGGGATGGCAACCGAAGCAACAACCCTTTCGTTCATCCGACTCTTCGCGGCCCGCAACCCATCGACGCTCGAGGCGCTGTACTACGTCTTGTTCAAGCGCAACCTGCCGGAGCGCGACAAGTGGCTGCTTACGGCAAAGCTAATCCGCAGGTAGCCGCGGATCTCGCAACGCAATCCGACAGATCCCATCGTCGGTCGCGGCCCACAGGGTTTTGTGTGCCGGGTCGAGAAACAGATTCCTGCACAAGCGACCGCACCAGGCGATGCGTTCGGCGCTCTGCGTCGTTGCGTCAACCCGGAAGACGTCGCCATACAGCGAGCACGTGTAGAGAGCACCGGAGCCCGGATCGCGCTGCAGGTCGCGCGCCCCGAATCCTGTGACGATACGGTACAGAACGCGGTAAGAGCTCGTGTCGACTCCGATCACCTCTCCGGTGAGCGGTCGGGCACCCCAGAGCACATGGTGTTGCGAATCAAGCACCGTCTCATACACATCGAGGGTCGACGCCCTCTGCGTCAGGGCCAGAGAGTCGAGGTTCCATTCGTACAAGCCTCCGTCCTCCATCGCGCTCGAGACGTAGATGAGGCGCGAACGGAGATCGGGGGTAAAATGCCAAACGCCCCAGTAGGCAGCCGAAAGATCCCCGCTAGAACCGGCCGCCCCGGTGTCGCGATTCATGACGACATAGTGCGACTTCCACTCGCTCACGGTGAAGACATTCCCGGTGGCCGGATCCTCGGCAAAGGCCCACGGCGACCCCTTGTGCAACAAATCGTGGCGCAGCTCCGCAGCCGGAAGAGGCGCAATGCGCTGCCCCGGCGCTGGACTCTTCCACCAGCCCAAACCACCGAGCAATTGAACATAGAAACCGTTCGTCGGAGACTCCCAAATTCGCTGCGGATACCTGAGATCCGCCGCCCCGATCACGTAGCTCTCGTGCGCTTCGCCATAGGGATTTGTCAGGACATGAATCTGCTCTCTGTCCGTCCACAGCAACTCGGCAGGCTGACCAACAAGATGGAGGTCATAGGTCCAATGGTTGAGGATACGTTCGGGCGGCGCGCCTCTAGGCCGCAAGCGAGCTGTCGTGACTCCCACCGTAACCAGGGAAGCAGCGCATACGACCGAGAGCCCCCACATTCGAAGGGCACGGCTGGCGGAAACCGAAGATGCTGGCGTGGTTCGCAGCGCCACCAACCAAGACCCCAGGAGAGACACAAGAGCGGTCGGAACGAAGCGATGCAGCGGGCTGACAATTTCCGGCACGTCGTGTTGCATGGGCACACCGATCGTGAGCCCAAGACAAAGTCCACACGCAAGAAGGATCATCGATAAGATCGGCAAGCGCCGGCAACGCCAGAGATAGAACGCCGGCAGAAGTGCAAGCGGGAAGCAAAGTGCTCCCCATGAGTGGTCCATCACGTAGCCAAAGAAGCAAACCATTGCCGATAGCCACGCCGGGATAATCACCAACAGCGTATCCACCAAACCGACGGTGATCGGCCGCGTCCGACGCCAGGCAAGAAGTACAGCGGTGACGAGTAGCCACACGTAGCCGTGGTGCACTACGAAGAAATCGAAGGTACCCACCAGGACCCTAGGTCCCGATCCAAGCACCTCAAGAAGGATTCTTTCCGGAATTGAAATCCAGTTTCGGCCCCACTGTAGGGCCGCAGAGTAGGCAAGCAGCGAGAGGAACGCTGCGGTCGTGCCCAGAAATACGCCATTCCCGACCAGGCGTTCGAACGTCGCGCGCAGCCCGCTCATCGTGCCTGTGGATGTCAAAATCGGACCAAGCCCAAGAAGCAATCTGCGGCTACTGCGCCGCAACCAAGGGCCCGGGAACCTGAAGCTCTACAGTGGCCAGACGGTGCGAAGGAAACACTTTCATTTCATCGCGCCAGGCCCAGCGACTGAACGCAGGTTTGTAACGACGATAGCGCCATTGAGCTCTCACCTTTGCACCTGCAGGAGCTTCCTCCGAACGCAAAACGATCTCATGGACGAGCGCGCGCTCAAAACCGATGGTCGACAGTTCGACGCGCGCTACACGGTCGATCGCGTGCTCAGACAATTCATTGCCGTCCGTATCGAAAACGCTTCCACCGAGACGAGGCGCGCGTGGATCGATCGCGCCAGTGATAGGATCGCAGCCGATCACGGTATGCCATTCACCTTGCGGCACCTGAACGAGCACCTCGAGCCAGTATTGGGAAAGATCGGGTGGACCGCTCGGGAAATCATGGCCAACCTTGTGGTTCGTGCTGGTCACGGTCAGTACGACCGCTCCGTCACCCGCTGGCTTTATCGTCGCCGACATGTCCAGCACTTTCCGATGCTCGACATAGTCCTCAAATGCGTTAATCCGCGTGTCGCGGATCAGGTGGAGATAGTTACGTTCCCAGTCCGAAACCTTGTGGTCGCCATCGAGAAACAGCCGGAGGAAGTCCGCCGTCTCGCGAAGATCCTCAGCGAGGAAGGGTTCGTCCGGGGAGAAGTCGTTGGGAATCGCCTCCGGGAGATCGAGCGCGATGCCCGGAAAAACGTGATCCGGTCGGGCATGCATGCTCTTTTCTTCCAGGTGCGGGTAGGCGTCGAGGTTGTTGTGGCATTTTTGACAGGTAACGCCCCGCTTCTCGAGCTCACTGCGTTGCCAACCGAGAAGCTCGTCGAACATGACGACGTCGTTGCCGGCGACGTCGACGTGGTGCTCACCGTGACACGCCCCGCACATCTCGGAGCTGTGCATGTATTCATGGAAGTATTTCCGGCGGTGAAAATACGCATCCTGGTTGAGGTATCCGCGCCGCAAGTCGTCGAGGTCGGCGCGATCCGGAACCCACGGGAAGGGGGTATCACGCTCAATTCGAAAATTTGCTGAGAAGCGTCCATACTGCGGAAGCGGAGGCGCCCGAAAGTGACAACCTTCGCAGCTCACACCGTCGCGCGCGTAGGCTTTGACGGCAGACCAGTCCTGCCGCGCATACGCACCGCTCGCTACAGCAAGTGGGTTGTGACAGGTCGCGCAGAACATCTCGGCATCGCGACCCCTTCGTGCAACGAAGGCTTCCGAAGCGCGAAGATAGGCAACTGTTTGGGAGGCAAAACGGTGGGCACTGCCGTGCCATTGCCTGTAGGGACCGACGTGACACTCGGCCTGCGCACAGCTCCGGGAGGCTTGGAACAATTCCGGGTCGAGGGAGCCGACTAATGTCACCTGCTCTTTTGCGATGTGTACCGAAGCCTGCGGCATGGTTCGGTAACTCAGGTCTTGCGGCACCGCCCGCGCCAACGACCGAGTCTGGTATGCAACCCACCCAGCCTGCACCACAAGCAGTCCGGCAACCGTAGCGTACCAAACGCGCGGCAAACGATACGCGGCGCTGGACGGCGTGCGCCGCCGGCGCGCGCGCGCGTGTGCCCACATGAGCAAGGGGACCGCCGGCGTGAGCGCGAGATGCGTCCAGTGGTAGAACGTCGTACGCATCGACGTCCATCCCGCTGCCATGACGTAGCCGGTGTCGATCACCCCCCCGAGCGCCAGCATCACGCCGACCGCGGTCGCGTAGCTCTGCCACGCATAGCCGCGGCGGGAGCGCCACCACAGCCATGCAGCGAGTACGCCGCCCAAAAGGATGCCGATGATCGTCGCTGCTTGAAATGGAACTTCGATGAAGAACAGACAAAAGAATACTACGACCCAAACGACCAACCAGGGCAAGAAGGTCCACGGTGCACCAATGCGCAGAGTGTGGGCTGCCAGGTACCAGACACCAAGCGGCACGAAAAGGATCCCCAGCAGGACGTGCAGCTTCGAAAGGACGTAGAACGGAAGGTTGGGTTCCAAATGCAGCAGGGCAAGAGCCGCACCGCTGGCGATGAGCAATACCAGCAATGCCAACAGGACCGCCAAGATCACGGGCGGTACCGGGCTCCTTCTGACAGCTGACGGAGGACCGCCCAACGCCATGCTCAACGGCTCGCCGGAGACGCGGGTGCGACGGCGTCGGCAAGATACGCGAGCCGTCGCAAAGCCGCCTTGCAAGCCGAGGACAGGCCAGCTCCAGTCGTCTCCTTGCCAGGCGGAAACATTACCCCAGCGACACTCGCGTCAGGGCTGTGAACGCGGGCCAATCGGCACATCTCGTTAATCTATCCACGTCGTGCGACGCTAACAAAGGCCTGCCGAACGTGTCAACGCACCAGACCTGGCACCAGACCTCGAGGACCAGTCTGCGAGCACCAGCGCTCGTCGACAAAACCCCGGGCTGCGTCACGCGATGCCAAGCAAAGTCGGCCTTGACAGCGGTCTGACGGTCCTAGTACAGCTGCCCTATCGTGCTCGATCAGCGTGGTTCGGAGTCGGTGAGCCGCCGTGCCATCGTTCAGGCGCTCGTTCTAGGTTTGTGCTCGGGCGCGTTGTTCTGGGTATTTTATCGCGTCTTCACGGTGAAGTTCCCGCTCAATTTCGTCAGCCCGATTTATTCAGCGGTGCCGTTGTTCGGAATCCCGCTGGGCCTTGCTCTGGCTCGCCGTTCGCCCGCTCCCGGTTTGCGCGCCACGATCTTGATGGGCGTTGGAATCGCCCTCTTTGCCGTTTCTGCGCTCGCCTACAAGGACAAGTCCGTTCACTATCTGCTTTTCGGCGCCTACTACGACTATCCAGCCCCGACGAGCGCGTGGGTGACCCGTGGGTTGCTGGCATCGGTCCCACTGGCGATCGTACCCTTTTTGGTGACCACCTGGACGTTCGCGCGGCTACCGAGCTTGTCGCGTCGGTTCACGACACAGGTGCTCGTCCTCGGTATCGGTGGCGGTGTCTTGTTGGCAGAGCTCTTCACCCCGACTCTCGGTGCCTATTCGATTCTCATCGCGATGTGCGCTCTTTGCGCGGTCTTCCTACCCGACTGGCGCATCGGGCTGGCCACGGCCGCGATAGTCGGGGTCGCAGGGACCGCCATGTATCACCCGCTCGAAGCCATCTTCACTTGGCAGCTCAGAGAGTACAAGCGGGTCGAGACGTATTGGACGCACCACTACAAGTGGGATTGGATCGAATTCGACAAAGGGCATTGTGTCGGCGGCGTGCACAACGAGATCATGATCCACTACTCGTGCGACGTGCCGGAGAAGCTGCCGCTGACGCACTTGAAGATGGCCGACGCGATCTCGAATGGTCCGATCCGGCGCGAGCACGTGGCCAGTCTGGGACGTTCCGACGGCATCATCGCGGCAGCTCACAAATTCAAGAACCCGAACCTCAAGCACTTCGTGGCGGTCGAAAACGACGAGCGCGTCGTCCACGACATGCTGGAGCGCTACACGCATCACGAAGGCGACATCTTCACGACCAGCCCCAGCATCGAGCTGGTGGGCGGAAGCGAACGACTCTGGCTCCAACGCACGAAGGAAAAGTTCGACGCGATCTACCTCGATGGTATCGGCTTGATGCTCGTACCGTTCCCGTTCACGGTGATTCAGCAGGAGAACTATCTGTTCTCGGCCGATGCCTATCGCCGAATCTTCGATGATCTCTTGACACCGAACGGCGTGCTCATCGTCGATCGCGGCACCACGGTAAACGGCGAGTCGAAAGATCTGGCGGCCGGACTACCCGAAGACGTTCAAGTGCGAACCCTGTTCACCAAGATTCCCACCTACCCGCTCACCGGTTTGCCGCTCGTTTATATCATCGCTTCACGGAACGGAGCAGAGCTCGACCGAATCGTCGGCGAGCTGGTCAAGGGCAACCTCTATGGGCGAGATGATTTCCTCGCCGCGGAATCGCGCCGGCGCTGGAGCTCGGACGATCGGCCGATGTTCCAACCGGGCTCGATCAACGCCATGATGGTAGTTATGTCGCCGGTCGCACTGCTGACGCTCGTCTTCGTCGTGTTGATCCTCAACAAGCAGGTTGGCAGTTGGGTGAATCGCGATGTCGGGCAGCAGCTTCTGCTGGGCGTTCTCTTTTCGACGATTGCCATATGGCTAACGGCACGTGGAGCGCGTGCGTTCGTGGCCGGTCCGCAAATGGGCTTCGCCTACTCCTTCGCATCGATGTTCGCCGGAGTTGGCTGCGGGCTTCTGGTCACGCGGAACTGGCGTTCACAGGCTTCGACGATTGCAACTTTGGCGGCATGCGCGGTTGCTTTCGCGATTCAACTCGTCTGGCCGTTCGAGCCGGCGGTCGCGTTGGGCGCTTCGGTGTGCGGCGGCTTAGGCCTTGGCGCACTGGCCACCGGAAGTCGGTCATCGACATCATCGTCTCCGGAAGGTCTCGAGCTGATGCTCGGAATTCTGCTCGGCATTTGGGTCTTTCAGTTGGCCCTCTTGTTTGCCGGCTTTACGCTGCTGGCGGTCTGCGTTTCCGCGATTCTTGCGTTACAAGCTGTTTACCTTCGGCAAGCGCCCCTTGCCTCACGCTCCTCCTCGACAGCCACCGGCTTCGCGCCACGCATCTCTGCGTTCGGAGATTGACACAGAAATTGCGACGAGCCCCGTAATGCATTGGGCACAGGTTTCCCGCCGGCTATCGTGACCGAACCGCTCCTCGTTTTGCTCTAACCAGATGAACGTACCGATTGGCGAAAGGATCTTTGGTCCTTTCTTGAAGGTTGCGCCGCGACACACGTGGTCCCGATTCCTGGTGCTCGCTGTCGATGTGGCGGTCTTCAACCTCATCTTCTACGAGACACTCCGGTCGCTGCTGCTGGAACCCCTCGGCTACACGACAGCCGCCGGTACGATGGCGTGGCTGGCAGCATTCGCGAGCCTCCTGTTCCTTCTACACGGATTGAAACCGCGCCAGGGAGCCCCACGTCTCGCCGGCTTGATGTTCGAGATCGTCATCTTTGCCGGGATCTTCGGTCTCGCCGCGTACGCCGCCAGCTTTACAACCACGGACAAGGGCGTCGACTTTTCGTGGTTGCGCATCGAGATCGTCAAAACCCCGCTGTGGTTCAAGATGTTCGTGAAGGCATGTCCGGGCTTCACAACGTTCGCCGTCGTAGCGGTATCTGTTTTGGCCTGGCGCTGGGTGTCGTCGCCGCAGAGCAGATTTGTCCGGCTTGCACCCGGTATCGCCGTCGCGGCCTTCATCCCGGCGATTGTCGCCACCTTCCTGCCGATGACCGACGACGGCTCGAAGTGGCAGTTCTATGTCGTCATGTTCACCGGGCCATTGATCGGATTTTGGATCCTGCTCGCGTGCCGCGCCTCCGTTCTGGCGTTCCGCATGTTTCCCTTCGTCCTCCATACGGCGTTGATCGCACTCAGCTACATCGGCCTCATACCGGTCAACGCCCTGTCGCCGGAATTCGTCTGCGAGGGCGGCGCATCCCAGCCAAATCAATTTGGTGTCGCCCGGCTTTTCCCTCCCGACGACAAGAAGCCTGATCCGTCCTTCCGATTCTTGCGCAAGATGATTCTTTCCGACGATCGCGCCTACTTCAGCTACGGTCCGACCTGCGGCATCTATTCCGTGCAGCGCGACACCGGAGCGCTGCAACAGCTGCCGATGCGCGGTCTGCTGCGCGACATCGGATGGAGCAAGGACGGAAACAGTCTTTTTGCGACGAACTGGATGCGCGGTGACTTCATGGCCATCAATGGGGCCACCCTGAAGCCGGTCTGCTCGGCCGATATCTTCCACCAAGGAATGGCGACTCCGTGGAGTTTCGTCGTCGATGACACGAGCGACCACGTCTACATGTCCAATATGACTCTGCCGATCGTAGCCGAGCTGACGGTGCACATGGATGCGGACGATTGCCGCGTGCACATCGACCGTAGCATCGATTTTCACGCAACCGGCTACACTGGTTTTACGGACGGAGCATACGGACTGCACGTCGATCGTAAGCGCGACCGGTTGTACGTCCTCGTCGGCATGCTCGAGGGTAGATTCGAAATGAGCCTCGTAGAGATCGAGTTGAGCTCGTTCACGGTTCTGCGCAACGTTCGCATGCCGGCCGGCGCGACGCTGGTGCCGGTACGCGGACGCGACACCGTACTGCTGCCGAGCTACTACCTCGATACGATTTACGAGGTTTCGCTGCCGGACATGAAGCTCGTGCGCACGATCGAAGCCGCACCCACCATCACGGCGATCGAACAGGATGAAAAGAGGGGCGTGTTCTACGCAACCTCGCGCACGACCGGGGAGCTGATGGTGATCGATGATGCCAGCGGGAAGGTGCTGCGTTCTTTCGCCGTCGGCGCGAAACCCGAAGCCCTGAAACTCGCCCGCGACGCCGATCAGCTCTTCCTAGGAAGCGGCCGCGGCATCTTTCGCATCGACCTGGCGCGCTTCTGGCCGGCGTCCTGAGCTCAATTCGAGCCCATCACGACCGGCGAGCGGAATTTTCGCGGAGAACGACCCGACGACGACGGCCGGCACGGTCGTACTCGGGCCATACGCCCAGTCCAGAATTTCACGATTGAGCTTGCGGTACTTCCATTCGGCGGCCACCGTGAGAGGACCCTTCACTTCCTCCGGAATGGGGAAGGTGTAACGGTCGCGTATCGGCACACCGGGTTCCATGACCCGGTCGACGACGTCGTGCTGCGTTTGCCATACACGGTAGTGTTCGATGCGCTTGCCGTCTTCCCCTACTACACTTCCACCCAGGCGGTGTGCGTCTCCGGGAATGTTCCCTTTACTATCGGCGAATCCTTGTTCAAAGATGACCCGATCGTCAGCATCGCGTACGCGCACCTCGAGCCAAGCTTCAACCAAATCGAGTGGCGCAGCCGGAAACCGGTGTCCGACACCGACGTCAGCAGTGAGGATTTCAATGGTGTAGTCGTGACCGGGTCGCGCATCATCCTTGGTTTCGTACAACATCCACAGCCAAGTCGCCAAGGCGCGTCCTCCCAGACGCTCCCAGCCACGATTTTCCCAACCGGCGATCGAGAACGGAAATTTTCCATCCATCCAGCGGTTGACGAGCGCCGCCGCTTCCTGGCGTCCGGCGAAGATGGGAACGGTAACGTTGGCGCCGGGTAGCAAATGACTGCGTACCGAGCCCGACGCCCCGAACTCGTCGAGCGAACGCATGTGACAGTCGATACAACGCGGCTTGACGAGACCGGTCTGTTGCTCAACCGGAATCTGCTGATGATGGCACGAATCACAGAAGCGGTCCGTCGCCAACACCGGCGCCGAAAACTCACGAGCGTGGCCAATTGGATTCAGGCGTATGAGAATGGAATCAAGGAACGTCGGGGTGATTTCTTTTCCATCCCGAAGGAACAGGTTGAGATGCGCCACGGGCGGCTGCAGGGTGTAGCTCGATCGCAACGAATGCTCGGGACCAATCCACACGTCACGCACCATGTGGCAGAACGAACACGACATGTTTGGCCGTTCGGAGTGCGGCCGCGTATCGTTGGTCACCTTTTCGAATGTCGGCGGACTGTCGGCAGTCCTTTCAAAGAGAACCCCGGGCGTATGACACCCAGCGCAGATCTTGGTATTCGGCTCGCCAATCTCCGAACGCAGGAGCGCGAGACTCTTTTGCAGATGAGGCGTTTCCGCTGAAAATGCATGGTTCGAGTGGCGGAAGCTTTTGACAATTGATTCGTGGCACCCTGCCCCGGTAGCGCATGACGCCGTCAGGTCGAGAGCGACCGGCTCGACACGTGGGTCGGCAAACGCGATGACGCGTTCGCTTTCGATGCGCTTCTCGATCGGGATGGTAGACAACGGAATGGTGAACGTCGGAGCCGTGGCGTCGGAAATGCGCTCGATCCCGGCCAACGCCGCCAGCACAAGCGCCGCGACCGTCGTCCATGTCAACGCGGTCCACGCTCGCGGCTGCTCGTCGCGGACTTCCATGCCGCGTGAGAACAGCGACACGACCGAAGCCCAGATGCGTGGTTGCTCATCGGCAAACGCACGCGACTTTGCAAATACACCTGCAAGCGACAGCAGGATCATCAAGACGAACACCGCGGTGAAGGCGATGTTGATGTTACGGTGAAGCAGTACGATGTGCGTGATTCCGCCGCCACGTGACAGCGTCAGCACCGACAAGCCCGACAGAACGCTCATCGCCCAAAGCCCGAAACCGACGTAGTTGCAGGCGGCAACGAACCATTCCCCCAACTCCAACGCGCGACTCAAGCGCCATAGGCCAACCGTGAGAATCGCCACGAGGGCCGTCATCAGCCAATAGAATCGCGACGGATCCGCGGTTGCGATACCGGGCACCGCAAACAAGATGCTCAGGGCAATCGGTACACCCACCCAGCGCGCCGCCGAGAAGTTCGGCCCGAGACGGCTGAAGCGGCGCCATGCGAAGTAGAACATCACGACCGTAAAGCCGACGCCGAGAAGGGGGTGCAGCAAAAGGTTCAGCTTGTAGAGTGGACCCCAGCTGTTCAACAACCAGGTAACGAACCCGGACAGAATGAGGGTCAATAGCGCTGGATGGGCCATAGCGGACGCAGGCGCTCCTCGGTGCTCCTAGTGCGGGAGCACGACACGAACGAACTCGAAATTTCGGTGCACGGCCGCAGTATCTCCGCCGCTCTGCGGAACGTCAAGAGCATCGACAGCGGAACGCGGGGCGTAGCCGGAACCGACGAGATTGGAAACGGCCTGGGCTCCGGGCTTGCCAGACGCGACGTTGAGGCGGACCAGAGACTACCCACAACACGGCAAGCACCAAGCCTTGACTATGGGGAACGAGTCAGTCTACACGCGGCTCCGGGCATCGACTCATGCGGTTCGAAGTCCCCGGTCGCATACGAATAGAGATGTGGCTACGGGCCTTGCTTCTCGGCTCGACGCTGTTCCTTACCTGCACGGGCGTATCGACGCTGATGTTCTCGGAGCCCACAGTAGGCGTGCAGTTCACGCAACTTATGCACGCCCGGGTCGGGGCTGCCTGTGTTGCCCTGGGCACGGTCTATCTCCTTGTGCACATACTCAGCGTCAGCAGGGGCACGCGCCCGATCCTTCGCATGCTGCCATGGAGACAAGTCCTGCTGATCGCGCTGATTCCCCTGGTCCTCAACCTGCTGGTGTTCCCGCCACCGCTGGAAGCACATCCGATTTTCAACCGGCTACTGACGTCGACCGCCATCGCCCTTTCCATCGTGTTTGTTGGCTTGGCACGACAGGTGGTCGTGCGCGGCGTGCGTAGCGTCACCCGGAATGGCGTGGCAGCCTTTCTCGGCGCTGTCATCGCGGCTACGAGCGGCCTGGCTGTCTTCTGGTTACTGCCCAACCCTGCCGCGGTCGCCAGCAAGTACACCTCGCCGTGGTTCTGGCACGTCATGAGCTCGATGCTCACGCTCGTCCTGGTTCTGCGTCACATCCTCTCGTCGCGGCAACGAGCGGTCCGAGACCATGCCCTACGGCGATACCAATGGAACGGCAACGTACTGTCTACATCCTTGTCGTTGTCGGTGGCACTTGGCGTGTGGACGATTGTCGGTGCGAAGGCAGTCACCAGCAGCGTTCGACCGTTCTTGCCCGACCTCGACGCATTGGTGGCCGTCGATCAGGATTTCTTCCCGACGGTCCCATCCATCTGCCAGCAGTGTCACATTCAGATCGTCGATGGCTGGCGACGTTCGGCGCACGCGCTGGCTGCCGACAATCCTGTATTCACCGCGATGATTCGCGCCCGATCCGCACGTTTCGGCAACCACAGCGTACGCTTCTGCCTTCGCTGTCACGCACCGCACGCCCCGGATCCAACGCGAGTTGCCCTGGATGTCGTCACGTCGAGCGCCGGGTATCGCGCCGGTGTGCACTGTATGTCCTGCCATCGCACCAACCCGGGACCCCTGCCACGCGACGGGTCGCTGATTGGATTCCCGCGCGCAGCCGATCCGGTGACCTCACTCGCCGAACACGCGGAAGCGGACCTGGGAATATCACTCGACAACGCCGCCTTGCCGTTGATTTCCAGCCGTCTCGATTCACATCGCCGGCTGTATCGCTTCGCATCGCATTCACCCGAATTATGTCGACCGTGTCACGTCCAGTCGCTCAGCGAGCCGAGCCACGGTCGCTTCGCTGTGCTGCTTCAGGACCAGTACGGCTCGTGGTCCACGTCACCCGCAGCGGCACAAGGTCGCGACTGCAAGGGATGTCATCTGCCGCGCTACCGATCCGACGGTGACGAGTATCAATTTGCCGATCACCGTTTCCTGGCTGCTAGTACCTACATCGCTGCCATCATGCCGGGCGAGCCCGCGAGGGTCGCGGACGTGGTCTCGACTCTGCGCGGGCACATGCCCACGTTTGGCAGCCCCTTGGATGGCGGTGTCGCCGGCGATTCGCGGCCGCTGCTGGAAATGACGGTCGAACGTGCGCCGCCTGATTCCCAGAGCACCGTCCTACTCGTCACCACCGAGAACAGAGGCAGGATCGGCCATTCCTTCCCGAACGGCCCCACAGACTTGTTGGAGGTTTGGTTGTCGATTCGCGGTGTGGATGCAACAGGTCGAATCATCGTCGACCTTGGCCGCGATCGGCCACCGGGTGCGTTGCGCCTTGGTTCAACCTTCGAAGACGCAGCCGGGAATCCGATCCACGACCACCGCCTGGAAGATATCTCCCGCATCGTTGAACACGGAACCATTCCGGCAAGCGGACGCTTCGAGGTGCGGGTACCCATCGACGGGCCGGCGGTCTTCCCCGTACATGTAGTGGCCGAGTGGCACTACAGGCGTCTCAACCCGGAGGTCGTCGCCTCGCTCACCGGAATGGAGCTTGATTTGCCTATCGTCCCAATCGCGAGATTCGAAGGAGATGTCGGGTAGCGATCTTTGGCGGCTACCCATTGGTCGTCGCATTCACCGCTCAATTCATTGCGGATGGTCGGATCGGCTGATACGGAGGCACAGAGGAATACCGGGAATGACAGGCGGAAAATCAATCCTCGAGCTTGCGCCAGGTTCGCCTCCGATACGGGACGTCGAGGACGGTGCTCCCAAGACGCGGGAGTTCAACACATCTCGCTACACATCACCCCAGATCTTAGAACGCGAGAAGGATCTCATCTTTCGCAAGACATGGATCGCGATTGCCCGCGAGTCGGATGTAACGCGCCCGGGTGATTGCCTTCCGATCGACGAGTTGGATGAATCGCTGGTCGTTGTGCACGGCGAAGACAACGTCGTGCGGACGTTTCGCAATTCGTGCAGACATCGTGGCACACGCATTTTCTCCGGCCCGTGTCACCTGCGGCGCATCGAGTGTCCGTACCATAGCTGGACCTATCACCTGGACGGGCGACTGATCGGCGTTCCGAAGCGTGAAGGATTTGCCAATCTCGACAAGCAAACTCATGGCCTCCTTTCTGTGCGGACCGAATGCTGGGGCGGGTTCGTCTGGATCACGTTCAATCCCGATGCGCCACCGGTGCGCGAGTACCTGGGCGCATTGGCCCCTCAGCTTGAGCCGTACCGGCTGACGGACATGCGACCGCTTTACAGACGTACGCATGTGTTGCCGTGCAATTGGAAGGCCGTGCTCGATCAGGCGACGGAGTCCTATCACATCGAAGCGGTTCACAGTCATTCCATCGGTCGGGTGATCGATACGGTTGCGACCTTCTACGGGCTCGATCCACATCATCTGCAGACCATCCCCATTGCCGACTATCGCTGGCGTGCCTGGCTGGATCGATTGACCGTGCCTGCGGATCTGCATTTCGAACCCGATCAGGTCAGACTCTTTCACAAGTACGTCATCTTCCCGAACACGCTCATCAACGTCATGCCGTATCATCTGACCGTATTTCGCGTGTTCCCGATCACACCGGATACGTGCCGCTTCCACTACGAGTTCCACATTCGCCAGAAAGCCAACCTCGTCGACCGCCTGCGCGGTTGGCTCACTCTGATGGCCTCGCTCTACATTCTCCGTGAGGACTTCGGCGTACTCCTACCCTTCCAGGCCGGCGCCAAGGCGGCAGGTAACCATCGCATCCCCTTCCACAGCGAGGAGCAGCCGCTGGCGTATTTCCATGGCGTAGTGGATCGATACCTTGAAGCCGGTACGAACCCGAACTAGCGAAACGCCGTATCGGTCGCCCCGCCCGCGCCACGCTCGTTGACCAAAAGATCATTCGGCAGTACCGTCCGTCGGACAAAATCGGGGCTTGTCTGAAAACACGACTGCACACGCTAGTGGTCGCATTTTGTCTCGCAGGAACGATCTTCGGCGTGAAGATTGGCGGCGCATCTTCTCTAGCAGGTCGAGGGCCCCTGAGGTGGTCCGCGAGTACGGCCACCGTCACCTCGGACTGCTCCGGACAACCGGCCGTCACGCAAGTGATCTCCGATATTTTCGAAGCAAACGCTGGCTGTGATCTCAACTTCGATCGTACCGTGAGCGCAGCAGACCTCGTCGCGGCCATCGCATCGCTCACAACTCCTTTGACGCCAACACCATCGAAGACACCGAGCGTCCCCCCTAGCGACACGCCGACTCTTCCACCCTCGCAAACGCCTTCATTGACAACCACACCGTCAACCACGGCAACCGCGACTCCTTCCTCCTCGCCGACACCGCCGGCACCGAGCCCGACCGCAAAGCCGTTGAATCCGGCGATTGCATTCACCGACGTAACCAACGACGCCGGGTTGAACTACTCGGATGGCGCTGCTCTCAGGGGGAACGTCGCCGCCGGGGACTACGATGGCGACGGATGGACGGATGTGTATATGGTCCGCCGACAGATGGGCCCCAGCCGCCCTAACCCGCTGTTTCACAACCGCGGCGACGGAACGTTCGAGGAGGTGGCCAACTCCCCCGGAATGCTTGGAACGGGAGCGACATTTGCGGATATCGACGGCGATGGGCGGCTCGACCTTTACATCAGCGGAATATCCGGCAGCTCACCACAGCTGTACCGGAACGTCGGTGGTGGCAGCTTCATGGACGTCACCGCCAAAGCGGGCTTTGCGATTGACTACGAGGCGGATGAAAACCGCAGCGCAGCCTTCGGCGACTACGATCGCGACGGGTATCTCGATCTTTTCATGACGCACTGGGGAAGCCCGATATCGCCAGGCCGAACGATCGAAAACTTGTGGCACAACAACGGCGATATGACTTTCTCAGGGGTAACCAATCATGCCAGCTTGCAGGGTCTTACGAGCGTTGTCCTCGGGCGGCCAGAATCGTCGTGGATGTACACCCCGAACTTCGCCGACATCAACAACGATGGTTGGCCCGATCTGCTCGTCGCCGCCGACTTCGCGACGAGCCGAGTTTATCTCAACAACCACGACGGAACGTTCACAGACGCTACGAATCAGGTGATCTCGGACGAGAACGGGATGGGAGCGGCCGTCGGGGACTATGACAACGATGGGAACCTCGATTGGTTCGTCTCGAGCATCTGGGATCCGGTTGATGAACCGGAGCTGCCCTATCTCGGGGTCACGGGGAATCGGCTGTATCGCGGCCATGGTGACGGCACGTTCGACGATGTAACGGACGCAGCTGGAGTGCGTGAAGGCTGGTGGGGCTGGGGCAGCTGTTTTGCCGATTTCAACAACGACGGAAACTTGGACATCTTTCACGTCAACGGCCAGCTTCACTACGTACCCCTCTTCGTCACGGATCCCTCGCGGTTGTTCATTTCCAACGGCGACGGCACCTTCACCGAACGCTCACATGAGCTCGGAATGGACGACCATGGTCCCGGACTCGGCGTCGTTTGTTTCGATTACGACGGTGATGGGGACATCGACATTCTCGTTGCCAACGATTCTCAGTCCGCACGGCTCTATCGCAACGATGGCGGGAACCAGAATGCTTTCCTCGATGTGAAACTGAGCGGCAGAGCTCCTAACACTGAGGCGATCGGCGCCCGCGTCTACGCAACATCAGGCGGCCAGACCCAAATGCGTGAACTGCGCGCCGGGAGCAATTTCGCTTCCCAGGATCCTGTGGTAGCTCATTTCGGCCTCAGCGATGCCACCGTCGTTGATTCCGTGCGCGTCGTGTGGCCGGATCAGACCTCGACAACGATGACGAACGTCACCGCAAGACAACATCTGGTCATCGTGCAACCCTGAATTTGGGCCGATCGCGTTACCCGGCCCCCGTGCCAGGGGACAGAAGCCACGGCGCCCTCGCCGGCCATGAATCGACCTCGATTCGGCTCGACTGCCTTTCTCTTGATCTTCGCTGCAACGCCATGATAGCGCTCGCGCATGTCGCACCAAGCCGCCGGCGTGGGAGACGGGGGGAACGGCAGCTCTGTGAATTCAGACCAGCGACCGTCGACTCTGCTGCTCTATCTATCCGTAGACGAGGAGTGGGAACGCTTGAAGACGCTTCAGGAAGTGCAGAGGCGTCCCTCGCTTGGAATGCAGTACCTGATGGCCGCTCTGACCCGCGATGGGTATCCCTTCCAGTATCGCGACCAGGTAGTTCAGGATTTCACGTTGGAAGACGTTCTCGACGAGGTGAACGACCAGGGTCACAGCATCGTCGGAATCCACTGTAACGTCGTCTACTATCAAAAGGTCTGTCGCTACGTCGCGGCCCTCAAAGAGAAGACCAGGGCACGCGTCATCGTCGGCGGCCCCGGGACGTCGCTCGCCTCGGAGTTCATCGCGGCCGGAGCGGATTGCGTCGTCAAGGGAGAAGCCGAGTTCCGCTTGACTGCCATCATCGATGCCCTGACCGGCAACGGCAACCTCGACGGTATCCCGGGCGTCGTATTTCGCAACCCGCTGGGCGAAGCTCGTGAAACTCCACCGGCGTCGCAGATCACCAACCTGGATACGCTACCGTTTCCCTACCGTCCGCCCGAGTTGGTTCCGCTCTACGGCGAGGAGATCAATCCGGTTTCGCACCGGCCGAACATCAGCATCATGGCCTCAAGAGGCTGCCCTTTTCGCTGCAGCTTCTGTAGCTCGCATGAGGTTTGGCAATCGAGCGTACGCACCCGCTCTCCGGAGAACGTTCTCGACGAGGTTGCGCACGTTCTGCAGCGCTGGCCGAATGCCTATTTCAGCTTCGTGGACGATATCTTTGGCCAGAACGCCGTCTGGGTGGAACAGTTTTGTCGCCAGGTTCTCGAGCGTGGGTTGCAGTTCAAGTGGATGTGCATTCTCCATCCGCTGTGCTTCCCGAAGAATCGTGCGAATCTGATCCCGCTCATGAAGGCAGCCGGTTGTAACTGCATTTCCTTTGGCGCCCAATCCAATTCACCGGACATCCTCAAGAACATTCGGCGCTACGCACACGAACCGCGCGAGCTGGCGCAGGCAATTGCCCTTTGCAAGGCCAACAACATCATCGTCGTCGTAACGTACATCTTCGGCCTTCCCGGCGACACGCCGGAAACTTTGGAAGAGAACATCCGCTTTGCCCTGATGCATCGACCTCACTTGGCAGATTTCCACCCGCTCAGCGTCTTGCCCACGTCCCATATCGACCGTGAATTTCGCGGACAGGACAAGCAGATCACTGCCCTTTCGCAGGACGAAATCGAGAGGCATTGCGCCGACGCGTTCCGTCGATTCTACCTGCGCCCGGCGGCGGTATGGTTGCTTCTTCGAACGATTGTCCGAGATGACCCGCGGCATGTGATCAAGCTGTGGCCGGCAATCAAGAAGGGGCTGCAGCTCATGCTCCCACAGCGCGAATTCAAGCGTCCGCTCTCGACGGCTCAGCCCGACCGAGCTTGGGCGACCGAGGTGACAAAGCAGGTCGCTCCCGAAGGCGCTGTACCTGTCGCGTTCGAGGCGCGCTAAGCTACCGAAAGCTCGCCAAGGCGCCGGTGTTTTACCGTCCGTTTCACTGCGACTCGACTGTTGGTTGTTGACGATTTGTAATGTCCACAACCGAGAGCCCAGCGCGCCCATCGGCGACGTAGAGCTGACCATCAGCCAGGGCGACGCCCCAGGCGCGGTCGCGTGTACGGGTGCTAGCCAGTAGTCGTGGCGCATCGGCGTCTTGCACATCGACTAACCATACCCCACTGTCGGCCGCCGCAACCGCCGCGAGGCCATCGCGTACCGCTAGTCCGAAGGCGCGGCCCGGAAGAGAGAGATGGGCGCGAACCACGGGGCTCACGGGATCGGCGACATCCACGACCTCGAACGTGCCTCCGTAGGTGACCAAGTACATGAGCGTACCGGCAGGCGCGAGGCTCATGACTCGTCGCGGACCCTTCCAGAGGAGGCGCGGTTCGGCTTGCGATACGTCGAGCAGTCGCAATCCGCCGAAGAAATCCGCAACCGCCAGCATGTTGTCCATCGCCTGAACGGTAAACGCGTAGCCGTCTTTGGGGCCCGTAGCGACGATGTGTGCGGCCAGCGGGTCCACCGCAGAATAGCCGTACATCCCCTCGGCTGTGTAGACACGCGTCTTCCCCATCGACACCGCCAGGGCACGTTCCGGCGTATCGACCGTCAAAAGGTCGCGCGGAGCTGTCGCGTCGGTCACATCAAGGACACGCAGCCCAAGCTGGCCTTCGGCGACATAGGCGCGCGACGCATCGACGGAGACGTCATAAGCGTAGTCTCGGGTACCGGCATGTGACACAAGCCGTGGTGGGCCAGCGGCCTGAATGTCATAGATTTCGAGCCCGCCACTGCCACGAGCCACGTAGGCAAAGCCTCCCGCCAGTTGCACGTTGCGGGCTTCGGCATCGGGTACATACTGGGACTCGAGCCGTGGGCTATCCATCTCGGATACGTCGAGGAGGGCAATTCCCTGACCGAGCAAACCGACGACGGCACGGTCGTTCGAAAACGCAATCGAATGAGCGCAGCCGGGCAACGCGAGAGTGCGCACCAGCCGCAGCGCAACCGGATCGGTGATGTCGACGATGGCGACGCCGTCTGGCTCCTGCGCCAGGTAGGCGCGGTTACCGTGCAAGCGCACGTCCATCGTCTCACCCGGCAGAGAGAGCTGGGCGACGACTCGGGGGGCGCTTGGATCGCTCACCTCGGCCACAACGAGGTCGCGATCGACCGACGCCATATACACGAAACTACCACGTACGCGGATGCTCAGCGGAGGCGGGTCGATGGGCTCAAAGGGCCGCGAATCGAGGGCGGGAGGTAGCGTCAAAGATGCCCGCTCGGTCAGTTCCCCCGTAGCGGCTGCATCCAGCACGATGAGTCCTCTTTGCGCGTCGGTTACGTAAACGTGGGCACCATCCTCGGACACAGCGACGTTGTTGGCCCAACGAACACCTAGATACGAAGTAATCTGGTGCGGCCGGCGCGGGTCGGAGATATCGAACACGCGAACGCCTTTGGTGCGCTCGGTAACGTAGAGGCGGTTTCCGGAAAAGGCAGCGCCAAAGGTGTATCCGAAGGTCCGTAGAGTGGCGAGGAGCGCGGGATGAGCCCGGTCGGCCACATCGATTACGACGAGCCCGCCGTCTCCGGCGCAGACGTAGAGCACGTCACCGCGCAGAGCCATGTCATGAACGAATCCCCCGACCGGCACGCGCGCAATCGGGGTCAGGCTTCCTCCGGCTTTGAGGTCGAAAACCAGCACCTCGAAGGCACCGCCTGCGAACGCATGGGTCGCGCTCGCCTCCACCCACAGGAGAGGACGACCCCAGAAGGTCAGCAGCGGGCCACGGAAATCGAAGGCCCACTGAAACCCGACTTTGACCAGATCCGCCAGCCCGGCTTCAAAGCTACCGAGGCCCCGCACGAACACCAGGCCGGCAAGGGTTACGATCAGCAGTCCTGCGACGATTGCGGCGCTGCCAAAGAAGCGCGCAACGCCGCGCGCTCGATTGGTTAGGTGCACCCGGCTCCCGGACGCTCGACGTGGCAGCTGGCACTCGCAAGACGTGTCACCGGAAACGACGGCGCGGTTGGGCCGAACGTGTCATCTACAAACGATCGACGGGCGCGCCGGTAGCGCAACTCGGCATGCACATCGAGCGGATAGCGCACGGCGACATCGGCCGGAAGAAAGAACGTCTCCTCGCGCGGCTCACCCGGTACAAGCAGGCGGCGTTCGCCAATCGCGGCGATACCAAAGATATCGTGATGCGCAAGCGGCGCACTGTTGGCGTCGAGCAGCGTCGCCCCGAAGCGATGCGCGCTTGCCGGAAGTTTGCCGACTTCGTCCAGCTCGCCCGAAGCGTATACGACACCGTCCGGATCGACGACTTCGGCAAAGAGCCAAGCCTCGGTCAGATCGGGCGCGCCGACAGGGAACGGGTGGCCAGCGCGCGCATTCTCGACGACGACGACGATCTGCAAAGGCGTACCGCTGACACCATTCAGACGCAGATCAAACGCCGGCTGTGCCGTGGCGGCGCTATAGTTGCCAGTCGTACGGCGCTTACCTGCAAGCCACGCCTCGGTGCCTTGATCCCCTTCCGCAACCGCGAGCCGTAGAGCCGGAGCCGTATCGCTAGGCAGCATCGCAGCCCACTGGGTGTTGACTCCGAACATGTGATGATTCGGAAAAGGGACGCCTTCGGTGCCGCGTGCATCGGTCGGCATGTGGCAGCTCTTGCACGGAGGTGCGGAACTCTGGCCTTGGCTGTCGTAAGGGTTCGGTAAGACGAGCGCAGCCTGTCGCGGAGGATGTCCCGGTAGCTCGATTCGATGACAATTGCCGCAAAACCCTGGCGAGCCAAAGAGCGGTGAATTCGAGAAGGCCTTGAAGTGCAGGCGAAGGTCATCCCGGATCTGTTCATCCGATGGCGCACGATACGACTCCCCCGGCACGACAGGCCCCAGAGCGCGCTCCTCCTCGCGAAAGAGCGCGATGCCATTGCGAGGTGGATTCCCGATCTCATAGGTCAGATGGCAAGCCTTGCAGGACACGCCCTGGTCGGCGTCCATGGCAGCCGGAGCGGTTGCGACGCGCCGACGGGCGGCGTTCGAGGCGCTCTCGCGGGAGCCCGCGGACGCCGTCCAGGTCTTGGCGACATAGGAGACCTGGCCGAGAAGGCGGTCGCTCGTCGTGGTCGGGGAGCCCCTTCCCGAGATTTGCCGCCGGTCGTACTCCGCAAGGAAATGCGGCCACTTCTCCGATTTCGTCCCGAATCGGGCGTAGAGG
>JACQEN010000041.1 GCA_016200585.1 Deltaproteobacteria bacterium
GCAAAGAACGGCAAGAGCCCCGTTTCAGCGAGAATGCCGTCGAGCGTGTCGCTACGCGATGCGCCGTAGCGAGCCAGCAACACTGAGCGAGCATCGCGCAGGAAGTCGGTGGCACGAATCGTTACCCGCGCGCCGTCGTCGAAAACAAGATCGGCAGCACCCTCAACGCAGGCCCGACTCACCCACGGCAGGTACACGCGGCCGATCTCGGCGAGCAAGTCGAGCAGCGACAAGGGCAGATCGCCGGCGTTCCAATCGCCGTACTCCATGTCTTCGGGCTCGAGCAGGCGGTGCGTATGGCGAACGACCGCCGGAGCATCTTCGTCGGCCCAACGGCGGCAGAGCGGATCGTTGACGAAGTGGGCCACGTTGCCGCCGAAGATGGCGAAGTCGGCCAGCGACGGCCGCCCTCCGAAGAGAAACGGATGATTGTCGAAATGTCGGCCGAGGGCACGCAACCACGGCCGTAAGATCTGATCGACCCACGATTGGATGTTGTCGGGGGTCACGCCGAGCGACGGACAAGTGCTGCGCACGTGCGCGCCGATCATCATGTGGGCTTGATCGCAGGTGACGGGTGCTTGCACCGTGAGGTCGCGCGCCAGCTCGTATCCGGCCACGGCGGCGTTCTCGGCGAAGCTCCAACGCGTACCGACGGCCGGGCGGTAAAGCCATTCATCACAGAAATCTTCGATCACATAGTCGAGAAATCGCAGTGCTGCGTCGTCAGGAAAAATCGACGGCACGGGAACACACCGTTCCAGGTAGTGAATCATCGATGTGGTGTCCCACATCAACTCCCCGGTCGGCGTGTGTACGGCCGGGATGCCGCCCGGAAAGCCTGCCGCCATCAGATCCGGGTCGGTACCGCCCGAACGCCGCAGAACCCAAGGGATGTTTTTGTAGTCGAAGTAGCCCGTGAGCTTGCGCGTGAAATACGACTGCGCCATGCCGTGGACGCGATAGGCTGCGTTGCACATGCCACTGTTCCCTACTGCCAAGCGTTGACGACCTCAGCCTGACCGC
This sequence comes from Deltaproteobacteria bacterium, assembly GCA_016200585.1. Lineage (GTDB taxonomy): Bacteria > Desulfobacterota > Binatia > HRBIN30 > HRBIN30 > JACQEN01. Next base: position 1,027 of record JACQEN010000041.1, read on the forward strand.
CATGTTCCTGGCGCAATTCCACTGGGCGGTTGCGCTCATCGACGAAAACACAACGCGGCTTCCAGGTCCGCGCCTCGGCTTCATCGACGGTCGCAAAAGCCGCGATGATTACCAAGTGGCCTTTACGCACCTTGTGTGCCGCCGCGCCGTTGATGCACACCACGCCCGAGCCACGTTGCCCGGTGATCGCGTAGGTCGAGAAACGCTCACCATTGGTGACGTTCCAGATGTCGACGCGCTCGTACGGCAAGATATCCGCCTGTTCGAGCAGGTCTTCGTCGATGGTAACGCTGCCTTCGTAGTGCAAGTCGGCGCCGGTGACGGTGGCGCGGTGGATCTTGCCTCTGAGCATGGTGCGCATGGATGGCCTCCAAATGATTTAGTCGACAGTCGACAGTTTACAGTCGAGAGTATTCTCTGTGGGTTCAGAAGGCTGTTGACTCTCGACTGTCGACCGTTGACTTAGGACACAGTTGTCGATCAGCCGCGTCTTGCCGAAGCCGACCGCCAACGCCAGCAACGCCGGTCGCTGCAGTTCGGTGACTTGTTGCAAATTGTCGGCATCGACCAGGCTGACGTAGTCGATACGCGCCAGGGGTTCTTCGGCGATCACGCGGCGTGCCGCGCCGACGATGCGCAGCGCATCGCGCTCTCCTTGCTCGACCAGATGGCACGATGCCGCCAGAGCTCGCGACAGGCACAGGGCCGCCCGTCGCTCGTCAGGCGACAAGTAGGCGTTGCGCGAGCTCATCGCCAAGCCGTCGGCCTCGCGGACGATGGGTGCGCCGACGATCTCGATGCCGAAATTGAGATCGGCAACCATGCGACGGATGGCCACCAGCTGCTGGAAATCCTTCGCGCCGAACACCGCGACGTGCGGCTTGGTCATGTTGAACAGCTTGGCAACGACGGTCGTGACACCGCGAAAATGTGTCGGCCGCGAGGCGCCGCACAAACCTTGCGTCACCAAGTCGACGGAGACCGCGGTCTGGTAACCTTCGGGGTACATCTCGTTGACGCTCGGCAAGAAAAGAACGGCGGCGCCCGCTGCGTCGAGCAACCGAGTGTCGCCTTCGATGTTGCGCGGATAGCGTGACAGGTCTTCGTTGGCGCCAAACTGCAACGGGTTGACGAAAATCGATGCGACGACGACGTCACTGCGCTCACCAGCCTGCGCCACCAGACTGAGATGCCCGGCATGCAGGTAGCCCATCGTCGGAACAAGTCCAATGCGCTTGCCGGCAGCGCGTTGCGCGTCGACCCAGGACTGCATTTCGTGGACCGAGGTGATGGTCAGCATGGTGAAGCCACTTTCTTTATCCTTCCGCGGCGGCCTTTTCCTCGCGCGGCACCGAGGTCAACGAGTGGAAGGAATGGCTGTCGTTCGGAAATGTGTGATTGCGCACCTCGCGAGCGTAGTCGGCGATGGCGGCGCCGGCGGCTTGCCACAGCTCGGCGTAGCGCTTGGCAAACTTCGGTGACGTACGATCCGACAGGCCGAGAACGTCGTGCAGCACCAGGATCTGACCGTCGCAGTGTGCACCGGCGCCGATCCCGATGGTCGGAATCGTCAGACGATCGGTAATCTCTGCGGCCAGGTCGAGCGGCATGCCCTCGAGGACGAGGGCAAAGGCGCCTGCGTCTTCAACCGCCAGAGCGTCGTCGATGATGCGCTCGCGCTGCCCCGCCTTGGCGCCGTGGCGTTGGCCTTGAACTTTGTGACCCCCCATGCGGTGCACCGACTGCGGCGTCAGGCCGATGTGACCCATAACCGGAATGTCGACGCTGGCAATGGCGCGAATCGTCTCGGCCATCGCCACGCCACCTTCGAGCTTCACCGCCTCGGCACCACCTTCTTTGACGAGACGGCTGGCGTTGCGCACGGCGTCGACAGGTGAAACCTGATACGAGCCAAACGGCAAGTCGCACACCAGCAGGGCGCGCTGGCGGGCGCGGGCAACCATCCGGCAGTGGTAGACCATCTCATCCAGGGTCACGGGCAACGTCGTGTCCATACCCTGCACAACCATGCCGAGCGAATCGCCGACCAGGATGAAATCGATCCCGGCGATGTCGGCAATGCGCCCGAACGGGAAATCGTAAGCGGTCAGCGCCACGATCGGGTCGCCGCCCTTGCGTTTGAGGATGTCCGGGACTGTTACCTTGCGCTCCATATTAAAATGCCCTCCTGGGACCGAACCCGGAGGGCCTTCCAATATGGCTTCGCGCTGGCAGATCCGCCTTCGCGTTCTTGAGTCGGCGTCTTGTCGCCGCTCGACGAAGATCGAATCAACTCACCACGACCCCCTCGTTTTCTGAGGGGCACTCCGTCTCGGTCCGATTTTGCCCGACTCAGTCGGGGCTATCGTGATCCAAGCGGTATGTAGTGTTGCACTCCTTGCCCCATCGACTGGATCTCGCGGATCAAGTCGGTCAACTGGTCGGAGCTGGCGACAAAGTCGACTTCCGACACATTGACTACGAGGAGGGGCGTTTCCTCGTAATAAAAGAAAAAATCTCGATATGCCTCCGCGATGCGCTCTACGTACTCCGGAGATATGCGCCGCTCGTATTCACGGTCGCGTTTCCGGAGTCGCTCCAAAAGTACGTCCGATCTGGCCTGAAGGTACACGACGAGATCGGGTTTTGGCAAGCGGGAGTCGAGCAAACGGAACAATTGTCGATAAAGTGCCAGTTCATCGCCATCGAGGTTCACCTGGGCAAAGATCTGGTCTTTGGCGAACAGGTAGTCGGCAACCGTGCCTTGCGCAAACAGATCCTGCTGCGCCAGCTCGCGCTGTTGGCGATAGCGGCTGAGCAGAAAGAAGAGCTGCGCCTGGAAGGCATACGTTCCCGGCTCGTCGTAGAACTTCTTGAGAAACGGATTCTCTTCGACCTGCTCGAGCACAGCCCGGGCATTGAATTCCTCGCCCAGCAAGCGCGCAAGCGACGTCTTGCCTACTCCGATCGGACCTTCAACAACGATGTAGCGGGCGGATTTCACGCTGTTCCCGAACAACCGCGCCGGGTGCTACCACAGGCGCTCGAAGTCGGCAAATGCCGTGCAGATGAGGCAGCGCTCCGTGCCAGACGCAGCGAGGCGGAGCGCGCCGCAGGATAGCGACGAAGGTTCGATGGTCAGCCCCTCGAAGAGATCCCCGCGGCCCGATTTCGGACATCAATACAACTCGGCCTTGAGAAATTGCCGCGCGTTTGTAAGGTAGGCAGGTGATAGACGTGCTGAACAGGTACACGGGGCAATGAAGGCGCTGGTATTGACCGGGGGCGCGGGGCGAACGTTGGTTCCGTTCTCGTCGACCCGACCCAAGGCGATGACCGTCGTGGCGGGGGGTTCGCTGTTGCGGCGGACGCTGACCCATCTGCGTGAAGTCGGCGTTACCGACGTCACCGTGGTCCTCGGCCAGAACGGCGAGAAGGTCCGTCAGGCCTTCGGCGACGGCAGCAGCGTCGGCCTCAACATCGCCTATGTGACACAAGACCGTCCGAGCGGAATTGCCGATGCGGTTCTGGCGGCACGGTCGCGGTTCATTCCCGGCGAGTACTTCATCCTGGCGTACGGCGACGTCGTCACCTCGGGCAATCCGTTTCACCAAGCCCTGCAGTCGTTCAATTCCTTCAAAGGGCCGATTGCCGGCGTCTGTTTGCCCGGACCGCCGACCGGCCGATACGGCAATGTCTACTTGCGCGGTACGCGCATCACCAAGATCGTCGAAAAGCCAACGACCGGCGGCATGGGCAACTATGTTCTCGCAGGCTGGTTCGTTCTGCCGACCGAAAGCTTTACCTGGCTCGATCAGTGCGGCGCCAACATGGAGCGTATGTTCGATCGACTCGTCGAATCGCCGTCGCTGCACGCTTCGATCTGGGAAGAGGGTTGGATGGACGTCGAGTTTCCTTGGGACGTTCTCGCCGCCAATCGCATGGTGATGGACACCTGGGAGGAGGCACGTATCTCCAAGAATGCGGTCGTCGACAGCGCCGTAACGATCAGCGGACCGGTGCGCATCGAGGCCGGGTCGGTGATCAAGTCGGGCGCCGTGCTGGCCGGTCCGTGTTACATCGGACGCGACTGCTACGTCGGCAACAACGTGCTGGTACGCTCCTACTCCTCGCTCGGGCCGGCATCGCTGATCGGCTACGGGGTGGAGCTCAAGAACTGCGTCCTCTTCGGCAACTCGAAGGTCGGGCGCTTGTCGTTCGTCGGCGACAGCGTCATCGGCGAGAACGTCGACATCGGCTCGGGAACCATGACCATCAATGAAAGCATGGACCGCTCGACCTCGATCCAGATCGACATTCGCGGCCAGAATCACGACTCCGGCCTGACCAAACTGGGCGCCTTCATTGGGGACGACGTGAAGATCGGCGCCGGCAACACGATTGCCGCCGGGACCGTCCTGGCAGAAGGCTCCAGCGTTCCCCATCACGCCACCGTCGGCGGCAGGAAATAGGGTATGTGCGGCATCAGTGGGGTGGTGAGTTTCCATCCGATCGACGATCGCCTCTATGAAGGGGTCCATCACCTCGAGTACCGCGGCTACGATTCATGCGGCGTAGCATTCCTCGAAAACCGCCACATCGAGATCCGCAAGGACATCGGAACGGTCGATGAGGTCGACACCAAGCGCAACCTGCGCCATCTCGCGGCGCATGTCGGTATCGCGCATACCCGCTGGGCAACGCACGGCAAGGTGACGCGCGAGAACGCGCACCCGCACACCAGTTGCGGCTGCGAGTTCGCCGTCGTCCACAACGGCATTATCGCCAACTACAAGGAGCTGCGCGAAGAGCTGAAAAAGAAGGGGCACAAGTTCGGCTCCGAAACCGACACGGAGATCATCGCCCACCTGATCGAAGAGCACTTCGTGCGTTGCGGCGACGTCGAGCGCGCCTGGGTGGGTGCCTTGCGTCAGCTGCAAGGAAGCTTTGCGCTGGCAATGATTTCGCCGCACGAACCGGAGCACATCTTCTGCGCCCGCCATGAGAGCCCGCTGATCATTGGAGTCGGTGCGGAATCGAACTACGTCGGTTCCGACTTCAACGCCTTCATCGACTACACGAAGAACACCGTCATCCTCGACGACGGCGAGTACGGTGTCGTCTCCAAAGACAGCTACTCGGTGAAAAGCCTGCGCAGCGGCGACGTCATCGACAAGGCGGTCACCGTCATCCCGTGGGACTCCGAGCTCTCACGCAAGGGCGGCTACCCGCACTACATGCTCAAAGAAATCCACGAGCAGCCACAGGCCGTGCGCACCGCTCTCAACATCGCCAGCGACGACATCGCCACAGTTGCCGATATGGTGATGGCGGCGAAGCGAACCTACCTGCTGGGCGTCGGCACGACCTACTACGTTGCACTCTACGGCCAGTACATTCTTGCGACGCTGGCCGACCTCGATGTTTCATCGGTGAGCTCTGACGAGTTTCGCTACATCGACAAGACCGATGCGTCGTCGCTGGTCCTGGCGGTTTCGCAGTCGGGTGAAACCTACGATACGGTGATGAGCTTGCGCCACGCCAAGGAGCGTGGCGCCAAGACTGCCGCCGTGGTGAACGTCGTCGGATCGTCGATTGCGCGCATGGTCGACCACGTCATTCTGCAAGGCTCGGGTCCGGAGGTTTGCGTCGTCAGCACCAAGGCAGCGTTGGTGCAGATGCTGTTGTTGACACGGCTGGCACTGGAGATCGGCGTGCGCCGCAAGGTGATCAAGCCGGCAAAACATCGCGAGTATGAGGCGGCATTGACCGCGTTACCCGGTGAAATCGAGACGTTGCTCAATGAACAATCGGGCATCATCCGGGCCGCCGCCTACAGGCATGCGCACATCCAGAATTGGCTCTTCCTCGGCCGCGGCATCTACTATCCCATCGCTCTCGAAGCGGCATTGAAGATGAAAGAGGTGACCTACATCCACGCCGAGGGAATGCCCGGTGGATTCCTCAAACACGGCACGCTGTCGCTCGTCGACGACAAGCTGTACACGCTGGTCATGGCGCCGCCGCCGAGCTGCGGCGAGCTCCACGCCATGACTATGTCGAGCGTCGAAGAGGTGAAAGCGCGCGGCGGCTTCGTCTTCGGCTTCAGCTATGACGAGAAGGACGACATCTTCAGCGAACGCGTCGCGCTCGCACCGACGCACGAGCTGATTTCACCCTTCCTGCCCCTGGTGGGCGCCCAGCTCCTGGCCTACTTTACCGCCACCGCACTCAAGCGCAACGTCGACAAGCCGCGATCCCTGGCGAAGTCGGTCACGGTTGCGTAGACGGCGGAAGCTAACCCTGCCGCGCTCCGACCGAGCACCCTGACCTGGAGGGTCGCTCAGGATGCGGGCACGACGCGCAGGCGGTGCAATCGCCCTGTGTGCGGTGTGGTCACCGAGAGAACTTCACGCTCGCCGTCCCACTGCGAGCTCCAACTGCCCGCGGTGTCATCAACCTCCAGATGCCAGCCGCCGGCGTAAAAGCGCCGCGCTGGAATGTAGAGCTGCGTTGGACCGCTGACGCCGTCGCGCTCGACGAAGGTCAAATCGAGTGTGCGTGCGTCGACGTCGTAAGCGTACCGGATCGGCGTACCGGCGACGCGCTGGGGATAGGCACGCACCAAGACGTCGGCGTTGGGAGTTTCGTGCAGATCATTGCCCATAATCGGGGCCCAATTGCCAGGGTCGTACGTCCAGTACGCCCAGCCGCTAGTCATCTGGTCGGCGGTGTCGAGGATCTTGCGGAGATAGCCAAGCGGACTTCCGCCGGCGGTCCACGGCAGACCGAACTCGCCGATCATGACGGGTGTCCGAATCTCCGCGACTTCTGCTGTGCGTGCTTCAACCCAAGCGTCGAGCTCGAGGGTCTTGGCAGGATCGTAGTGCAAGGTGAGCTCGGGAAGGATGGCATAGAAGTGCGGGAAGTAGACCAATCGATTCTCGCCGTGGCGCGGATCGTCGAGCTTGCCCAGGTAGGACGCTCCGCCGTTGTTCGACGGGAACGCCAACGGCTCGTAGAAAATCCAACCGTCGGCATCGATGGCGCGGATCGCGGCGACAGCGCGCTCGTAAAACTGGTGGAACAGCGTCTGCTCGAAGGTCTTCGAACGCTGCACGTCGCCGACGAAGATGCCGGCGAAGTCGCCCGCAAATTCGCTGCCCGCGAACGGCTCGTTCATCAGGTTGTAGCCCAGGACCCATGGATGATTCTTGAAGCGAGCCGCCACGTGTGCCCAAGCAGCGACATAGTGCTGCTGGACGTCGGCGTTCGGTCCATCGGCATTCCAGAAGTTGTCGAAGGCGCGCTTCACCCCGGGCTGGATGTAGGTAAGCGACCAGGGATCGGCAATGCGATGCGCCAGCCCATCGGTACGCGCCGCCCAGCTCGGGGCGCCGTCGAAGCCAAGCGGCTTTCCGTTTTGATCGAAATGGCCGTAAACGTCTTGATGCATGTCGAGGATGACGTAGACCCCGACGCCGGCAAACCAGTCGATGCGCTCGGCGACCTGGTCGAGATAGGTTTCATTGTATTGGCCCGGCGATGGTTCGATCGCATCCCAGAAGATGAGAAAGCGCACGACGTTGAAGCCGAAATCGCGCTGTACGCGTTCGGCGTCGCCGCGGGTCACCCACGGCAAGCGCTGCGGGTCGTCTTTGGCGGATCCGGTTACGTTGATGCCATGCAGAATCAAGGCCCGGCCCTGGTCGTCGGTGACGAACTGCGCATGCGCCGAAGGCGGCGGCGTCGCCGTTGGTGCGGCCGGCGGAACATTCAGCTCGCTACTGCCGCCACAAGCGGAAAGCAAAGGGCAGACAATCAGAAAAATCAGCGAACGAAGAGCGCGTCGAAGGTCGGTCATAGCCGCGTCCCCGCTAGCACATTGCGGGTCGATTCTCGACGCCCGGCGGCAAGAGGGAATGTTTGGATTCCGCGTAGCGGCGACTCTCAGGAATGGCGAGCAAGCCAGCGTTGCGGCAGCTTCGACGTCCACCCCAGGCAGTCGATCAGCTCGGCAAAGTCGGCTGCAAGCGGCGCGGTGCAGGTCAGCGCTTCGCCGGTGATCGGATGCAGCAAACGCAGCTCGACGCAGGCCAGCAGCAAGCGTTCGCTCCCGAAGCGCTCTCGGAACAGGCGGTTGTGATTGCCCTTGCCGTGGGTCGTGTCGCCGATGATCGGGTGCGAAAGGTGTTGCATGTGCCGGCGCAGCTGATGGCGGCGCCCTGACATCGGCTGCAGCTGGACGAGTGCGTAGCGGCTGGTGGGATAGCGGTCGACAGCAACCTCGAGCTCGATGGTTGCTAAGCGGCGAAAGCGCGTGACGGCCGCTTGCACAGCCGTCGCGTCATCGGCAGCGTCGGTCAGCGACAGCGCGTGCTCGACGACGCCCTCTTCCGCCGGATATCCACGCACCACGGCAACGTACGTCTTCTCCACTGCCTGGCGCGCGAACAGGGCGCTGAGCGCGGCGCCGACCTCCGGAGTCAATCCGAACAGCAGCACACCGGAGGTCGCCTTGTCGAGCCGATGCGCCGGGTAGACGCGCCGACCCAGCTGTTGCCGAAGCTGCTGCAATGCGAAGCTGCGTTCGTGAGCGTCGAGACGCGAGCGGTGCACCAGCAACCCCGCCGGCTTGTGGATGGCGACGAGATGCTCGTCTCGAAAAACAATCGGCAGCACCGCGCGATCCTGCAACGCGGCCGTGCGTCGCGCAACCAACACTCGCCCGCCTCGAATCGGCCCCGTCGAATCTGGAGCCGCATCGAGGCGTGCCCTACGAGAGAAGTTACAACGCCATTTGCTTCGGCGGCCGCACGACGATCTCCGCGATGTTCACGGACGGCGGTTGAGTGACGGCAAACAACACCGCTTCGGCCACATCTTCCGGGCTGCTGAGAAGCTGCTTCATCGCCGGCTGCAGCTTCTCCATGATCTCGTCGGGCAAGCGCTCGCCGCGCTTCACTTCGATCTGCGCACCGGCGGCTTGCACGAAGCCCTGGACGAAGGACGGGTCGAAGTTGCGCGCGAAATTCGTCGCAATGGCTCCGGGCATGACGTTGACGATGCGAATCGCATCCTCTTCGAGCTCCTTGCGCAACGTGCTGGAAATACAGTTCACGGCATGTTTGGTCGCACCGTACACCCCCGACTCGCTGCGCTGCGCGGCAATCGAGGAAATATTGACGATGTGGCCTTCCGACTTGCGCTCGCGCATGACGCGAATCGCGGTTTGGCAACCGACGAGCAGCGCCAGCACGTTGGTTTCGAGCATGACGCGCCACTCTTGGGGATCGCCGTCGGCGATCGTGTTCGGGTACGACACGCCGGCGTTGTTGACCATGATGTCGAGGCGGCCCGTATCGCGCGCCGCCTTCTGAATGAGGTCCTGCATCTGTTTGACGTCGCGAACATCCATTTCGACGATCGTCGCTTTGCCGCCGCTCGTTTCGATCTGCCGCTGCGAATCCTCCATCGCAGAGCGCGTGCGACCGGCGAGATACACGTTCACCCCGGCCGCCCCCAGCCTCTCGGCGATGGCGCGGCCGATGCCGCTCGATGCCCCGGTCACCACGGCGGTCTTCCCTTTCAGTTCGTTGCTCATCCCTGCTTCTCCCTCCCAGGTTGGATGGTCTGACATTCTATGCAAAATATGTCAGAAGTCCAGACGCCGCAATCCCCGGCACAAGCCCGTTCATGCAGCCGGATCGACGCAGCTACATGCCGATGGGAGCGATCCAGATGATGTCGCCGGTGTTGTCGTTGCCGAGGAACATCCGGCCGTCCGGAGCGAAGGCAACGTTGGCGGGACGTCCGTGTGTCCGGCTGTTGTCGTCCCAACCGGTCACGAAATCCTTCATCGCGCCGCTCGACGTACCGCCGAGATCCGAGCCGGGCAACACCTGCCCACTGAGCGGATCCCGTTCGATGCCGACCACGCGCGCGCCGACCCATGTACCGAAGACGCCGTGAAGCGGGATGTAGGCACGATTGTTCCAAGGCGCCGGCCACTTGCCGGTCTCGAAGTCGATGTCGAACGGCGTGTGCCCGATCACGAAGGAACCGCTCTCCGGCGTGACGCCGGAACAGTCTGGAATGGGTCGAATGTCGGGATACGGCAGGTTGTCGGCGGCGCAGCAGGGGAAGCCCCAGTCGTCGCCTTCACGGATGAGCGCTACCTTCTCGCGCCCGCCCTGGTTTTCCGTGTAGTCGCGCGCCAGCTCGACGGCGTAACAGAGGTTATGACCGTGCTCGCAACGCAGGGAGATCGGATTGCGAAAGCCTTTGACGATCGGCCGGCCGCCGGCCATTCCGTCGAGCTTCAGAATTCCACCGCGAAAGGGTCGGGAATTCTGGCAAGGCTCAGACTGGTCGGAACCGTTGGCGACGTAGACGCTACCGTCGTCGGCGACGTCGATCGCCTTGGGCCAGTGCAGTGAAGAAGTGAAGATCGTGATGTTGGCGAGCAAGCTCGCGTCGGCCGCCGGCTTGCGGTCGCCGTTGTTGTAGGCCATTTGCATGATCTTTGTTCCGTCCTGGTAGTAAAAGGTGTTGCTCGTGAACGCCATTCCCTGCGTCGACTTCAGACCGCGCAGGAAAAGGATCTGACTGTCGGCAACACCATCGTGATCGTCGTCGGGAAGCACCACGATCGCCTGCTTGCCGTTGGCTCCGCCGCCGGTCGTAAATGTCGTCGGTGAAGCAACAAAGAGGTCGCCGTTCGGCGCAAAGCGCAGCTGCCGGGCGTTGCCGACGTTGGCAAAGAAGTGGACGCAAAAGCCGACGGGCAAATGCAGGAAGCGCAAGTTCGGCGCGGAGGGGGACCCACCCGGAATCACGACGAGACCACCGGCGGTCGTTTGCACGGAACCGGGAAGCTCGCAGAAGTTACCGGCGGTCGTTGGTGACGGCGTGTCGGTTGGCATCGCCGTCGAGGTTGCGGTAGGCGTCGGGGCCAGCGGAGTGTCCGAAACCGTTGCCGAGGGACTTGCAGTTGGGCTGGCGGACGGAACCTCCGTGGCACTCGGAGCGACCGTGTCGGTCGGCAGCGGCACAGTGGGTGAGTCGGAGGCTGTCGGCACCGGTGTCTGTGTCTCCGTCGCACTCGGCACCGGGCAACTCGATATCGCCATACTGACCGCAACGATCAACTCATCGACAGTCACTTCTCCGTCGCCGTTGCCGTCCATCGCCGCGCAGTCGGACAGCAGCGCGTTGCCCAACGCGATGTTGACGCCCAAAACGAGCTCATCGACCGTAACCAGGCCATCATTGTTGCAGTCGCCCGTGCAAGCAGGTGTCACCTGCGCAAGCGCCGGAGCCACGAGAAACAAAAGCGCGACGCCGAACGCTGCCATCGACCGGCTGCGGCATCGCCTGGTGAATCGCCGACGGAATGTCGTCTCCGTTTTCATAAGCGGCCCCTTCCGCTAGCACGCCCCCACGTCTCAGAACAGCGGGAATCGGTCTTTGATTTTCCCCTCACGATCCCAGGCCCGAGGGGTACCCGTTCCGCCAGCAATTGTCGACGACTACGATTCCTTGCGACATTGTGGCGCGCAGCGGCGTTCGATATTCAACGGAACGAGACATGATGGATCCATCCGCTGGTGATCGCACGGCTCCGGAAGCAGCTCTCGTCAGCTGCATCGTGCCGGTCTTCAACTGCGAACGTTATCTGCGCGCAGCGCTCGATAGCATCTTCGCTCAATCGTATCGGCACATCGAAGTCATCGTCGTCGACGACGGCTCGAGCGACTCGACTCCCGAGATCATCGACAGCTATGTCGGCCGCATCGTCGCGCTGCGCCAGGAAAACGCCGGGCCGGCAACGACACGCAACCGCGGCATCGAAGTAGCGGCCGGTGATTTCATCGCCTTTCTCGACGCCGACGACATCTGGGAGCCGCGCAAGGTCGAGCTCCAAATGGCGCGCTTCCGAGCTCGGCCGGAGCTGGACGTCTGCGTAACCAACGCGCGCAACTTCTGGATCGATGAGCTGGCGGCGGAACGGACACGGTTCGAAGGTCATCGCATCACCAAGGAGCTGCCTGCGTACCTGTCTTCGAGTCTGCTGGCGCGCCGACGCGTGTTCGAGATCGCCGGCCGGTTCGATCAAACGCTGCGCTTCGGAGACGCAGCGGAATGGTTCACTCGGGTCGAGGCGCAAGGGTTCCTTTGCGAGCGCCTGCCCGAGACTCTTCTTCTGCGCCGCATTCACCACACGAACCGGTCGCGCTTGTTGAACCAAGCCAGCCGCGACGAGTTTCTGCGGGTGGTGAAGATCAGTCTCGACCGCAAGCGCCTCTTGCGCCGCCGGTGAACGCGCGGCGCGCATGCATATCGTGGCTACACCCGAGTGCGGCGGCGGCTGCCGGTCGCCGCATCGAGTTTGAGACCGTGCGCACTGCAATACTCGACAATGTGCTGAAGGAAGCGCGAGCCGAGCTCTTCGAGCTTCCGTTGTCCGACGCCGCGGATGTTCAGGAAGCCTTGGGGTGAGCTTGGTCGAACCCGAGCCAGCTCGCGCAGGGTGGCATCTCCGAATACCACGTAGGCCGGTACGCCACGCTGCTCGGCGATCTCCCGTCGCAGTGTCCGCAGGCTTTCGAACAACTCGCGATCGACGTCGGCCCACGACTCGTCGTCGATCGGTGCCGCTTTTACCTTCTTCACCGGCTGCATCAACTGCACGCTGCGCTGGCCGCGCAACACGGCCCACGACTCGGCATTGAGACGCAACATCGGCCGCTCGCCGTCGCTGCGATCGAGCAAGCCGCCGTCGAGCAGTTGGTACAGCATATTGGTCAGCGCCTTGCGCGGCGTGCCCTTGAGCAGCCCGTAGGTGCTCACTTGATCGTGGCGCCAACGGCGTACGCGCTCGGTATCGGCGCCGACCAGCACGTCGACGATATGCTCGGCGCCGAAACGCTCGCCGGTTCGCGCGACGCAGGAGAGAATCTTCTGCGCCGTGACGGTGGCGTCGGCGACGCCTTCGACCTCGTCAAGACAGGCATCGCAAGCGCCGCATCCATCCTTCTTGTACTCCTGCCCGAAGTAATTCGACAGCATGCGATGGCGACATTGCACGTTCTGGCAGTAGCGGCGCATGTGCCCGAGCAGCTCGCGCTGCGCCTTTTGCACTTCGGAATCGATCTCCTCGCCGTCGCTGCTGCGCTCCATCAACTGCTCCCAGCGGATGGCATCGGCTGCCGAGTAGAAGAGAATACATTCGGCTTCGAGACCGTCGCGTCCGGCACGCCCGGTCTCCTGCTGGTAGTGCTCGATCGATTTGGGCATCGCCGCGTGGACGACGCACCGCACATCGCTGCGATCGATTCCCATTCCGAAGGCGACGGTCGCGGCGACGACGTCGATTTGTTCCGCAGCGAAGGCGTCTTGCGTGGCGCGCCGCTGCGCCGCTTCCATACCGGCATGATAGTGCGCCGCGCGTACACCGGCGGCGCCCAGGCTCGCAGCCATGCTCTCGGCGTCCTTGCGACTGATGCAGTAGACGATCACTGCCTGCTCGCGATGGCGGCGGATGACGTCGAGGGTTTGCTGCCGTACGTCGACGCGCGGCACGATGCGATACACCAGATTCGGCCGATCGAAGATGCCGACGAGCACTTCCGGGTCGCGCAAGCGCAGCTGCTCGACGATGTCGCTCCGCACGCGTCCGGTCGCCGTCGCGGTGAAGGCATGGACGCTGGCGTTGGGGAAGCGGTCTTTCAACTGCGCCAGCTGGCGATACTCCGGACGGAAATCGTGCCCCCAGTGGCTGATGCAGTGCGCTTCGTCGATGGCAAAGGCGCGCACGCCGACACGGTCGAGCAGGTCCATGAAGCGTGGCATCAGCAAGCGCTCCGGCGCAACGAAGACCAGACGGAGCTGGTGTGCGAGCATGCGTCTTTCGATTTCACGAACTTCATCGAACGATACGCCGCTGTGCAGCGCCGCGGCGGGATACCCACACTGGCGCAAGCCGTCGACCTGATCCTTCATCAACGAGATGAGCGGCGAGACGACGACGTCGGTGCCCCCCGCCAGCTCGGCAGGAATCTGGTAGCACAACGACTTGCCGCCGCCGGTCGGCAGGACGACCAGTGAATCGCGCTGCGCCAGGCCGGCGTGAATGGCCTGCTCCTGCAGCGGCCGCAAGCTGGTGTAGCCCCAGTAGCGCTGCAGGGTGGCAAGAATGTTCGACGCTTGAAGGTCGCCGGTGATGGTCATTCGCCCTCCGTGCCAACAACGGGGCTAGGGGGTGGTAAACGGCGCTCCGGAACCGCCCCTGCCCCCTCCTTGGTAAGGAAAGGAACCATGGGCGAACCACTTGCTGATTGCCTGTGTCGCTGCTCGGTCATCTGTAGTCGACGTTCGGATCAGACCTAAACAGTTTCCTTAGACTCCACCACGGCGGCGGATCGCTTCATTCGCCAGCTCGTCGCAGCGTTCGTTCTCCGGATGGCCGGCATGACCCTTGACCCAATGCCAGTGGACCTTGTGAATCTGCGCCAGGCTGTCGAGGCGCTCCCAGAGGTCGGCGTTCTTAACCGGCTTCTTGTCGGCGGTGCGCCAATTGTTGCGCTTCCAATTCTTGATCCAGGTCTTCATGCCGTTTTGCACGTATTGTGAGTCGGTGTAGAGGTCGACCTCGCACGGTCGCGTCAGCGCCTGCAGGCCGTTGATGGCCGCCAACAGCTCCATGCGATTGTTGGTGGTAGCTGGATCGTAGCCGCTGATTTCGCGCCGCCGGTCGCCGAGCTCGAGGATCGCCCCCCAACCGCCCGGGCCCGGGTTTCACTGGCAGGCGCCGTCTGTGTAGATGGTCACGCGGTTCATTCTTTCAAGAGTACAACGCGACAACGCACGAATCGACCCGCGAAGAGCCGGAGAACCTGGCTTGGAAGCATAGTCGGGAGTGAGCATGAGGCATGCTGCGTGACCTCGGGCTCGAATCGAGGCTGCGCCGCGACGTCGAATTTCGGCGGTTGCGTTTCACCGAGCAGCGCTTCATGGATGAGATTCCCGCAATCGTCGATTCGTTCGACGGCTTGGAACAGGCTTCGTGCAATCACGCTGCCTGAGCCACGGGCGTCATCGTGTCCGCGAACGCAGTTGCTCAATGCGATGGCTGATGGAGCGATACGGCCTTGTGTTCCGGCGCGCTAGCGTTTCGCGATATCGCAATCGGAACGCGTCGTCGATGTAGCGGATCGGCGGAATCGCAGCTTCGGGATAGAGCCTGACGAGAGCCTGCCGCAGCGGCTCCTCGCTGGCGATCAGATCGTCGTACTGCACCGATTCTCCGGGAAGCTTTTCCAGGACGTCGTCCGCACAAATGAGTCCCTGGAGGAAGGCGTCACGACAGATCACTGCGGTTGCTCGTCCGTGCCACATGGCTCGCAACAAGCGACGGGCTGCAATGTTCCAAAAATAGCTGTCTGCAAACTTGCCGGCCGCGGACGAAATCGGTGAATCGGATGGCGCCACGATTCGCGGATAGGCCCAACCGCGACGTTGCATGGCAAAGGCGACGTCGGCGAGATTGCGCCGGATCTTCAAAACGCGAAGCTTCCGCAGGCCAGGCCATTCCGCAACGACGAACGGGTTGACGACATCCTTGTAGATGTAGCCCTCGGGGCTGACGACCTGTTCCAGGAACGCCAGCACGCTGTCGAAGCGCGCCGGATCGCGTTCACGGGTGAGGAATTTCCGATTGGAGTCGGACAGCTTCGGCCAGTTGCTCAGCGTATGCAGATCGTGATTGAGGATCTCGCCGATTTCAGCCCACGCCGGCGGTTTCAGGCCGAGAGCGTCACGCGCCGCGCGGAAGGTGAGTGACGACAAGGATCGTGGTAGCGCGACGATGAACAGCGATCTCATTTGCAGCGGACTTTCGGATCTCGTCAGATCTCATTGGCGAAGGAAATCTCGAAACCACAGCGCCGAGTCCTTCAGATAACGCTTCGAACCATCCTCGTAATCGATGTAGACGAGCCCGAGGCGCGGGCGCAGGCCGAAGAGCCACTCGACGTTGTCGGCGTAGCTCCAGCAGAAGTAGCCGTCGACCGGCAGACCGTTGCGGATCGCGTCGAGGGTGAGCTCGAGGTGCTTGCGGTAGTACCAAATGCGGATTTCGTCGTGGACGCAGCCGTCGCGTAGTTCGTCGTACACGCCGATGCCGTTTTCGGTGATGACCAGACGATCGGCGATCGGATGCGTGGCGTAACGCTCGAGTGTGCGGGTGAGACCCGGCGGGTTGGCGTACCAACCGACTTCGCAGCGCACCACCGGCTTGGCGTCGTTCATCCAAAACGACGGTACACCCCACAGCCCGGGGATCGGCGCGCGGTGGATGTGGACGGGCGAGTAGTACTGGATGCCGAGGAAGTCGAAGCGGAACGGCAGCCGGTCGTAGTCGGCATCGGCGACCGCCGAACGCAGGAAGCGTAGCAGCGGTGTTGCCTCCCACGGATAACCGAGCCCGCCCAACGGGTCGACGAAGATGCGGTGGAAGACCGCGTCATAAGCGGCTTGCGCCCGTTGCCGCCAGGCGTCGGTGGGATCGAAGGGGTGCAGCGGCATCGTGGCAATGGTCGTACCGATGCGTGCACCGGCGGGTAGATCGCGGCGCAAGCGCCGCGCCGCCTCGGCGATCGCCAGGTTCATGTGGTGCACCGAGCGCAACATCTTGCGGACGTGAAACCCCCAGCGCTCGTGAGCCCCGATCAACAAATGTCCCGCCACCGAGTTTGGTTCGTTGAACACCATCCAATGCTTGACGCGATCGCCGAAGGCGCGGGCGCAGACCGTGGCGTAGTCGGCGAACAGATCGACGATGGCGCGGTTGGCAAAGCCGCCGCTGCGTTGCAGCTCGAGCGGCAGGTCCCAATGAAACAACGTGACCCACGGCTCGATGCCGTGTTCGAGGCAGCAGTCGATGACGCGGTTGTAGAAATCGATCCCCTTGGCGTTCTGCGGACCCGCTCCATTGCCCAGGATGCGCGGCCAGCTCAGAGACAAGCGCTTGGCCTTGAAACCGAGCGAAGCGATCAAGGCGATGTCTTCGGCGTACCGGTGATAGAAGTCGATCGCCTGGTCGCTGACGGGGCCGCCCTCGATGCGTCCGCGGTGCGCCGCCGCGTCCCATACCGACGGCGCCTTGCCGTCGATGTTCCACGCCCCCTCGACTTGGAATGCCGCCGAAGCGACGCCCCAGGTGAAATTCTCGCCGAAGTCGGATGCCTTCATGGGCGGCGACGTAGCACGTGCAGTCGAAAAAGGGGACGCCTTAGGGCAGCGGCACGCTTGCTTCCAGACAACGTCGCAGCTCGTTGTCGGCCAGCGAGCCCGCGGCGGCTTGCACTGCGGCCCGGGCTTTGGCGGCGTGAGCGGCGGCAGCAGCGCTGTTTCCCATGCGCTGCGCCTGCTCGGCCAGCAGCGCATGGGCTTGCCAGATACCGCGCTGATAGCCGATCTGCGTTGCGGTACCGAGCCCGGCCTGCAAGGCCACATCGGCTTCCGCATACTCATCCAGCGCCAGCAACGCACTGCCGCGCAGCAGGAGCGCGCGGGCTTCGACTTTCGCCGCACGGTGCCGGTGCGCACCGTTCAGCTGTTCCTGCGCGCAGCGCAGGGCGCGCTCGGGGGAACCCTGTTGCAGCTCGATCTGGCCGCGCAGATGCTGAACGTGCAGCCCGTAGCGCCAACGCATCCACGGGTCACCGGGCACTGCGAGCATGGCTTCGATCGGTTCGAGACAACGTAGCGCAGCGTCGAGATCGCCCAGAGCGAGATGGTTCGCGGCCAGATTGATGTCGGCGTTGGAGGTGATCTCGGGATCGCCGATCTCACGCGCCAAGAGCGCGGCGCGTTGGTTGTACGCACGAGCCCGTTCGCTGCTGCCGACCTCCGCGAAACACCAGCCCAAGGTGTTGAGCAGCCGGCTCTTGAAGGCACGGTCGCCGATACGGTCGCACAGCTGGTACGCTTCCTCGAGCACGCTGATGGCGCCCCCGAAGTTGCCGGTGCAGCATAGGGCCTTCCCGAGGAACCAGGTCGAAAAAATGATGACCTCGGGCAACTGGTGCTGCCGGCCGAGGGCGATAGCGCGTTCCGCCGTGTCGCGAGCACGGCCGTAGTCGCCACTCCACTCCGCCGTCAACACAAGCTGTGAGCGCGCAAAGGCCTCGACCAACGGGTGCGGATGGCGGGCGCAGATCGACAGCGCCGCCATGAGGTGTTCTTCAAAGGCGCCCGGGTCGGAATCGTGGACCGCAGCGTAGAAGCCGTCGATGACCAACCCCATCGCCTCGCCGGCAGGCACGCGATGGTGACGTGCCTCGGTCAGCGTCGCATCGATGCAGCGACGCGACGATTCGTAGCGATGCCCCCAGCAGTGGCTGAAGCCGGCAGCCGCAAGGTGGAACGTTCGGGTTTCCGCATCGGCGCTATGCGCCGCTGCTTCCTCGTACGCCAGCGCCGAGGCGGCAAACTCACTCAGATAGAAACAGGCTCGTCCAAGCCGCTCATTCACCCGCCGCCGTACTTCGTCCGATGCTTGTGCGCCGAGACGATCGGCGATGGCCAAGGCAGCCCGGCAATGCTCGACCACGGCACGGTTCGCATGATTGACAGCGGCCTTTTCCGCGGAGCGTTCATGATACAGCAGCGCCCGTTTCCAGTCCTCGCCGCGACTGAAATGATGCGCCAGGGTCTCGTAGTGCTCCGCCAGACGGTCGGCGTACAGCTCCTCGATGGTCCGGCCGATGGTCCGATGCAATGCCGTGCGCCGGTCGACGAGCACGCTCTCATACGCTACGTCGTGGGTGAGCGCGTGCTTGAACATGTACGCGAGCTCCGGGTGCAACGCTTTCTCGTAAATCAGCTCGAGGCCGCGCAACTCATCGACCTGGGTGCGAATCTGTTCGCCGGCGTCGGTGATTCGTGCCAGCAAACGCAATGCGAACTCGCGCCCAATCACCGAGGCAATCTGAATCGCGCGCCGCGACTCCTCGGCCAGCCGATCGATACGGGCGATGAGGACATCTTGAATGGTATCGGGTACCGCCACATCGCGCAGATCATCGGCCAGAACGACCCGATCCTGCTCGCGCCGCAGCGTGCCGTCTTCAAGCAACGACCGGGTCAGCTCTTCGACGAAGAACGGATTGCCTTCGGCCTTCCGTGCGATGAGCCCGCGTAGCGTCTCGGGGATCTCGGTGGTACCCAGCAGCACCCCGGTCATCGCCGTCATGTCGGCGCCGGAGAGCGGCGGCAGCGCGACGCGAACATGGTAGCTACGGTCGGGAAACGGGTGCCGGTAGCCGGTGCGGTGCGACAGCACGAGCAGCATCCGGGTGGTGGGGACAACGTCACCGACGAAAGCCAGGTACTCCTCGGAGGCGCGATCGATCCAGTGCAGGTCTTCGATGACCATTACCACCGGTACGAGTTCGGCGGCACGCACGGTGAGCGCGTGCAGGGCACGGAACAGCTCGCTGCGGCGACTTGCCGAGTCGAGTTTGCGCACCGCATCATCGCTGGTATCGGGCGACAGTAGCTGGCGCACGAAGGGCAACGTCCAGGCGAGGTCAACACCGAGACGCTCCACTTGGGCGCCAATCTTCGCGTTGCTGCTGGCGTCGTCGTCTTCGTCGTCGATACCGGCACCACGCCGCAGCGCATCGATGATCGGCAGAAACGGGGTCTCCGTTCCGTAGGAGGCGCAGTGCCCTTCTACCCAACGGTGCGGCACATCGGCGAGACAACGCCGCAGCTCGGCGAGCAGGCGTGATTTGCCCATCCCGGCGTCGCCGACGACGAAAGCGACTTGTCCGTGGCCTTCCGCGGCGCGCGCGAAGGCATCGCGCAACAGACCAAGCTCCCGCGCGCGGCCGACAAACTGGTTGGTCGCCGTCTCCACCAGCAGCCCGCCGTCGGCGGCGTGCGGGTGTTGGCGCCCGACCGTATACGCAGTGAGGTAATCGGCTACCGCCGGCCCCAGCTGCAGCGGCCGCACGTGCAACTCGAAGCTGCGGTCGACACGTCGCGCCGCTGTCGGTGAGATGATCACTTCACCGGCACCAGCGTGCCCGAGCAACCGCTCCGGCAGCGCCAGGGCATCGCCGATCGGGAACAGCTGGGCCGTGGGATCGGTGGCGGCGCTGTCGATGCGCACGTCGCCGAGGTGGATCGCGGCACGCACGTCGGGTTGACGCGGGCTGGCTTGGGCGACGGCACGCTGGATGGCGAGCGCCGCTTGCACGGCACGCTGCGGCGCTTGCTCGAGGGCGCGTGGAATACCGAAGACAGCGGTGAGGCGCGACGGAGAACGGTGTACGAAGACGCCGCCGAAGCCCTCGACCCGTTCCGTGAGGGCGCGGTCCCAACGCAATGCCTCCGTCCACGGCTCGACCCCAGCACCACCGTCACCATCATGAAACGCCAGCGCGATCGTCAGCACCGCCACCGGCTTTTGCTCCCACGTCGGCAAGTGAATCGTCGCTGGCGCCGGTGCCGTGGACATCCTGGCAGCCGCCGTGGCCGGCGCCGCCGGAAGCTCGTCGGCGTCGGCGAGACGGTCGATCCCGAGGCGGCGCATGCGGTAACGCAGCGCGTTCCGCCCAATGCCCAACGCCCGGGCGGCGCGCACAACGTTGCCGCCGGCGCGCCTCAGGGCCGCGACGATGCGGGATGCTTCATCGCTCGGCACATCGCTGGTAGCCGTAGCCGGCGCAGTGGCGGCCGGCGATGCAGCCATGATCGGCCCCGGTAGCAGCGCCGTTGTCGAGAGGGCGGCCAGCGTTTCCGGCGTGACGGCGTCGTCGGGGCTCAGCAGCGTGATGCGTTCGACGAGATGGCCAAGCTCGCGCACGTTACCGGGCCACGATTGGCGAGCAAGCCATTCGCGGCCGCCCGCGGTGAGCTGCTTGGGAGGCAGCCCATGTGCCGCACCGTACCACTGCAGAAAATGCTCGGCGAGCTGGACGGCGTCGTTCTCGCGTGCACGCAACGGTGGGATGGTGACGACCAGTACCGCGAGCCGATGATACAGGTCGGCACGAAAGCCGCCGTTGGCGATCAGCGGTGCAAGGTCGCGTTGCGTGGCGGCGATGAGCTTGACGTCGACGTCGCGCGTGACCACGGCGCCAAGACGGCGCACGCGTTTCTCCTCGATGGCTTTGAGGACCTTGCTCTGCACCGGCAACGAGAGGGAATCGATCTCGTCGAGGAACAGGACCCCGCCCGACGCAGATTCGAACAAGCCCGGCTTGGCGCGCCGGGCGTCGGTAAAGGCACCGGCTTCGTAGCCAAACAGCTCGGCTTCGAGCATCGCTTCGGGAATGGCGCCACAGTTGACGTCGATGAAGGGCGCAGCAGCGCGGGGCCCGCTCTCGTGGATGACCCGCGCTACCAATCCCTTGCCAGTACCGGTTTCGCCTTGGAGCAATACCGTCGGTACATGCGCACTGCCAGGCGCATCGAACGCCGCAAGCCGCAGAATCTGCGCCCGCAACGCCTCCATGCTGCGCGCAGTGCCGATGATTGCATCGATCGATTGGGCTGGCTTCGTTTGGGCCATGAATGTTTTCATTTAAGCCAGATATGGCCCATAGGCCAGATCTGGCCCATTCTCCGCTGGCGTCGTCTATTGCCGCATCGTAGGTCGAAGGCTGGCACACAAGATGCCTTCTTACGAGCACAAATCTGATCGAAGGAGGGCAGCAATGATCGACGAAGCAAGATTGCATGGGTTTGTGCACAAGGCGTTGGGAGACGTGAGCTCGGCATTGACGGCATCGCTGGTGGTGCTCGGCGACCGTCTCGGCCTGTACCGGGGAATGGCCGATGCCGGAGCGCTGACCGCCGCTGAATTGGCGGCGCGAACGCAGACGACTGAGCGTTCGGTGCGCGAATGGTTGGCCGCGCAAGCGGCGGCCGGTTACGTGGAGTACGACCCCACCACGCAGCGCTACACCTTGCCGGCGGAGCACGCGATTGCGCTCACCGACGAAAGCAGTCCGGCCTGCGTGTCGGGAGCGTTCCAAAGCATGACGGCGGCGATGCGTGCCGAACCGAGGGTTGCCGCATCCTTCCGTAGCGGCTGCGGGTTGGGATGGCATGAGCACGATCCGGAGCTGTTCATCGGGGTCGAGCGCTTTTTCCGTCCGGGTTACAACGCCAACTTGGTGAGCACATGGATTCCTGCCCTGCATGGAGTCCAAGAAAAGCTCGAGGCCGGGGCGCGGGTAGCGGACGTCGGCTGCGGCCTGGGTGCGTCAACGATCATCATGGCCAAGGCCTTTCCGCGTTCGAGCTTCGTGGGGTTCGACTATCACATCGCCTCCATCGAGCAGGCGCAGCAGCGCGCCAAGGACGCCGGAGTGAGCGACCGGGTACGCTTCGAAGTCGCCACGGCAAAGAACTTCGCGGGGATCTACGACCTGGTGACGTGCTTCGACTGCCTGCACGACATGGGCGACCCGGCTGGTGCGGCGGCGCATGTGCGCGAGTCGCTGGCGACGGACGGCACCTGGATGTTGGTCGAGCCCAACGCCGGCGACCGGGTCGAAGACAACCTCACCCCCGTGGGTCGCCTCTTCTACTCCGTCTCGACGTTGGTGTGCACGCAAGCCTCGCTGGCACAGGAGGTCGGCACGGCCCTGGGTGCGCAGGCGGGCGAGGCGCGCTTGCGTGAGGTGATCACCGGCGCCGGCTTCACGCGCTTCCGGCGTGCCGCCGAAACGCCGTTCAACATCGTTCTCGAAGTGCGGCCGTAGCGCGCGGCCATTTGACAGCCGAGCAGCGGCGGGTTGCGCAGGTGCCGCGGAGGCCTTCGTGCAACCCGCCCCTCCCGATGGCGCCACCGGGCTGACGCGGCCTTCGAGTTCGTATCGCGACCCGCCTTCAATGAATCAGCAAGCGCAGCAAGTCGCTCGGATCGTTGATGACGTGATCCGGCTTTGCTGCGAGGACCGCGGCGCGGCTGACGCTACCCCACATTGCCGCGACGGAAAGAATCCCGGCGGCGCGTGCACCTTGGACGTCGACCGGGCTGTCGCCGACGCCGGCGGCAGCAGCGGGCTCGACGCCGAGGGCTTCGGCCGCGAGCAGAAACGGTTCCGGATCGGGTTTGGGGCGTTTGCAATCGTCAAAGCCGACGACGGCATCGAAACAGTCCGCCAAACCGATGGCATCGATGTGGCGGCGCGCAACGTCATGCATCTTGGTGGTGACGATGGCCAGCCGCAGTCCGCGCTGGCGCAATGCCACCAGGGCTTTGTCGACTCCCGGGAAAGCATGGATGGTGTGTTCGAGCTCCAGCTGCATGGCACGATAGCGCTGGATCAAGGTCTCGATCGTCGACGCTTGCGGCTCGGTACAGACGAGAGAGAACAGGTCGGCCAGCGGCGTGCCGACGTGCTCCTCCCACACTCGGCGCGGGAAAGGCACGCCGAGGATTTCACGCGCCGTCTGGTCGAGACAGCCGTAGATCAAACCATGCGTGTCGGCCACCGTGCCGTCGAGGTCGAGCAGCAACGCTTCAATCGCAGCAGCGGGCACGTTGGATCGAATATACGAATCCGCGGCCGTCTACCAACCGGTTGAGCTTCTTTGCCGCCTGCGATAGCGCAGATTCGACCGCGAGAGTACATGTCGTTGAATCTAGCTTCCGTCCCCGAAATCCGTTCCGCAGAGAACGACCCGCTCGCGGCGGTTCAGCCGCGGCGGATCATCGTCGCGACCTTCGTCATGATGCTCTACCAAGGCTACATGACCGCAATAAACGGCATCGCCTCTCCTTGGATCGCCGCCGGGTTTGGACTCGGGGAAAGCGGTATCGCGCGTCTGTACGCTTGGATTTCATTGTCGGCGGTCGGTGCGCTGGTCATCTCCCGCTACGCCGATCGCGTCGGCCGCCGGCGAGTGCTGTTGTCGTGCATGACGGCAACTCCACTGCTGGCGTTGGGCGCCGCGCTGTCCACCAACGTCGTGGCCTTTACGATCTTCGACATTGCGGTGTACGCCTGTGCCACGGCGACGATCTCCAGCTCGGTCGTGCTCATCGCCGAGGGTTTGCCGATCGAGCTGCGCGCCAAGGGCCAAAGCTATGGCGGGTTGGCGCTCGGTCTGGGGGGCGGCATCTGCGTCGTTCTCGTCCCGATTCTGTCCGATCATGAACAGTCGTGGCGCTGGCTGCTGTTCCTCGCCGGCAGCGGAATCTTGCTGATCCCCTACATGCGCCGCGCCATTCCGGAGAGCGCTCGCTGGCAGCATGCCGCCGCTTCGGGTGCCACCAAAGCCGGCAGGTTCTACGACATGTTCGCGCCGGCCTACCGCGGGCGTGCGATTCCGGTGCTGTTGTGCTCATTGTTGAGCATGACGGCTGTAACCGCCGTGACTAGCTGGGGCTATTTCCACGCCGTGTCGGTGAACAAGCTGTCGCCGGCGGCTGCGAGCTTGATGACGATCATCGGCGGGGGATTGAGCTTTGCCGGGTTGGCCGGCGGAGCCTGGAGCGCCGAACGCTTCGGCCGCGTGCCGACGGTCAGCGCCGCGGGCGTGCTGCTCGCCAGCGGCGGATTGTTTTTCTATTGGGGACCGCCACAGGCGATGTCGCTGCCGGCGGTCTGGCTGGGCGCCGGGTTCGGCTGGTTCATGATCGCCGTGAACGCCTGGATGGTGGCCGGCAACTCCGCTGCCACAGAGCTCTTCCCGACGGCGTTGCGCTCGACCATGCTCGGATGGTTGGCGCTGGTACAAGCGATTGCTTCGGTAACCTGCCAGGCGGTGATTGCGCTGACCGCGGAAGCGGCCGGAGGCTTGTCGGTCGTCGTGGGGTACATAGCCTTGCTTGCCGTACCAAGCGCGATCCTCTTTGCTTTGACGATTGAAGAGACGCGCGGCTTATCGCTCGAAGCAGCAGCGCGAGAACAGCGGTGAAGCACCCTACCCTCCACCTGGTTGCGTACTCCGACTACCTCTGCCCGTGGTGTTACAACGGTACCGTCCGCCTGCGCCACATCGAAAAAACGTTCGGCGCAGACGTTGAAGTCATCTGGCGCAGCTTTCTCTTACGGCCACAGCCCGATCCACGTCGCACACTGGAAAAATTCCGTGAGTACACGCGCTCGTGGCTGCGGCCGGCGGCGGAGCCTGACAGCGGAACGTTTCGTGTTTGGGAGACGAACGCCGGGCCGCCATCGCACAGCATCCCGCCCCATCTCGTGGCCAAGGCCGCTGCAGCGGTGAGCGCCGTGGCGTTTCACGACATGCACGAGCGTCTGATGCGCGCCTACTTTGCCGACAACCGTGACATCACCGACTGGGCAACGCTACGAGAAATCTGGACGGAGGCGGGTTTGCCGGCCGCCGGGTTCGAACGCAGCGCCGATCCGCAGTTGATGCGTGTTGTCTTGGCGGAGCACGAAGAAGCGATCGAGCGCGGAATCACCGGCGTGCCGTCCGTCTACATGGAAGGCCGCGACGGCTTCGTCATGGGTGCGCAACCGATCGAGCTCTATGAACGGTGGATTCGCAAGGTACAGGAAGAATTACGCACCTAGCGGCGAGCGGCCTTCACCGTTACGGTCCGAGGTCCTGCCTCGCTAGATCGTTTTCAGAAACTCGAGGACGGCACGGCGCTCACTGGTTGTGAGATGGTCGCCGAACGGATGTCCTTCGTTCGACTGACTCCAATACGTCGTGTCGTAGACCATCGTGCGCTCTGACACCGGCGCCTCCGCCTGAGAGTACGGCACTTCGACGTAGGGCCATCCCAGCGCTTCCTCATCGAAGTGGGTGCTGTCGAGATCGACGCGCTTCTCCCACAACTTCGCCGGAACTCCACAGGTCATGAAATCGCCGGCAAGAAGGATGCTGCGCCCGCGCTGCGCGTCGGCGCCACAACCTCGGAGCAGCACGACGACACAGGCGGTCAACGCCGCAACCAAGCTCCTTCGCATTTGAATCCCCCGCTGCGATGTCAGAGACGGAGACTATGCGAATTTTGGAAGAAAACGAAAACCGGGAACGGTCAATCAGAAAGGAAGGACCGTTCTCCACTTCACCCCATCACTTCGGGCGCAGGTTCTTTGGTAGCCACGCCGGGTACGGACGGGCGTGGAGATGGTAGTGATCGGGAATCTGGCGCATGTGATCGTCGAAGAACCAGCCGTCGGGAAATTTCTGGTCGGCGATTTCGGCCAATGCGCGCTGTAGGATCGGCCGCTCGCCTTCGGTCGGCGCTTGGCGGTGCTCACCGAGCACGGCCATCGGCACGTCGCACGAGTCACAATCGAGGATCGCGAAACGAAACGGTTCATCGTATTCGGCGTACCACGTGGTGGTTCGCGCCAGCTCGCACAGCTCACATTTCGCCATTGCTTGTTCCTGTCATCGACGCGATGCACAATGTCGGAGTTGGAATGCCGAATCACCTCGATCAACGCCTGGCGGTCGGGATTGCCCTCTTCAATCGCGCCCAGTTCTTCGCCGCTCATGAGATCTGGGAAGACCTCTGGCACGAGAGTGTCGGCAACGACAAGCAGTTTCTTCAGGGATTGATCCAGATTGCAGCCGGATATTTGAAGGTCGAAAGCGGCATTCGAAACGGCGCACTCAAGCTGTTGGGGCGCGGCGTTGCGATTGTGCGCCAGTTCGCACCGTCGGCGATGGGTCTCGCTCTGAACGAATTCGTCGCCGCCGTCGAAGCGGACCTGCGGCGAGTCCAGGGGGCGACGGTGTCGCAAACGAATTTGCAGATCGTCCGGCCGCCGCTTCTCGGCTGACATCAACCTCGCCGCCAAACAATAGGCGGGCGGCTCTGCAATTTCCCGACGACTCCGTGCACCTTTCGATTTGAAAAAATGGCTTGCATGACCATTCAATTGGGATTATTTCCCATTTATGTAATGCACTGTATCGATCACGCCTCTCGCGGGCCTCCGGCGTTCTTGCCTTAGGACGGTTTCGGGGGTGCACCAGGGCCAGACGGAATGAAGGAGCAACGACAATGATTCGGAAAGTATACTGGGTAGCGGTAGCGGCGCTGTTGGCGATGCCGCTGAGTGCCGGAGCGGACCAGGGTGGCATCGTGCGCGACCCCCAATGCGTGCAGAAGTGTCGCCAGCAGCTGCGCACCTGCGCTGATGCGGCGCGCCAGGATTTCCGCATGTGCGCTGCGTCGACTTGTAGTGCGGAGAGCGACGCGGCCAAGGCCGCCTGTGACGCCGACCCACGTTCGGACACGTGTCAACAGGCGCGCGCCACGTTGCGCCAATGCTTGTCACCTTGCTTCAATGCATTGCGACCCGCTTTGCGCAGCTGTCTCGACGACGCGGTAAGCTGCGCCGGCCAATGTCCGCAGGTGACACCCACGCCGCGTCCGGCGACGAAAGATCCTCTCTGTGTCGCCTCCTGCCGGGTGACCTTCAGCCGCTGCTCCGCCGACGCACGTGAGGCGGCGATTTCCTGCGGCGAGGCGTGCAAGGATCTCGTCCAAGCGGCTCGGGACGCGTGCGCCGGTGGCCGGTCCGATGCCTGTACGGCGGCGTTGAAGGCGGCAAACGCCTGCTTGCAGCCGTGCGGCGAAGCGCTGCGTACGGCGCTTGGAACCTGCCTGTCGGCTTCGCAAGACTGCATCTCGGCATGCCCGGATCGACCCGTTCCAGCTACGCCGCAACCCCCGCGGCGTTAGCGCAGGCTCTATGATATAGGCGCCTGCGCCACCCTGCTGGGTACGTGCTCTTCTCGGCGGCCCTGAGTTGAGTGCTCCCAGCAGGGTGTCACCCACTTCCGATGCTACCCCGAGCCCTCAAAGCCAACTTCGCGACAGCAGTCCGGCGTCTGCTGCGGCCGATCGTGCGCCAGGTGATCCACTACGGCCTGTCGTATCCGGCCTTCGACCGGCTGGTGCGCGAAGCGTTCGTGGAGGCGGCGGAGCGCGACTTTGCGCTTCCGTTCAAACGCCAGACGGACAGCCGTGTTTCCTTGGTCACCGGCCTCAATCGCAAAGAAGTCGCCCAGCTGCGACGGCAGGTCGCATCCGACAAGGTCGTCGAGGTCGAGGATACGCTGCTGACGCACCTGATCGGTCGTTGGATGGCGGGCCCGCCGTACGCAACTCCCGACGGTGTCGCCCGCCGCTTGCCCTACGAAGCGACCAACGCACGCGCCGCCAGCTTTGCTCGTCTGACGCGCGACGTCGTCGGCGTCGACATTCCGGTTCGTTCGGTTCTCGATGAGCTGTTGCGGACGGGTGCGGCGGCGCTTCTGCCCAACGGCGATGTCGAGCTGCGCCGCGAGGTGCACGTTCCGGCCACCGACGTCGAGGGCAAGTTGGCGCTTCTCGGCAGCGATCCGGCCGAGGTGTTCCGAACCATCATTCACAACATCGAGCAACCGGACACACCCTGGCTGCAGCGCAAGATCGTCTACGACAACATCGGCTCCGACGCGCTCCCGCAGCTCAAAGAAGAGGCGCGCCGCATCGGCACGGAGTACATGCGACGAGCCAACGCGCTGCTTGCCTCGTACGATCGCGACCGTCACCCCGGTGCTGCCGGCGGGAAACGTTCGCGCGTCGTCCTTGGAACGTACTATTTCGAGGAGGACACTCCCTCCGACGTTCTACCGCCCGCCGAGGAAGAAAAGCCTCGGCCACCCGGGCGAATCCGGAGGACAAAATGAGTCGCCTACACTCGCTCCTGTTGCTTGCCTTGGCTGCTGCTTGCATCGCCGGCTGTGCCGATGGCGGCCCAGTCGGTACCGGAATCAGCAGCACTTCCGGCATCAGCGGCAACGTCGTCGCGGTTGATACCGGGACCAACGGCGGCGCCGCTCTCGGCGTCGACGTTCGAGTCAGCATCGACGAGGTGCCCGGGCTCGAGACCGCCACGGACGCCGACGGCAACTTTGAGCTCAGCGGCGACTTTGCCGGTTTGGTCACGCTGCGCTTTTCGGCCAATGGGTTGAGTGCGGCGCAACAGTTCGACATTCCGGAAGCGTCGAACCTGGTGCTGGAAGACGTGGTGGTCAGTCGCCGCGGCATCTCCGTCGACACGGTGCGATTGCTGGGTTTTTACGGTCAGGTGAGCCTGGTCGACTGCACCGATGGGACGGTCCTCGTGAACGATCGCCGCACGGCGGTAAACCAATTCATGGTGCACCTATCGCAAGGTACGGTGCTGACGCGCGGCAACGGTCAGGCGCTCAAGTGCGCCGACATCAGTCCAGGCAACTTCGTCGCAGTCGAGGGGGTCATACGCTTTGCGCAGCATGTTATCGAGGCGGTCACATTGACCGTCGGCCCGCCGCGTCCGGGTACGACCCCTCCGGAAATCGAGATTGCCTTCCGCGGACGTGCCGTAGTCATCAATTGTGGCGGCGGCATGTTGTTGCTCGACGATCCGACGGTGGGTCGGACACGCCTGCGCCTGTCTGCCGATACGATCATCGGCAACGGCAATCAGCAACGCATTGCTTGCCAGGACATTGCCGTCTGCGACTCGGTCGAGGGCCGCGGCACGATCAATACGCGCCGCCCCGGCGTCGTCGACGCCAAGCTGCTCGTCGCCCGGCATCCTACGAGCTGAATTTTCGCTGTCGCGACGATCGGAGTCGGCTGGTATTGTCGCGCCACGCGTGAAGAGACGAGCCGCTTCTCAAACCTCCCGTCGTATCGCTTCTCCCAGGGTTCGCATGCGCCGGCCGTTCGTTACCGTCATCCTGATCAGCTCGATTGCTGCGGGGATGTTTTATCCATACCGCGCGCTCGGCATTGCGGCCTTCACGGAATTCCCGCTGCCGACGTCGCAAGCCGCCCCACACTCGATCACCCTCGGTGCCGACGGGAACTTGTGGTTCACCGAGGCCGACGTCGATCAGATCGGCCGCATGACGCCGGCAGGCGTTGTGGACGAGTTTCTCACGCCTTCACTCTTCGTGGGCGTGGAGGACATCATCCTCGGAGCCGACGGCAATCTTTGGTTTACGGAGTCGTTCGCCAACCAGATTGGGCGAATCACACCGCAAGGAACGATTGTCGAGTTCCCGATTCCGACTGCGTCGAGCTTTCCGCAGGGAATTGCCAGCGGCGCCGACGGCAGCTTATGGTTCACCGAAGCCTTCGCCAACCAGATCGGGCGAATCACCACCACCGGGGTTGTCAGCGAGTACTCGGTGCCGACAGCCGCGAGCTATCCACTCTACATTGCGGCTGGGCCTGACGGCGCTCTCTGGTTTACCGAAGCCGATGCCGACAAGATCGGCCGTATCACGACCGCGGGCGTGGTCAACGAATTCTCGCTGTCCACCGCCGGGTCGTATCCAAGTGGAATCACCGCCGGCCCGGGGAACACGCTGTGGTTTGTCGAAGCCGATGTCGATCAGATCGGCCGCATCACCACGGCCGGTGCAATCACCCAGTTCGCGCTTCCAAATCCTCTCAGCACTCCGGAGCGCATCGTGCTCGGACCCGACGGCGCTCTCTGGTTCACGGAAATGGACGCGGCGCAACTCGGGCGAATCACGACGGCAGGCGTGATCATGGAGGTGGCCCTGCCATCGAGCGATAGCTCGCCGACCGGCATCGCTGTGGGGCCCGACGGCGGTTTGTGGGTCACGGATACGACCGCGGATCAAATCATCAGTTACGGGCCGGTCGTGGCCGCCACCGCAACTCCGTCGCAGAAGCCCACGGCGACGGCAACGCTTGCCGCAACACCGACACGCAC
>JACQEN010000208.1 GCA_016200585.1 Deltaproteobacteria bacterium
ACCACTCGGCATGTTGATGGCTGCACAGGTGTATCTGCGGCTCAGGGGCCCCGCCGCGGTCGAGTGTGCAAAGCTCGACCATCAGAACGAGAAGCGCTGCATATTCTGTGGAAAGCAAGACAGTCGAAGCTGAAACTCGAACGGAAGCGTCTGCCGCGTATCGTACCGGGTATGACTTTGAAGATCATGGCGAACTACAGCCTACCGTTCTGGGTAACGACCGCGGATCTGCCGGATCCGAACAACCGGGTCACGCTGAATGAGAACGGCGGCGTTGGGCTCGCCCAAACACCCAACAACGAGGAAACACACAAGCGGCCTGCTGTTCTTGAAGGATCTCGTCCAACTCAATGCATCCCGGTCACCCACGGTCTCCAGCCGAGGAGATCGACATTGAGCGACCACCGTTCACACGCTCGCCTTCTACCGCGTCACGCGGATCGACCTCCACCGCACAAGCGCGGGCAGACCCTCGCTGCCATACTGTTGGTGCTGCTTGCGACCGTGCTGGTTCCCGTACGGGCGCGGCCTCAAGCAACGCCTAAGGATCGCGCGCGCGTGCCGGTTGTCACTGGTGTTGACGCGGTGGGCATGACGGTCGCGGACATGGATCGCGCCGTCGAGTTCTTTTCCAAGGTCCTTTCCTTCGAGAAGATGTCGGATGTCGAGGTCGCGGGCGAGGCGTACGAGCACCTGGAGGGGGTCTTCGGCCTCCGTATGCGCATCGTCCGGATGCGGCTTGGAGACGAGGCAATCGAGTTGACGGAGTACCTCGCACCCCGAGGTCGGCCGGCGCCGACGGACTCCCGTAGTCAGGATCACTGGTTCCAGCACATTGCAATCATTGTCAGCGACATGGACCACGCGTACCAGTGGCTGCGCCAGAACAAGGTTGAGCACGCCTCGTCCGGCCCGCAGCTGTTGCCTGAGTGGAACAAGAACGCCGCCGGCATCCGTGCCTTCTACTTCAAGGACCCCGACGGTGATGTGCTGGAGATTCTACAATTCCCGCCGGGTAAGGGCGATCCGAAGTGGCACCGGCCAACGGAGAAGCTCTTTCTCGGCATCGACCATACCGCCATCGTCGTCGGTGACACGGACGCCAGCCTGCGCTTCTACCGCGACCTGCTTGGCTTCAGGGTGGTCGGCGAGAGCGAAAACTACGGCACCGAGCAGGAGCATCTCAATAACGTGTTCGGCGCGCACCTGCGCATTACCAGCCTGCGTGCAGGCAGCGGACCGGGAATCGAGTTTCTGGAGTACCTGAGTCCACGAGACGGCCGGCCAATCCCCGCCGACGAGCACGCTAACGACCTGGTACACTGGCAGACCGAGTTAGTGATGGCGGACGCGGATGCGGCAGCGCGCAGCGTGCGTACAGCCCAGGTACCCTTCGTGTCCCCCGGAGTAGTTGTACTTCCGCGCACCGAGGTCGGGTTTCAAAAGGGCTTGGGCGTTCGCGATCCGGACGGCCATGTCATGCAGTTGATTGAACGATGAGAGGCATCGATGGCGGTTGCTCACGTGAACCAAGTGGATCCGTTCCACACCGAGCTGGGCAGCGTGTTTCCTGCCTGGTGATGGGCTTTGCCCACCCATTCCTTCGGACCCGCCGACCAAGGTCGGGGGCTCCACATACGAAGCCGGCCTGCGCCGGCTATTGTTTGCGTTCTCGGGCCCGCGACGGCGGACCTCGTTCGTTGAGCCCGCCACTTCTGCGGACTCGGCAGTACGCTCTGCCTAATCCGGAGGGTAGTCACGCGAGCGGTTCGGTACCTGACAGGGTGACAAATTTTAGGCACCGAGCACAAGGCCGTCTCGGCCCGTTGAGCGAGCGATGCTGGGTGCGGCACCGACTCCTTCGGCTACAGGGCTGCTCTCTGCTTGGCGTTGACTGGACGACCTTGGCGTTGACCGGAGAGCGTACGAGTCCGCCGCCCCGTCTGTACCGCTTTGCGGGGAACTGCCTGGATCGCCAGGAGCGTGGGCGCCGCGGCGAGCTCGCGGAAGGACGCCTCGATGTCGCCGACGAAGTCGTGCAGGTCCGGCAGCCGATCCCAGTCGCCGGTGAACCCCCAACACAGTTTTCCCGCATAGCTGAAGAGCACCACGCCGAGACATAGGGAGTCGATCAGCGGGAGGAACCCGAAGTTGTCGACCATTCTTGCGCCGAGCATGTAAAGCGGCAGCTGTGGCCCGGGAACGTTGGTCACCACGAGATTGAACGGAAGAACGCGCGTCGCCAAGCGTGCGCCGAGCGATAGCAAAGTCGATGGCGTCCACTCGCCCACTTGGGTCAGCACCGCGGCGCTGAGAGCTTGCTTCGAGTGTTTGAGTTGCTCAGTGGTCTTGCGGATCTTTGCCAGCCGGCGTAGCGCGTCGCGTTCACCGAGCGGCATCGGTACCATCCACGCCGAAATCCGGTTGCCGAGCGTGCCGCGCTCCTGCTCGGTGCGGACGCTCACCGGGGCCATCACCCGAAAGTCCAGCGGCGCCACATCCACGCCGCGTCGCTGCAGGAAGCGTCGCAACGCCCCGGCAACGGTAGCGAGCACGACATCGTTCACCGTACCACCTAGGCGCTGTTTGACTTTCTTGACCGTGTCGAGGTCCATCGTCAGCCAGTCGAGGCGTCGATGCGGTCCGATCCGTTGATTGAGCGGCGTGTTCGAGACACCGCGAATGCCGCTGCTGAGGGTCTGGCGCAGGGCAGTGAGGTTGGCGCGGATACCGGAATCCGGGTCGCGTGCTTCTTGCAGGCTCTGCGGGAAGCTCGTCGCCAGGTCGAGGGGCAGTCGCGCGTAGCGCCCGAGCGCGTCAGCCGCCAGCTCCCATCGGCTCGGCTGCGGCCGCGGCAGCCACTGCGGCAGTGGTTCGAACGCATCGGTGGGTTCCGGTTTGAGTAGGACCTTCAGCAGGTCCACGCTCGACACCCCATCGACCATGCAGTGATGGATCTTGCTGATCATAACGAAGTGTGCCGGGTCGGCGAGACCTTCGAGAATCCAGATCTCCCACAGCGGCTTCTGACGGTCGAGGTGCTGCGCCATGACGCGTGCCGCCAGACGCCTGAGCTGCCGCTCATCTCCCGGCTTCGGCAGTGCGATGTGGCGGACGTGGTAGTCTATGTTGAAATGCTCGTCATCCACCCACACCGCATGATGCTCGATTGGGACGTGCATCAGCCGCTGGCGGTAACGGGGAATGAGGTGCAGGCGGGACGCGACGTAGTCGCGAATCTTCTCGATGTCGATGCCGCCATCGGCAGTCTGGAGGGGTCCGGCTTCGAAGGTTGCAATACCGGCAACGTGCATGGGGCTGGTGGGGGTCTCCATGAGGAGAAAAGAGTTGTCGAGGAAACTGAGACGGTCGTAGGCATTCTCGCGCATCGCGGATGTCCTTTCGAGGAACTGGCGCAGCGGTTTTCGCCTCGGTCCCAAGCTCGGATGAGCCGGGAATCGAAGCGCGCGATGCGCCCAGGCGTTTTGGAGGGGGTGTGCCCCAGTAGGACGCGTGCGGGATAAAGTCGGGGCCGTTGCACCCCGCGCACAGGCTCGGAACGTTTCAGGTAGCGCAACGTAGGCTATCAGGCGCGGACGTCGTTGTCGAGAACGCGGCCCGACTTGTGTCACAGCTGATCGATTTGATTCAGTCGGGCGAGCATCGCGATTGCCATCTGGTTATACGTTCTGCGTGTGATCGGGAGGACCTTCGATGAACGTCACCATGGACCTGCTTCACATCGTGGAGCAGGCGCATTCGCTGCCGCGCATTCTTGACGCCGCGGCGTGCGTCATCGCTGAGCGGCTGTGCGTCGATGTTTGCCTGGTGTTTCTGCTCGACGAGCATGGGGATCTCGTGCGCAGCGCCGGCGACAGCTCCGATGCGTCCGGGAGGAGCGAACGCGCCGACGCCGAAGCGGCATCCATCGCCGCTCAGGTGACCGCGGAGAGGCGCGTCGCGACCGTTCGCGGAGAGAGGACGTCGCTCCTCGCGTCCCCCATGCTGCTGCGCGACAGCATGGTGGGCGCACTTGTGCTGCAGAGCGTCGTGCGTCGCGATTTTTCGGCGGAAGACATGGGCACGCTCGCGACGATATGCGCGCAGCTCGTCGGCATCATCGAGAACGCACGCATCATCGACGCCCTCGATCGAGGCGAGCGACCCTTGCCTCAAGCCGCGCCACGACCATTGTCCACAGAGTCGGAGGACGGGGAGCGGATACTCAGTGGCGTTGGCGCATCGCCCGGCGTGGCGATCGGGCCCGCCGTATTCCGCGGCGCTTACCGACTTGATCTCTCCGCACGGGATTTGCCTGCTGGAGAATCCACGACGGAGCGCGCGCGTGTACGAACCGCAATTGAAAAAACGCGCAATGATCTTTCGAGAATTCAGGTTGCGGCGGCACGCGAAATCGACGAGGAACACGCCCTCATCTTCGCGTCTCATCTGCTACTCCTCAATGACCCGATGCTCCTGGAAAACATCGACCAGAAGATCGGTCGCGGGCTGAGCGCACCGCTCGCGATTGACTCTGCTCTCGACGAGTTCGAGACACGGCTGCGCCTCGTTCCCGACGCCTATATTCGGGAGAGGATCGACGACGTCGACGATCTGCGTAGCCGGCTGCTTGACCACGTACTCGATAGCGGTAGCCGCGCACGCTTCGGCGCGGGTATCGTCTTGACCAGCCGCACCCCCCCATCGTTGGTGATTGAACTGAAGGCCGAAGGCGCGCAGGGGCTGGTAACCGCGAGCGGCGGTGCGACCTCGCACGGCGTCCTCCTGGCGCGAGCGATGGGTATTCCCGTGGTCACGGGGATCGCGGACATGCTTCCGTCGGTGCGGCCCGGCGACTGGCTGATCGTCGACGGCACGACCGGCGTGGTCGTCGTGCGCCCCAGCAAAGATACGCTGGCCCGCTACGAGGAGGAGGGCCGGCGCGCCAAGCGCGCGCGGACCGAGCATGCGAAGTTTCGCGACATCCTCGCCCGCACCTCGGACGGCGTGCGCGTGACGTTGCACGCGAACGTCGGCGTCGCCTCGGATCTCACCATCGCTCGCGAAAATGGCGCCGAGGGCATCGGCCTGTACCGTACCGAGTTCCCTTTCATTGTCCGTGACTCGTTCCCGACGCGAGCGGAGCAGGTGAGGATCTACAGCAAGGCGTATGAATTGTTTCCCGACGGACCCATTTACTTCCGCATTCTTGATTTGGGCGGCGACAAGTTTGTGGCGGGAGGATCCATCGCTACGGCACGGAGTGCATTTCACGGGTATCGCTCGATTCGCGTCCTCTTCGACCACCCCGACGTGCTGCGCGATCAGGTTCAGGCGCTCGCGCTCGCGGCTGCGGACCGCCCGCTGCGCATTCTGATTCCGATGGTGACGTCGATCGAAGAGATCCGCCGCATAAGAGCAATCATCGGCCAAGCCCTCGCCAGCCTTGACGGGCCGCGTGTCCAGCGAGCGCCCGAGATCGGGGCGATGGTCGAAGTGCCAGCCGCCGTCGAGCTCGCGGCCGACATCGCGAAGGAGGCGGATTTCCTCTCCATCGGCACCAACGACTTGATCCAGTACACGCTGGTCGTCGACCGGGAAGACTCGCGAATGACTCCCATGGGCGATCCGTACCACCCGGCGATTCTGCGCATGATCGCGCGCGTGGCTGCCGCCGGGCGCGCTGCGGGAAAGGCTGTAGGTGTCTGTGGCGAGATCGCGGTACGCTCCGATGTGGCACTGGCGCTGATGGCGCTCGGCGTCGACTCGCTCAGCGTCGTCCCAACCGCCATTCCCGAGTTGAAGCAGGCCCTCGCTGCGGCGCGCCTGGAGCCGATGCGCCGCGCCATGGCAGGGATTCTGACGCTCTCCGACGCGCGCTCCGTCGCGGCCGCACTTCGCGAGGCCCAGTACGCTTGACGGTCGCTCTTCCGCTTGCGGAGAGCGCGGCACCAATGTGGCGGGTCGCGACTCGGACCGCGTCCGGGCTATTGCTTGCCTGCCTGTAGGCGTGAGGACGTGTCTTGCTTAGGCGGCGAGGGCTCGCTCAGCCCGGTCACCTCGCGGATTTCCTTCTCGTTGAGGGACTCCGCCTTCAGCAGCGCCTGAGCGAGCGCTTCCAGTTGTCCCCTGTGCTCCGCCAGCAGCCGGTCGGCTTCACGATGACTCTCCTCGACG
>JACQEN010000215.1 GCA_016200585.1 Deltaproteobacteria bacterium
CTCGAGCTCGCCGCGCGCCGTTGCCAATTGCGATTGCATCGCGTTGGCAGCCGACTCGAGTTGAGAAAGGGTCATCTCACGATACGTTTTCCGCTTGCTGCTGAGCATGATGAACTTCTCTTGCTCGGCGCGCAGAATGAAGACGTCGCCGTCCGAATTGACGATCTTCATCATCTTCGGAATCGCGTAGCTCTGGGCAGTTCGCTCACGCCCCATTCCGGAGGTCTTGCTCTCCCAATAGAGCCCCTCCGCCATCGCCAAGCGCGCACAAACGAGCACAGTCGCCACTATCAACGGAAACTTGAGACTGTTCCGACGCATCATTTGCCGATCCTCCTTCTCGAACGATCCGTCCAATGACGCACGGGGCGTTGCTTTGCAAGATCGCAGAGTCGTCGAACAACATCCGCAACGTCGCCCCGACGCTCAGTGGCCATGATGCATCCCGGGCATGTCCATGTGTGGCGGTCGGTCCGTGTTCGGCCGCTCCGGACGCGGCGGTCGATCGGGCAACGACGGGCGATCGGGAGGATTGGGCATGTCTGGCATCGACGGTCTGTCCGGATGGGCCGGATGCGACCCATGATCGAGCTCGGGCGGATTAAGCGCGTCGCCGCCGGCGTCGGGCCGCGATGGTGGGGGAGCTGCTGCCGGACCATGACCACCGTCGCCGTGTTGCTGATCGGACGGCCCCCAATTCGGATGGCCGTCACCGTGATCGTCGGGTACGCCTCTTCCTGTACCTGCGCCGTGGTCGGGAATGGGCGGTAACGGCGGCAGGTCGCCGACGACGGAAATACGCTCCGCGACGATGTGCTGATCACGAAGCACGGCGCGCAGGCGAACATAGCTTTCGGGCCGATTGAGATCGGTCGTTGCGGCAACAGCGGTCTTCGGCACCTCGATTTGATACGCACCGATGAACATCTGTCCGGTTTCGGCAGAGCCGTGCACGTACCCTTCAATGTCGACGATTCCGACGCGCCCACTGAACGGCAGTTTTGGGGCCGTTTCGATCGCGTCAACGGTGATCGACGTGCCGTCCCAACGCCCGGCGATTTGGACTTCGTCGCCGGCACGCAGCGATTGTGGAGTATCGGCG
This sequence comes from Deltaproteobacteria bacterium, assembly GCA_016200585.1. Classification (GTDB taxonomy): domain Bacteria; phylum Desulfobacterota; class Binatia; order HRBIN30; family HRBIN30; genus JACQEN01. The sequence continues at coordinate 1,103 of JACQEN010000215.1, forward strand.
TGCACGACGACACCGGCCACTTTGAGAACCCCGCCCGCATCGGAAACCCTGCCGTTCAGACCGACGACGTCGCTGGCGGTGCTGTTGACGATGCGTGAGGCGACGATCGTTCCATCGGCGCGTCGCAGACCGCTGATACGGACAAACGCTTGCGCGGCCAGGGCCGTCGCCGGCAAAGGCGCTCCCCGGTCTTCGACGCGGGTGGTTGGCGACAGCTGGACGGTCTGGCCGAGCACTTGAATCTGGTTGCGCTCGGCGTCGATTCGTTCGATGGGGCCGCTGACTGCGTGGCGCAGTACGATCGAGCGGGCCCGGACCTCATCGCCGCTTCCCCCCGCGACCACTTCGACTACCTGCCCGACCCCGAGCTCGGACGCGCCAGCCGCATGTCCATCGAACTCGATCGGAGTCGTGGCGTCGTAGAGAACCTCCAAGCCGCCGACACAAATGCTGCCAAATCCAGTGATCGTACCGATGATGCCTGTGTCGGCCGAGATTCCTGTACCTCCGATACCGCCAGGATGGACGCCGGTCCCGCCGATGCCGTCGGGGTACAGGCCCGTGCCGCCGATGCCGCCAGGGTGCACGCCAGTACCGCCAATTCCTCCTTCGTTGCCGGCAGGATGGTTTCCGGTGCCGCCAACTCCTCCTTCATCGGGTCTGGGTTTGCCGCCGCCGGCGCAGTTGCTGAGGGCATACGAAACGGCCGGCGCGGCAAGATACATCAGCAACGCTATCGTCACGAGTCCGTGACGCCCTTGCCCCGTCTTACTCATCGCTTCCCTCTTCGGATGATCCTTCGTCCTCGCAGAAAAAGTATACGCCGAAGGTCATGCGCTGAGACGCGCCAGGCCTTCCGGAGTCGCGCTCCTGCAGCTTCATGGCGCGGGCGTTCAGCTCCTTCAGCACTTCCATGCCGTGTTGCTTCGCCATGTGGTGCAGCTCGGCGACGGCTTCGGGACTCAGGTTGTTGTAGCTGACGCTGCGTTCGAGCAGCGGTGTCGGCTCACCGAGCATGTTGTGCACGGCGGCAGCGACGTGATCGTGCAGGTTGCTGCCGAAGTAGTACGCCATCTCGTCGGAACCTTCTCGCGGCACGAAAGCTTCGGTGTTGAGAACGACACGATCGTCGGCGTCGAGATGGGCGATTCCGAGGCGCAGCCATTCGTCGAGAACCACGCGGGGCCGAATGTCGGTGTTGATGGAGCGCACGAGCGATTCGAAGGTGATTTCGTTTTTCGACGTGGGCAGGCGCGGCAGGGGCTTCGGTTTACCTTTCGTGTCGACGTACTGCGCCAGGGTGGTCCAGCGAGCGATCAGTTGAGAACCGAGCGAAGCGGCACGCGGTGGTCGCAAGCCCGGATGGCGTTCCTCGCGCAGGCGTTTGACGTCTTTACGATGCACCCCGGTGAGGAGAGTGATGCGACTGTCCGTTTGCGGCTTGCCTTGCACGGGGAACTCTTCGAGCGCGACCTGCACGTACACGGCGCGCAGCAGATTCGATACAAAAGGGTACGGCAGAGAGCGGCTGATGAGGAATCGAGCCAGCGGGCGGAATATCCGGCGTAGCGCCGCCAACACCGAGTCGGAAGGTGTCGTTGCCGGCAAGGGTGCTGTGGCTCTAGTCACGTGGGATGATTTACCACAATAGCGTCGCGGTCTAAAAGGGGGCTATAGGAATTCGCCGTACGTATGGACGTCCATCTCGCGAACAAGACCCGTAGCGTCGCAACACATGGCTTTCTGGCGCTCGCTGCCGTGGCAATGGTCATCCGGCCGGCCGCTGCCGATGAAACGGTTCATCAAAAGCTCAAGGTGAGCCTGGGCTACCACTTCAGCAGCGGTACGTACGGCACCGGCGAGCGAACCGAAATCGCCTACGTCCCTTTGATCGTGCGTGCCGAACGCGGTTTGTGGACGTTCGAGCTGACCGTCCCCTACCTGCGCATTAGCGGTCCGTCGACGATTCTGACCGGACAAAGCCAGACCTCGAAGGTCGACTCTGATGGTCTCGGTGACATCAGCAGCCGTGGCTCCTACACGTTGCTGCCGGTTACCGACTGGATGCCGTACATCGATCTCATCGCGCGGGTGAAATTTCCGAGCGCCAGCCACAGCAAGGGGTTGGGCACCGGCAAGTTCGACTTCGGATTCGAAACCGAGTTGGCGTGGTCGCTCAAGCGGTTCACCCCGTTCGTCGATGTTGGCTATCGATTTCTCGGCAGCCCGTCGGGGACGACGTTGCGCGACGTCGTGCTCGGGTCCATCGGTGGCTTCTACCGACTCGCCGACCCGCTGTGGATTGGCTTGCTTCTCGACTATCGCGACGCGGCCTCGGCAGCGAATGGAACGCGACTCGAGATCAGTCCCTTCATGTCATGGAAGGTGGACCAGCATTGGTCGGTCGACACCTACGCATCGGCCGGTCTGGCCAAAGGTAGTCCTGATGCCGGCGTCGGACTACAGCTCGGCTACACGTTTTGATCCGAGTCAACTCAACGAATCGACTGCGACCGAGGTGTCATTCGGGGGCAGCGTGAAGTGCATTCCGTCCTTGCCGAGCTCGATTTTGCCGTCCCATGTTTGCGCCACACCGCGCATGAACATGCGCCGGGCGACGAAATTCGGCAGCGGCGGAACGATGTGTGTCAGCGCCAGAACGCGGACGTGGGCGCTCTTTGCAACTTCGGCCGCCTCGACCGGCGTGGTGTGATACTTCACGATGTCGCTGGTCAGCTTGGCCCAACGGCTGAGTCCGTTGTGAAGCGCATAGTCCGTTACTGGCTCGATCATCCGTGCCGCTAGCGCTTCATGCACCAGGAGATCAACGTCGCGCGCCTGGCGAATCAGATTGTCGCTCTTCTTCGTGTCGCCGCTGATGACGACGGAGCGGCCGCGAAACTCGAAGCGGTAGCCATATGCCGGCTCGACCGGCAGATGATCGACTGCAAAGGCCGTGACCTTCAGCCCGTCGGCGTCGAAAACAACGGCGCTCCCGTCCGGTGCCGGCAACATCACCGTCTTCGCCTCCGCCAGTCCGCCGGCGGAAGGCATGGCTTCGGCTCCGTGATGCGCGATGCGGTAGCCGGTATCGAGGGCGTAAGCCTCGCGGAAGCCGTTGACGACACGCTCGACGCCTGGTCCGCCATAGATTGGCAAAGGTGCCTTGCGACCGGCGACCCAACTCTGCATGACCGCTTCACCTAGGTCGCCGATATGGTCGGAATGGAAATGGGTGAGCAGAACGCCGTCGAGTCGAGCGCGCGGCAAGCGCAGCAAGGCTACCTCGCGCAGCGCCCCGGGGCCGGCGTCGACGAGAAAGAAATGGCCGCCAGCGAGCACGGCCGTGCAGGCGCTGGCCCGCTGTGGATCGGCAAGCGGACTACCGGTACCACACAGCACGACGTGTAGCTTCTGGTCGTCGACCAGGTCGTTGCGGTCGCCGTTCAGAGCCTTGGCTGCTTGACGCGCGATGATTCGCGACTCGATGCGGTCGCAGCTCGTCGACGACGCTGCCGCCAACGAAAGCAAAAGCAACCAGACGGCTTGCTTCTTCGACATGTTCACCTCTTGCGATGGAGCATACGGATCAAGCTTCGGCCGGGCAGGCCTCTGAGACGAAAAAAAACCCGGGAGACTATCTGTCTCCCGGGTTCTGAGCTGGACGTTTGGGATGGCGCTTTACTTGTGCGGCTTGGCCGGCTTGTGAGCGACGCCTGGCTTGTGGCTCGGAGCTGGTTTGTGGCTCGGCGCCGGCTTGTGGCTGGCACCTGGCTTGTGCGGTTTGTGGTCGGCACCTGGCTTGTGGGGCTTATGGTCGCCCGATGGCTTGTGCGGCTTGTGACCGGCATGCGGCTTCGGAGCAGGAGCCGGCTTGTGAGCCGGAGGTGGTTTGTGACCGGGAGCCGGCTTGTGAGTCGCCGGCGGCTTATGTGCAGCGGGCGGCTTGTGACCCGAAGCTGGCTTGTGCGGCTTGTTGGCTGCAACCGCCGGCAGGGCACAGAAGGCCCCAACCGCAGCAGTCGTCAGAGCGATGCCCAGAATTCTGACGATACTTCGCTTGGTGTTGAACATGATTGATGCCTCCTTCTCCCGCTTAGGTGGGGGTGAGATGTACAGTGCACACCGATCATTGTCAACCAAAATTTTCACCACCATTGTTTATTCTAGTTGAGATTCTTGCGGAAAATACGCGGCTCGAGACCAACCGCGACGCGTAGATCGCGCAACTCCCGGGCCGTGAGCGGCCGCGATTCGCCGGGTTGCAACTTGCCGAGCTTGAGCGGACCCAGAGCGACGCGTCCGAGCTTTTCGACCGGATGGCCCAGCGTTTCACAGATGCGGCGTACCTCGCGATTGCGGCCTTCACTGAGCGAAATCTCGATCCACGCCTTGTCGTCGCTGGCACGCAGCAGGCGAATCTCAGCGGTGCCGCTGCTCTTGCCGTCGTCAAGGCGCACGCCCGCTGCCATACGTTCGAGGGTCTCGGGCCGCGGCACCCCTTTAACCTTGACGTGGTAGGTCTTGCGCAACCCATAGCGCGGGTGGGTGGCGCGTAAGGCAAGGTCACCATCGTTGGTCAGCAGCAGCAGGCCGGAGGAGGCGTAATCGAGGCGGCCGACCGGGTAGACGCGCGTCCGAATCGAAGGGATGACGTCGCGTACCGTCGGCCTACCTTCCGGGTCGTCGAGAGTGGTGACGATGCCGACCGGCTTGTGCAGCAGGATGTAGATGGGTTGGCGCGGTTGCGGTAGCGGCCGGCCGTTAACGGTGATCCGATCCGTCTGCGGGTTCGCCTTCGTCCCCAGCTCGGTCACTACGCGACCGTTGACGCGCACCTGACCGCCCAGAATCAGCTCTTCCGCCTTTCGTCGCGATACGATTCCCGCTCGGCTGAGAATCTTCTGCAGACGCTCCAAAGCCGGCGGCGGACTCGGTGGTGGAATCGTCGGCGGCTTGTGCCGGCGTGGCTTCGACTCCCACCGTTGATCCCTCGGCACCCTGGGCAACATTGCGGGCTTCCCCTGGCGCGGTGATTTCGCCTTCCAGGTCCGCGACCGCGGCTGCGTCGACCGGGACGGCAACGCTGCCGGGCCCGACACGTTCCGCCTCCGCGGGTGCGATTCCGTCGACCTTGCCGGCGCGCTGTCCCGATCCGGTGGTTTCGAGCTCCAACTGTGGCGCGGCGCTGGCGTCGCCGAAAAATTCTTCGTACGCTGTGTCCGCTCCCTCGCCGGCCGCGGATGATTGAAGTTTCGTTTCGCCATCTTCACTTTCCGATGCCGCCCCGAGCTCCTTCAGGGACGGCAAATCCTGCAAATCTTTGAGCCCGAACGCTTCGAGAAACTCAGGCGCGGTTGCGTACAGCAGCGGCCGTCCGACGGCCTCTTTGCGGCCGGCGATCTTGATCAAACGCCGCCCCAGTAAAGTGGTCAGCGTACCATCGACGTCGACGCCGCGAATGATTTCGATCTCGGCCTTGGTGACCGGTTGTTTGTAGGCGATAACCGCCAAGGTTTCCAGCGCCGCGCGGCCAAGGCGCGTCGGCTTCTCGCGAAATACGGCGCGCACCCATTCGGCGTTCTCGCGCGCTGTACGGAACTGATATCCGCCGCCAACCTCCTGCAACTGGATTCCGCGTACGCCCGGCATGTACTCTTGTTGTAGAAGATTCAAAGCCGCCTGCACCTGTTTGTTCGACGGCCCCTCCAGCACCTCTACCAGGCGGCGCACAGGCATGGGCGTGGCAGAAGCAAACAGTATGCTCTCGATGATGCGCGCCAAGCGCGTCGTTTCATCAACCGCCGCAGAGCCGTCGGCTTCCGCTGGGCTTTCCACGACCGTCGGCTCGTCTTCGCGTTCAGCCATTTCCTCCATCCTCAACCCCTTCCCCTGCCTCCGGCTCGATCGCTTCCTGCACGCTGCGCGGCACCCCTTCGTACTCGTCCAACGCGCCGAAAGCTACGTTCGAAACATCTTCGACGGCAACCTCGATCACAATCGGTCCCAGCCGCTCTTCCTGCAACGCCTGCAGTACACCCATCTTCATCAATTCCAGCAGCGCCAGGAAGGTAGCCAGAACCTCGATGCGTGTGGCATCGGGCGGGAACAAGCTGGTGAACTCGGCGCGGCGTTGGACGCCGAGGATCTGCAACATCGACTGGGCTCGATCGCGCAACGACATGCGATCGACGACCACCTCGTGCACGGCCTCGGGTTTGGCGCGTTGCAAGATGGCGCGGAAGGCTTCCATAAGCTCCCACACCGTGACCTTCAGCCGCAGCGGTTCCTCCGGTGCGGGTCCGAGCTCTTCCGCGTCGCGCTCCAGCGGCTCGCGCGCAAAAACGTCGCGGTTCAAGAACGGCCGCTCCGAGAGTGCCAGAGCCGCTTCACGATATTTCTGATATTCGAGGAGCTGCTGCACTAACTCGGCGCGCGGATCGGATTCTTCCGGCTCGTCTTCCTCCGCCGGCGGCAAGAGCATGCGCGACTTGATCAACGTCAGCGTTGCCGCCATCACCAAGAACTCGCCGGCAACGTCGAGGTTGAGGTCGCGCAACATGTCGAGATACCCGAGGTACTGTTCGGTGATCGCCGCGATCGGAATGTCGACGATCTCGACTTCGTTCTTCTTGATGAGGTGCAGCAAGAGGTCGAGAGGTCCTTCGAAGACCTCCAACTTGACTCGATAGAACGGAAACGCGAGCTGCTGCTGCCCACCTTCCGAAGCTTTGTTTGGCGCCGACATCACCGAGGCTCGACCCTCATCCTCCCAACCCCACCGCCTGCCGCACCTGGCTCATCGTCTCCGCCGCCACGGCACGCGCTTGTTGATTACCGTGTTCGAGGACGTCTGTCACGATCTGCGGCTTGGTCTCGAGCTCGACCCGGCGCTGGTGAATCGGTTCGAGGTCGGCAATGACGTGCTTGATCATGACCTTCTTGCAATCCAGACAACCGATGCCGGCGCTGCGGCAACCCTTGCTGACGTAGTCGATCTCTTCGGGTGTGCAGTAGATGCGGTGCAAGTTGAACGCCGGGCAGTCATTCGGATCGCCCGCGTCGTTGCGGCGCACGCGCCGTGGGTCGGTCATCATGCGTGACAGCTTCTGATCGATCTCTTTGGCACTGTCGCGCAACATGACCGCATTATTGAAGCTCTTGCTCATCTTGCGGCCGTCGAGGCCGGGAATCTTCGGCACCTCGGTGATCAGCGTCTGCGGTTCCGGAAACACCTCGCCGTAGTAGTTGTTGAAGCGGCGCGCGATCTCTCGCGTCAGCTCGATGTGCGGCGCCTGGTCGATGCCGACCGGCACGCCGTTGGCCTTGTAGATCAAGACGTCGGCCGACTGCAGCACCGGATAACCGAGCAAGCCGTAGTTCAGGGTCATCACCTGCGCTTCGTCCGCTTCTTCCTGGATCAGACCCAGGTCGCGGGCTTGCTCCTTTACCGTCGGGTTGCGCACCAGCCACGGCGTCGGCGTGATCATCGACAACAGCAAGTGCAGCTCGGCGTGCTCTTTGATCGCCGACTGCCGGAAGATGATCACGCGCTCGGGATCGAGGCCGGCGGCGAGCCAATCAATCACCATCTCACGCGAGTTGGCGCCGATGGCGCCCGTGTCTTCGGGTTTCGTCGTCAGTACATGCCAATCCGCAATGAAGAAGAAACAGCGGCCCGAGTCGGCTTGCAAACGGATCCAGTTGCGCAGGGCACCGTGCAGATGCCCGAGATGCAAGCGACCCGTCGGCCGCATTCCGCTGACGATCGTCTTCATACTTGGCCTACAAGAGCATGTGCAGCAAGGCGCGAACAACCGGCCGCATCACCCGATCGGCGGTGTCTGTGGCCAGGAGCAACACGATGATCAGCATCCCGTAGCGTTCGAGTTTCGCAAACGGCACCGCCAGCGACATCGGCAACAATCCCGTGGCGACGCGGCCGCCGTCGAGCGGCGGTATCGGAAGCAGGTTGAATACCGCGAGACCGACATTCATGACCACGCCACGAATTGCCATCTGGGCAAGAAAGCTCTGCGCGTCGATGGGGATGCCCGGTTGCAATGAGATGCGTACGAGGCCGGCGCTGAGGGTTGCGAGGATCAAGTTGGTAACGGGACCGGCTGCCGCCACAAAAACCATGTCGCGCTTGGGATTGCGCAAGCGGCCGAAGCGTACCGGCACTGGACGCGCGTAGCCGAACAAGAACGGAGCGTGGGCAAGCAGCAGAAACAGCGGCAAGGCGATCGTGCCCATCGGATCGATGTGCGGCAACGGATTCAAAGTCAGGCGTCCGGCGTCCTTGGCTGTCGGGTCGCCCAACAAGTTTGCGACGTAGCCGTGCGCCACCTCGTGCAGGATAACCGCCACCAACACCGGTAGCGCCCACACCGCAATGCTTTGAATCAGTGACGCGTCCACGTGCCGGCTGAGCTAGCAGAGAGGAAAAGCGGATGCGAGTCGGCGAGGCGAAGAGTCGAACAGTCGAGAAGTCGAAAAGTCCAAGAGTCGAAAGAATCAGAACGCCGAAAAGGCCGACGCGTTCGACCTTCGAAAGCTCGACCTTCGACTCTTTGACTCTTTCACTTGAGCCTTACTCAATTGCAACGGACCGTATTGCCGGGCGTCGTCGCCGTACATTTCGGGCTGCTGCCGCCGGCTGGATTGAACGGCAAGCTTGCACATTGACCCAGGGCCGATTGATTCGTGCCGCCCATGACGACGAGCAGTTGCGCCGGCAGGAGCGCCGGATCGATTCGGAAGTCCGACAGCCGCCCGGTGACATTGACGGTGAACTGGCCGGGGTTTTTCGACGACCGATCGCGAACCACGACATTGGTCACGCCGCTCGCTGCTGCACCCTGACCGTCGTGGAAGCTCCAACGCGTTCGATTGCGATTCACCCGCCAGCCCGGTGACCGCAAGCTCGCTGCCGCCCCGCGCGGCACGACGCGATGGAAGATCGGGTTGCCATTCTTGTCGCTAACTTTGAAGCTCAGCCCATTGGCCATCGGATCGACCGCCGGCGATTGGGGGACCACAACCCATTCGGCTTTGAGAGTAAGACGCTCATCGCCCGCCGGCAGCTGATTCGAGTTGATACGAATGCTGGCACCGCGCAAGACGACGCTGCCGGCGCAGTTCACGGCGGCGGCCGGTAGGCTGGCGGCGTTGTCCGGGTTGGTGCCGAGGTCGCGTTCGTCACTGTCGAAAACTGTATCGTCATCACGGTCGACGCCGGAACGCACTCCCGAACCGGGTGGTACGCAGGTGTACGTAAGCTCCTGCCCCGGCGTCGACGCCAGAGCGCGCATGGCGGAATCACTCAGCGGCGCGTCAGCGGCGCGATCGAGCTGGAACGTGCCGGCCGCGGTACGGTAGGCACCGCGCGGCTCGCCGGCGATCACTCCCTTTACGACGACGTCGCATTCACCGGCGGCCGCTCTCGCAATCAACAGGTCGATGCGTGGCCCGACGGTCAGCGCGTTCGAGCTCGACAGGGTAATTTGCTGACCGACGACGGGAGCGAGGTTCGAATCGAAGGCCATGACGAAATCTTCGACTTGGCGGCGCTGCGGATCGCCGCCCGGGAAGTTGAACACCCCGGCGTTGAGAAAGCGCAGAACCGTATCGACGCTGCCGTCGTGCAGAAAGCCGAAACCGCGAATCTGGTCGCCGGCAAAACCCGGAAGTGTAGCGGCACTGAACATGCCGACCTTCTGATAGAGATTGCGCAGATGGGGGATCTTGAAATGTTGCGTCTCCCCCTCGAAGCTCGAAAAACCGTCGGTTCCAAACGATCCGGCCGACGCGTTGAGCACATGACAGCCGTTGCAGCGCAGACCGCCGTCGACCGGATTGTTGAAGTAGAAGGTGCGGCCGGCCTGCTGCGATGCGGTCAGGGAGTTGTCGAGATTGCGGATCGGATTAGGCGGCAGCGTCACTTGTAAAATGAAATCGGTGAACGCCTGCATCTCGTCGTCGGTCAGCTTGCCGGAGCGTCCCAACAAGCCTGCGAACGCCACATTGAACTTCTTGAATGCTTGCGATTCGTCCAAGGGATCCCCGCCGCCGTCGCTGCCACCCGTGCGGTCACCACGCCAGTGCATCGGTCCGTGTGTGTTCATGCCGCGCAGGGTTTGCGTCGTCATCGGACCTTTCATCGGATGAAAATCCGCCGAACCGATCGGCCCGACACGGAACGGATTCGGGTTTGGCGTTTTCACGTCATCGGGGTTGCCGAGATCCCAGCCGAGGCTGTCGAAGTCGCCGAACACGTGGCAGCTGGCACACGACGCTTCGCCGTTGCTCGACGTGAAGCTCGCGTCGTACAGGAAGCGTCTGCCGTTGATCACCGCAAACGGCTCGGGGTTGTTCAGCGAAATATGCTGGACCTCGCGGCGCGTTCCGAGGTCGATGACCGAAACCGAATCGTCGAAGCGGTTCGTCACGTAGAGTCGGTTCGACGATTCGACCAGAGCCAAGCCGCAAGGGCCGCCACCGGGAACGGTAATCTGCTCTGCGGCGCTCGGCGTGAAACTGTCGCCCTCGATTTCGGCTGTGGAAAACACCCCCACTTTGCCCGAGCCGAATGCGGCGACGTACAGGGTCGTGCCGTCGCTGCTGACCGCCATCGCATTCGGAATGGCGAGTGAGCGCGACCGTGTCCCCAATGGGCTGGGAACAGCGGAATAGTCGATGTGCTTGTTGAGGTGGCGTGGCAGGACGTTCATGCCGTCGAGAACCGTGACGCGGGCTTCATGCAGGTGTCCGCGCACCGTCGATCCGCCGAAGTGTCCCGGCCCTTCAAAACGCACCTCGTTGCGCGCTTCGGTGTTGCTGACGTAGACCTTGCCGCTCACCGGGTTGACCGCCATGTTGAACAAGATCGTCCCGACGCCGCTGAAGGATGCACTCTGGATCGGTGGCGAAGCGTTGGCGTCGATGGCAAAGACGTCGCGGTCGGGCAGAAAGAAACGCACCGCCGAGCTCCAATTGCGCTCCAAGCGGTCTTCCCAAGCAAAGGTTTGCGGATTGTAGCGAACGATGAGCCCCGTCTCGGGGCGCATCCAACCCTCAAAATTCGTTTCCGGACCCGGCAGCCCGCCGGGAATCGTAACCCCCTGCACGACGCACGGAGGCGCAGAGCTGCCACCGTTGCAGACGACGGTTTCGTTGATCGCGGTGGTTTGATTGCCGGAGTGGAACACCGCGGCGTACACCGTCGACTTGTCGGGACTGACCGCTAGGGCGCGCGGCGTATCGCCGAACAACGTCAAGATCGTCAGCGGTGTACCCCCCAACGAGCCGCCCAGGGCATCGGCGTCGAATACCCAAACGTCGGCTCGGCCGACACCGGGGACCGTCAGCTGGGGGTCGACCGGACTGTTCTGTCCGCGGTGGGCCGTCGTGATGAAGGCGCGATTGGCGCCACCGCCGGCAAAGACGATGTCTCGTGGCTCGTCGCCGACCAATAACGTCCGGACGACTCTCGCAGGAGCGGTCGAAACGTCGACGATGCTGACGCTGTCGGAAAGGTGGTTGACGACCCACACCTCGGTCGCCGACCGCACGGCAACCGCCACGGGCTCCAACCCGACCGCCAGCGAAGAGCTGTGGGTCAGCGAACCATCCCCGGCGACGTTGAAAATCTCGAGTCGATTGTCCGGTGTGTCGGCCACGAAAAGCTTCGTACCATCGGCAGACGTTGCCAGCGGCCGTACCTCGCCGCTTTCGAAGGTCGTGAACGGCGACGCAGCCTGCAACCCGGCCGGTATCGACAACAACAATGTCAACAGCGCCGTGAAACCGGCCCTGGTTTTGTGAGTCGCGGACGCAGAATCCCCTAGTCGTTCGATATGTCGCCCCATGACCGACGTTCATCGGCCATGGGCCGGCATGAAACAAGAGGAAATTAGCCCATTGCGTCTACTTCGGGCCGTGATCGGGCGGTGAATGCGCTTCTCTTGCGTCCTCACCAACCGGCAAAGGGAAGGTCATCCACACGAACAAAGTTGCCCAGCGTGACACTCTTGTCGCTTATCAGCGCACCCGCCACGTGGCTGGAGAAACCGACGGTCACGTTTTCGGTGGAATAGAATGTTCCAGACACGTCGGCATAGCTGTGCATGTAAACCGTCCCATCGACCAGGAAGAGCACCTGCTGCGGCTGCAGTCCTTCGAGCACGATCGACGCCGGTCGGCCAAGCCGCAGGCGTCCGGCCACCCGAACGATCACCTGCGTCGTCGACGGACCACCGACAAGAGTAAGGGTTGCCCGATTCGCGAGTTGGATTTTGCTTGCGTCGATTACAACGCGCCCGGTTCCCAGTGTTCCGCTGGCCGGAATTCGTTGGCTTACCGCGCGCCCAACGCCAACCGAACCGAGATCCAGGTCGACAGGCAGGGACTGCAAAAGACTCCGCACGTTGCTGGCGCGGCACACAGCCAGGGTACACTCGTTCAATCGCGGCGCCGTGCCGCTGGTATCGCACGGTGGAAGGGCGATACTGGCGTTTTCTAGCCCCTTGATCCAGCCGCCGCCCGTAGCGCAACGACCAGCCACGACGTTCGATTTCTGGAAGAGAATCGCGGGCGGCCCGGATGTCGGCGCCACAGGAGTAGAGCGAAGCGCGACGACATCGCCGCCTACCTGGCTAAACAGCTTCATCTTGATTTCCCGGGCACAGATGTTTCCGCCAACTGCGGTTGCCTGAGTTGGCGTCCCACGCGAGCCCTGTCCGACGGTCACCGCATCATTGGCCGAAAAAATCGTGAAGCTGGCTGTATAGATCTGTCCCCGGCACAGACCCGCCCCATTGCAGGAGTCGTTCCCCGTACATGCGTCGCCATCGTTACATGTCGTACCGGCCGGGTCGAAGCAGCTATCGGTCGCCTCGGTGCAGAGACTGTTGCACTGTGACGTACACGGGTCGCCGCCGTGCACAGAACAGCTGCCGGCACTGCATGTGTCGGTGCCGTTGCAGAACAGACGGTCGTCGCACCCAGCGGCGTTGGGCGGGTGAACACAGGTACCGAGCCCGTTGCACTGATCGTCGGTGCAGACGTTGC
>JACQEN010000220.1 GCA_016200585.1 Deltaproteobacteria bacterium
GTTCAATTTCGTGCGTGTATTGGAAGGGGGCGCTAAGGCGCTGTCGTCGGAGATGCGTTCGGAGGTCGATATCATCGCGACGTTGGGCGGAAAGGTTTTGCCCTCCGGGCCAGTGGAGTTCGCGGCGCTGCGTTCGCACGCTGCCATTCGCGAGGCCATTGCGCGGGTCGTTCCGGGCTACGAAGAGATCGCCGCGGTCGACCGTAGCAAGCGAGAGTTCCAGATCGCCGGGCGTACCTTCCACTCCCCGACCTTCCCGACGGCATCGGGGAGGGCGCGGGCGATCGTTACGCCGGTTCCGGACTTCCCACTGGCGAACGGCGAGCTGCGGCTGATGACCCTGCGCTCGGAGGGGCAGTTCAACACGGTGATTTATGAAGACGAGGACTATTACCGTGGCAACGAGCGGCGTGACGTCGTCATGATGAACGAGGACGATGCCAAACGCCTCGGCCTGCGGCGCGATCAAGTGGTGCGCGTCGAGAATGAGACGGGGTCGATGGATGTTCTCGTGCGTTTTGCACCGCTGCCACCGGGCAACTTGGCGATGTACTACCCCGAGGCCAACATCCTCATCCCACGCCGCATCGATCCGCGTTCGGCGACGCCGGTGTTCAAGTCGGTGGCGGTACGCGTCAAGGCGGTTGACGCAAGCTCCGTAAAGTGACGCGACCAGCGCCCCACCTCATCACCAAGGAGCGGCCCACGAGGGTGATTCCAAGTGAGAGAGCTGCAGCCAGAGGTTGCATGCTCCACCTCCCTGGTCTCGCCATTTCCCAGGTGTTACAAAATGCAAGCGCTGCGCCGCGGCGCGAAAATCACGCAACGGGGGAAGTGAGCATGGGAGACAGCACACCGAAGCCGGTCGAGTTGGCAAACGTCGAACGCTTGGTTCAGTCGATTGATGCCGTCGTTACCGAGGCTCTGGAGGTTGCAGCGAAGCGCACGCAGGGCGGCAAGCTTATCGACGACGAGCAGGTGCATTGCGAACGTTTGGCTTACGCCGCAACCGAGCTGCGTGCCGCCAAGGACCTTCTGGCGTACGCGCAAGCCGCGAAGACGGCGGGGCAGGGCGATGCTTCGGTTGCCGAGATGGCAGCGGTGTTTGCCGGCGAAGTGGCGCAACGCCTGAGCGCAAGCGTCGACGCCCACAGCACCGAGTTCGGTATCAGCGATGAGCGTTTGAGCTCGACGCTTGGATCCTCGGCGATCAAGACAATCCTTCGCGACGTGGTGAGCGACGCCCGCGTCGGTGCCATCGGCCGGCATGTCATGCAGCAACGCGGCGTCAACCATTCGTGGATCGACAACGAGATGGCCGTCATGACGCGCGATTCGGTTCGCCAGTTTGCCGATGCGGAGGTCACGCCGATTGCCGAGCATCTACACCGCCACGACGATCTCATCTCCGACGCGCAAATTTCGAAGATGGCTGAGCTGGGCTTCTTCGGAATGTCGGTTCCTGAAGAGTACGGCGGCGGCGGCATGGGTAACCTGCCGATGATCATCACCACCGAGGAGCTATCGCGTTGCTCGCTCGCCGGCGCCGGTAGCTTGATCACGCGTCCGGAGATTCTCACCAAAGCCCTGCTCAAAGGCGGCACCGAGGCACAGAAGAAGAAATGGTTACCGCCGATTGCTGCCGGCGAGATCATGGTGGGAATCTCGGTCACCGAGCCGGATACGGGCTCCGACGTCGCTTCGGTGAAATGCCGCGCCGAGGCCGCGGAAGCGGGCGGCCAGAAGGGTTATCTCATCAATGGGGCCAAGGCGTGGTGTACCTTTGCCGGCCGCGCCAACGTTCTAGCCGTGTTGGCGCGCACCGATCCCGACATGGCGAAAGGTGCGCGCGGCTTGTCGCTGTTCATCGTTCCCAAGGATCCATTCGCCGGTCACAGCTTCGAAATGAAGCAAGCGACGGGCGGTGTCCTCACCGGCAAAGCCGACCCGACTCCCGGCTACCGCGGCATGCACTCCTTTACCCTGAGCTTCGACAACTACTTCGTGCCGGCCGAGAACATGGTGGGCGAGGAAGGGCAGAAGAACAAAGGCTTCTATTTGCAGATGGCGGGATTTGCCGCGGGCCGGCTGCAAACCGGGGGACGCGCCACCGGTCTGTCCCAAGCGGCACTCGAACGTACGGCGGAATACGCCAACGACCGCAAACAGTTCGGGCAACCGATCGGGCGGTTTCATCTGACGCAGCACAAGCTCGGACGCATGGCGACGCACCTGATGGCCGGGCGCCAACTGACGTACGCCGCGGCGTTAAAGATGGACGAAGATGAAACCATCTCCACGGAACCGGCAATGGCGAAGCTGTTTGCTTCCGACGTTGCCGTGTGGGTGACGCAGGAAGGTCAGCTCATCCATGGCGGCTGGGGCTACGCCGAAGAGTTCGCCATCTCACGCTATGTCGTCGACGCCACGGTGCTGCCGATCTTCGAAGGCGTGAAGCCGATCCTCGAGCTCAAAGTGATTGCGCGCAATTTGCTGGCGGCGTGATGCTCAGCCGTCGTTCCGATGTCCGGGGACCTTTCCGACGCCGAGCTTTGCTCGTTGCCGAGCGCGGGCGGCGCGGCTCTCCGGTGTGATCCAAACGGACATCGTCTGCAAAGCCTCTTCCGGCGTCTCGGCTTCGATTCGGGCTGCCACCTCGGCAACGAAGCTCGCTTTGGCGTGGGCATAGGCGTCGCGCGGATACGAACCGAGTCGAGCGGCGCGGCGTAAGATCGTGTCGTTGAATTTGTCCGGCGCGAAGATCTCGTCGACGAGTCCAAGGCGCACGGCCTGATTCGCGGGGTACAACGATGCGCCGAGGATGAGCTCGCTGGCGCGTGCGTGTGGCAAACGCAGGCGGACAATCTCGAAGGCGGCACGCGGGAACGAAGCTCCGACGGCGACCTCATTCAGGCCGAGCTTGTAATCGCCCTCGACGCCGAGGCGGTAGTCACAGGCCAGCACCAGCACCAACCCACCTGCCGTGGCGTGGCCGTTGAGCATCGCAACTGTGGGTTTCGGGAAGCTCAGCAGCTTCAAATGGGCGTCGCGATACAACCGGTAAAGCTGGTCGGCGACGCTGTCATCGCGTCGCGGAGTCGAGAAGTCGAAGCCGGCAGAGAAGAAGTTCCCCGCGCCGGTAAGGATGAGGGCGCGCACGGCATCGTCCTCACGCGCTGCATCGAGGTTGGCGCTCAGATCGGCGAGCAGGTCTTCGTTGATGGCATTGGCCGGGGGGCGGTCGAGGGTCAACAGCCGTACGCCACCATCGTGACTTGTACATCGGATTGTCGTCGCCATGAGAGCAGGGCTAGCACAGAGCGGCGGCGAAGTCGGTACCGGGCCTGAAGTGAGCACGCAGCTTCGCCCGTGCGTCGGCTGCGGCGCGGACGGGCTCGAGCGGCAAGAGTCTCCGCTAAGCAAGGACCGCGGTTTTGAGAACACCATTTGCGAGGAAGAAGGTGAGCATTAGCCGATTTCCGTCCTGGGCGAAAATTCCCGCGTGACATCCGCCAGTCAGGCTGGCAGAAAAATAGGCCGGATGCTGAAGCGCTTCGACCGACGAATGGTGGTGCGAATGCTGCTGGCGGACGGCTGGCGGGTGCTGCTGTACGTATTGCTGGTCGTACTTTGCGTTCTCTTCGCGCCCGAGCAGCCTTTGCGCTTCATCTACACCGAGTTCTGAGGAGACGAGGAAGTTTGCAGTAGGATGCGTTGGAACTTGGTGATCATCGTCGTTTTGACCTTCTTGCTCGGCGTCGTGGGCAGGTTGGTTCTGCGCCCAACGCGGCTGAACGTCGTCTTGATCACCATCGATACGCAACGCGCCGACCGTCTCGGCTGTTACGGGTACGCGAAGGCAAAGACACCGAACCTCGATACGTTTGCCAGCGAGGGCGTTCGCTTTACGAATGCATTTTGCGACGTAACCTGGACGACACCGTCGATGGCTTCGGTGATGACCGGGCAGTACGCCGCGCACCATGGCATGCGCTCGACCTACCAACAGCTGAATCCATCGCTGCAGACGCTTGCCGAGATCTTGAAGAAGCAGGGCTACCACACGGCGGCTGTCATCGGCTCCTTTCCGCTCGATTCTGTCTTCGGCTTGGACCAGGGTTTTGACGAATACGACGACAGGTTCACCGAACCGATTGTCACTGGCGGTGACGTAATCGAGCATCAAGAGGTACCCAGCACGTTTTCGCAGAATGTGGATGAACAGCGTCTCTTTCAGTTTCTCAAAGCACAAGGCGACGCCTACCGGCCCGACGATCAAGTGTCGGACGCAGCGATCCAGTGGTTGAACAATCGCCGCAGAGGCCCGTTCTTTCTTTGGGTGCACTACTTTGGACCACACGAGCTGGCGGACACGCGGTTGAGCTTCGGTGAGCAGAACAAGCGGATCATTGATGGGTATGACGGTGACGTCGAACGCACCGACCACGAGGTCGGACGCTTCCTCAACGCCATCGACCAGGCGGGCCTACGTCGAGAAACATTGGTCATCATCCATGCCGACCATGGACAAAGCCTCGGCGAGCACGACTATGTGGGACACGGCCGCAGAGTGTATGACCCGACGATGCACATTCCGCTGCTCATGCGCGCCCCCGGTCGCGTGCCGTCGGATCGTGTCGTGAATGACTTGGTGCGCAATATCGATATTCTGCCGACCATCCTCGATTTGACCGGAATCGCGCCGGCGCGACAGGTGGATGGTTCCAGCATGCGACCGACCTGGGAGGCCGATCGAGGCAAGAGCCCACCGCGGGAGGCGTACGTCGAAACGTACCTTTCTGCGACCGATGCGTTTGCCGAACCCGTTTCCATACCTGGCCAACCCGATGCGCGTGTCGGTATTCGCCGGCGGGGTGTACGCACGCTTCAATGGAAGCTCGTCGTCATCGAGCCTTGGCAGCTACTCGACTACTCCTCACCGCCACCGATACCACCGGAAGCCGAAGCTCAGGTCGGAAGGGTGAAACTCTTTAACCTGATCGACAACCCGGAAGAGGACGATGAGCGGCTCGTCGTCGATCATCCGGAGGTGGTGGCTAGCTTGCGGGCAAAGATCGAGGCGCTTGCGGGCGCGCAGGGTGCGGCGGAACAACGGCGTGACCTCAGCGATGCCGACAAGGAGCGCCTGCGCGGCTTGGGGTACATGCACTGACCGGAGCCGCAGAGGTCGGCTCATCCGGATGTAGCTCCAGCCCTTTTGGCCGGAAGCGTTTCGAGCTCTGTTCAGGAGGTGCCGGATGGTTCTACAAGGGAGGATATGCCGCGGGCGCCTCTTTTCGTGTCGGTTGCAGTTGTGGTGGTCTTGGCGGCGCTGATCGCGACCCGAATCTTGCTGATCGCGACGTCATATGACGTTGTCGCGAACTGGGAAGAACCGGTCTTTCTCTTCAGCGCCACCGAGCTTCCCGAGGCGGGTTGGCAGCACCTGTTCGATTTCCAGGACGACCTCAATCACGGTGCCTCGCTGCCGCTGATTGTCATCGCCGTGTTCTGGGTGAAGCTCTTCGGCACGAGCCTGGTTCTATTGAAGGGAATTGCCATCGTGTGGTCGGTGCTGACGCTGCTAGCGCTCATCGTTGTGGCCTGGCGCTTCTTCTCGCCGTCGACCGCGCTTGTGCTTGCTCTGCTCTATACGTTTGCGAGCCCGGCATTGGCGCGGCTGAATGTGACCCTCGTCGGCTCGCACCCGGAGTCGGTATTGCCGTGCACGCTGTTGCTCGGTGCGTACATGGAATGGCAACGCAGGCAGGCAGGTGGCAGGTCCCCGCGATGGTTGGCCTTCGTCGTCGGTGCGCTTGCGGGCCTGTCGCTGTGGACGGCGTACGTTTCCTTGATGTGGTTGGCGGCAATTGGACTCGATTGGCTGTCTCGCAGGCGCCAGACCGCCGTCCCCCATTGCCTATCGCCCGCTTTCCGCGTCGCGCCCTACGGGTTCTGCGGCCTTCTCCTCGGCTTCTCCCCTTGGCTCATCCAGAACCTTTGGCTCCGCCCACACGGCGCCTGGCTGTGGCGGAGCGACGCTCTTTCGTCGACCGCGCCGCTGCTTGTCGTTGGCACGGCGTCGTCGTTTGGATTTGGCACCTGGCTGGATACGCTTGTCTGTGCGTCTTGTCTGCTTGCGTTACTGCTGGCAACCGCTCGCATTCTAGGGCAGGTCAGTTCGACCACCAGAGAACAATTGCCGATTGTATTGGCCGCCTGGTTCGGACTGCTGCTGCTTTGCTTGGCGCGGCCGCCGGCGCAGGAAGGGTGGTATGGCAGCCGATTCTTCATTCCGGAGCAGGTCGGTCTCTTCTGGGTTGTCGCATTTCTCCTGACCGGCCGCTGGCGCACCTCGGTGCTGGCGATCACTGTCACTGCGGCAGCGGTCCTTGGGATTGCCGGTATGTTGCCTCTGATGGAACGCGGGAACAGCTATTCGCCGGATCTAAGTCGCGATCGCAGCGAGGGTTGCATGGTATTCGGCGCCGCGGCGCTACCGCGGGCAGGTACGAGTTCAGCTGCCGTGGCAGACCTCGAGCGCATCGGCGAGGCGCGCTGCCGGCAACGGGCCTTTGCCGGGCTCGGCTGGGGACTTGCCGAACGAGTTATCGGCAATGGTGATTTCGGCATGGTGCGCGCCGATTTGAATCGCCTGACACCCGGAATGCGGCGCGAGGCTTGCGGCGGCTTCTACTTCGTGATGGCGAAGCGTCCCGGTGCGACCCCTGCTGCCTTCGACGCGGCCCGGCGCGAGGTGGCTTCGCTGTGCGAAACGAGCGGTCGTTAGGCGGGTCGAATGGCATCCCGGGCCCGCGAGTTTCTCTTGTATAACGGGCGTGTTTCGTTTACCTCCAGCGAACCATGGGTAAGCTCAAAATTGTCGGGGGACTGGTGCGCGAGTTCGGCCTTTTCTTGAAAGAGGACCGCACGTGGTGGCTGGCCCCGATTCTCCTCGTTCTCGGCGGATTGGGCATCTTCATCGTGTTCGTGCAGGGCTCGGCTCTCGCACCGTTTATCTACGCGCTGTTCTAGACTCTGTGCCGACCGCCGCCTCTCCTACGAAGACCAGCCCTGAGGTTGCGCCGCCCGGCGATAGTGCGGTTCTGCGCGTCGTTAACGAATTCTACGAGGCCAACCCCTTTCCTGGTTTCGATGCCGGGAAGTATGAAACGCGACAGGACCTGGTGACCCGCGCCAGCTGGTACGCTCGGCGTCTCGACGCAGAGATTCCGTTCGATGCGAAGGTCGTCGACGTCGGATGCGGTACGGGACAGCTGGCATGTTTTCTGGCCCTGAAGAAGCGCGCGGTTCTCGGGATCGACTACTCGCAGCATTCGCTCGATCTGGCGCAGACGCTGAAAGAGCGCCTGGCGCTGAAGACGGTCGACTTCCGCCGGCGCAACCTTCTCGATTGGGACCTGCCACCGAACAGCTTCGACTACGTGTTCTGCAACGGCGTGCTGCACCACACCAGCGATCCCTACGGCGGTTTCTGCAATCTTGTGAAGATCACCAAACCGGGCGGCCGCCTCGTCATCGGGCTGTACAATCGCTACGGCCGTCTGATGCTGCTGGTGCGCCGGCGAATCGTCGCGCTGCTGTCGCGGATCGATCCGAACGCCAAGGACCGCGCGATTCGCAAACAGCTGGTGACGCACGATACCGACGAGGCCAAGCGGCATACGTGGTATGCCGATCAGTACGAACACCCGCACGAGTCGACGCATACGATTGACGAGGTCATCGAATGGTTCCGCAAGAACAATGTCACCTACGTATCGTCGTTCCCGCACGCCGAGCTGTTTGGTAAGTCGAAGCGCATTTTTCGACCGCGCCAGTTGGCGGCGTGGCGAACCGGACGAGCGGCCCACTTGCTCGTACAGCTGGCTTGGATCGTAACCCAGAACGCCGGCGGCGGTTACTACGTCATGGTCGGGCAGAAACAAGCATGAATACGCTCGGCATCTCGGCCTTCTACCACGATTCTGCCGCGTGCTTGATGCGCGATGGCGAAGTGATCGCGGCGGCACAGGAAGAGCGCTTCACGCGCGACAAGCACGATCAGAACTTCCCGATCAATGCCATCCGCTACTGTTTGGAAGCAGGTCGGATCCTGGTCGACGATCTCGATGCCGTCGGGTTCTACGAGAAGCCGTTCATCAAGTTTAAGCGGATTTTGTTCTCGCACGTCGCTTGCTTTCCGCGCTCGGTGAACAGCTTCCTGCGCGCCATGCCGTCGTGGCTGCATCAAAAACTGGTGATTCCGTCGCTGATCCGCGAGGAGCTGCAATACGACGGGCCGGTATACATGATCGAGCATCATCTGTCGCACGCTGCCAGCTCGTTTCTGGTGTCACCCTTTTCCGAGGCCGCCGTGCTGACCGTCGACGGTGTCGGCGAATGGTCGACGGCGACATTCGGACGCGGCAGTGGCAGCGACATCGATTTGTTCCGCGAAATTCGTTTTCCGCATTCACTCGGTCTGCTGTACACGGCATTCACCAGCTACCTTGGTTTCAAGGTCAACAGCGCCGAATACAAAGTCATGGGTTTGGCGCCGTACGGAACACCGCGCTACGAGCGCGAGGTTCGCGAGCTGATCGAAGTAGCGGATGACGGCAGCTTCCATCTGAATATGGAGTATTTCGCCTATCACTACGGGCTGAAGATGACGACGGAGCGCTTTCATCGCCTTTTCGGTGGGGCGCCACGCGAGCCCGAGGGTCCGCTCGAACAGCGTCACAAGGACATTGCTGCCAGCATTCAAGCGGTGACCGAAGACATCATGTTGAAGATGGCGACACACCTGCACCAGGAGACGGGATTGCCCGATTTGTGTTTAGCCGGTGGCGTCGCGTTGAACTGTGTGGCAAACGGGCGCATCGCACGTGAGGGGCCGTTCCGACGCTTGTTTATTCAGCCCGCTGCGGGAGACGCCGGCGGGGCGCTCGGCGTCGCGGCGTATCTGCAGAATCATGTATTCAAGGTGCCGCGGCGTTATGTCATGCGCAATGCCTTTCTCGGACCCGAGTACGAGCGCGACGAGATTCGCGCCTTTCTCACGGTCAAGGGAGCCGTCTTCAAGGAGCTCGATTATGAACCGCTGCTGCA
>JACQEN010000214.1 GCA_016200585.1 Deltaproteobacteria bacterium
CCCCATGCGCCGGCCCTCGGCAAAGGTCTTTTCCCACCACTGCAATGCGCGACCGTGACGGCCGAGTACCCACCACAATCGCGCCGTCAGGTTGTAGGCCTCGATGCGCGACTTGGCGACCTTCTCGGCACTGTTGATCGCGCGGCGGGCGCTGCGAATTGCGGACCGCCTCAGGGTACCCCAGCCCGGGCGGCCCGAGCTGGTCGCGGCCGCTTCTAGTCCGGTAACGTCGAACAACAACTGCGCCCGCTGCGGCGAGCTCAGGTGCCATGGAGGCATCACGCCTTCTTGCCGGATCAGCTCGGCCGCACGCTTCAAGCTTTCGACGGCTCCGGCTCGATCGCCGAGCAGGATTTGCGCTTTGGCCTTCTCGCCCATCGTATAGGCGCGTATGGTCGCCTCGTCGTATGTGGCGAAATGCACATCGGCAAGCGCCACCGCCTCCTCCAGCTTGCGCTGCTCGACCAACATCAGCATGCGCTCGCCCTCTTCGTTGTTGCCGGCGTACGCGTAGTTGTAGGTGTCACGAATCTCGACGAGCTTGGCGAGCGAGCTCGATGCCGCCTCGAAATCGCCGCAGCGGAACAGGCAGTCGGCCTCGATGCCGAGGTACATCGTCACGTCCCAAACCATCCCCAGTCGCAAGGCTCGCTCGACGAGGTCGGGTTCGATCCACGGCGCGTGGCTCCAGTCGCCATTGAAGTAGTGACAGGTGAAGCGCATCGTCCGGTAGGTAAACAAATCGCGGCTATTGTTCTCGTTGAGCAAGGTCTTGGCGACATCGAGAGCGCGTTCACTGATGGCAAAGGACATCCCCGAATAGGTCAGAATCGTCGCGCACGACACGTACATCGCCAGGCCCTGCTCGATCAGACGCGGATCGACGCGGTGAAATCGTCGCAACGGCGTCGCCATTTCCAGGAACAAGCGTCGCGGATCGCTGGTCACCATGGCGTGGCCACGCTCGTAGTAGAGCTTGAACACCTCGCGTTCATGGTCGAGGTTGGGGACCGCGCCACGCCGGCCTTCGTGGAAGTACATGCGATAGAGCACCGCACCCATGTCGAGCAACCAACGCGCCGCCTTACCCGCAAGGTGCTTGGGCACGTGCTCGCCGAGCCACTCCAGCGAGCGATCGAAGTGGACGATGGATTCGGTATGCTTGCCGGTATTCAGCAAAGCCAGGCCGAGGTTCTTTTCGAGGAAAGCGCGGTGTCCGGAGTCGCCGCCCGTGGTGCCATGCAGCTTGTCGTAGATGGACGCTGCTTCACGAAAGAATTGCAGCGCCTCCGCCGAAGCCGCCGAGCGTGCCGCCTCTTCGCCGGCCTTGCATAGATACGACTCTGCCGGCTCGAGCTGTTCGGCACGCGAATAGTGGTACGCGAGCGGCGCATAGAACTCCGGCAGCCGACGCTCGAACACCGCCTCGATGGCCCGCGCGACCCGCGCGTGTGCTTCGCGCCGGGTTCGCAGCAACACCGATTCGTAGACCGCTTCCTGCGCCAGGGCATGTTTGAAGAGGTACTCCAGATCGTCGCTCAAATCGCGCGCCCCGACGTCGACTTCCCAATTCGACCGAAAGCGCTCTTGGATCAGCTGCTTTTCCTTCAACACCCCGAGGTCGCCATCGATCGGTCTGTCACCACCGAGAATCTCCGAAAGGATGCGGTGGTAGAAGTTGCGCCCGATCACCGAGGCGACCTGCAAGAGTTGGCGGGCCGACTCGTCGAGTCGATCGACGCGTGTCATGATGACGTCGTGAATCGTTCCAGGAATGACGACGCTGCCGATCTTCTCCGTCACCCGGAAGCGCCCGTCGACATGTTCGACCGCGCCCTGGTCGATCAGTGACCGCACCACCTCCTCGATATAGAATGGATTGCCTTCGGCTTTGGCGGCGATCAGGTCGCGGACGCCCGCCGGCAGGTCATCGATGTCGAGCAGGTTGCGGATGAGCCGCGCCGATTGCGCCGCGTCGAGTCGCTCGAGGCGAATCTCCGTATGGCGTTCCGGAAGACGCTCCTGGCAGACGCGCAGGATCCGCTCACTGGTTTCCTCGAACAAAGGCCGGAAGACGTGCAGGAAGAGCAACGCCGTCTCGCTGCTCAACGGCAACAACCATTCGAGCAGATTCAACGACGATTGATCGGCCCAGTGCAGGTCCTCGAAGACCACGACCGTCGGCCGCCGCTGCGCAATCGCCTGCAACAGCTGTCGTGTGCTCTTGAGAATCAATTTTTCGAGCGCCTCGCCCTCGATTCCGGTTAGACGTTCGGCGGCCAAGCCTGCGGCATGCAGGCCCATCAATCGGGTGATGAAGGGGAAGACTTCATCGGCATCCTCGCCCAGCACCGCGCGTACCGCCGGCTCCAGGGTTGCTAGCGACTCCGTCTCACCGGCATCCTCGCTGATGCCGGCCCAGTGGCGCAACAGGTCGACGAACGGATGAAAGCTCTGCCCTTGCCCGACGGCGAGTGAGCGCCCCAGAAAGACGTTGATGTCCAACTGCTTTGCCCGTGTCAGGACCTCCGACAGCAGACGCGACTTTCCCAAGCCCGCTTCGCCAATCAGGCTGACGATCCTGCCCTGTCCGGCCAACAAGCATTCGAGCGCCGTTTGCAAAGCGGCGGCTTCCGCATCGCGTCCGACAAGCTCGGAGAACACCATGCGCTTATTGCGATCGGGAACCTCGCGATGCACCCTGGTCGTCACCGCTTCCAGCTCATAGGCTGGAACCGGCTGCTCTTTGCCTTTGAGGCGCAGAGGAGGCAATGGCCGGAATCCGAAATCGTCGCGCGTGTAGCGATACGTCTCCGGGCCAACGTAGATCGTCCCGTGCTCGGCCGCTTCTTTCAAACGCGCCGCCAGGTTCACCGTGTCGCCCATGACGGTGAAGTCGCGTTTGACGCGCCCACCCATCTCGCCGGCGATGACCAATCCGGTGTTGACGCCGGCATGAACCGTCAGCGTCAGCGGCAGCTGCCGCACCTCGATGAACTGCGCCACGCACTTGCGAATCTCGATGGCCGCATTCAATGCCTGGCGCGGTGCGTTCTCGATGGCGTTGGGAACACCGAACAGAGCCATGATGCCATCGCCCAGATACTTGTCGACGACGCCGCCATGCTCGACCACGACGTTGCCCAACGCCGCAAAGCAGGCGTGCATGGTCAGCGTCAGCGCGTCGGCGTCGAGGTGTTGGCAAAGGTCTTCAAAGCCATCGACCGTCGCAAACAGGACCGTCGCCAAGCGGCGTTCGCTCTGCCGTTTGACGCGCAAGGTGCGCAGCGGCGCCACCAACTCGTAGATCGGCTCCGGCTGGTGGTGCTCGTCGAGCTGCAGCGGCGCCAACGGCTTGTACTCGAACGCGTCGCGCGTCCGTTCGTAGGTCAGCGGTCCGACGTAGATCTGCCCGCGTTCCGACGCGTCTTCGAGCCGCGATGCAAAGCGCACCGGATCGCCCATGACCGAGAAATCCGACTCTTCGCCGCCCCCCAGGGTGACACCCATGACCACGCCGCTGTTGAGCCCGATATGAATCCCCAGCGGCGCCGGCAGGTTTTGTTCGCGATTGAATTCCGCCAGCGCATCGCGAATCTCTAGTGAGGCCTGGACCGCGTGCAGAGTCGGATTGGTGTTGGCGGCAGAGAACCCGAAGACCGCCTTGATACAATCGCCCAGATACTCGTCGACGACGCCGCCGTGGGCGAAGACCACGCTTTCCAACTTTTCGAAGCAGCGGTTCATCACGTCGGTGACCTCTTCCGGATCGAGCTTCTCCGATAAAGCCGTGAAGCCGGAGATGTCGGCGAACATCACCGTAGCGTCTTGCCGCTCGTTGCAATTGGTTGTCTGGCGTTTTGGCAATGCCCCGTTTGCCATGCGCCATCTTCTACCGCGTTCGCCTATGAGGCTTCAACGCATCGTTAGAGGGTCGACTCCCATCTCGCGCACGTTCAAGAAGCAGCACAGTTCCAGCGACGCTCATCACCCAGCGACACCATCCAACGTTTGGGCGTAACCAAACACGGAACAGGGTGTTCCTCGGCGGCGAACAACAAGCCGCCGGTGAACCCTTCTCCGAAGTCGCCACGCCCCGTTGCTTCTCCCCCGGGAACCTCATAAAAGTCCGTCGATTAACATTTGTTCGGCAACAGTTTCGGTACCCGGAGGACTGCATGGATTTCGGATTCAGCGAAGAGCAGGAAATGCTGCGCCAGAGCGCGCGCCAGTTTCTCGAGACGGAGTGCCAGATGACGTACGTCCGCAAGATGATGGACGACGACACCGGTTTTTCGGAAGAGCAGTGGAAAAAAATGGCCGATCTTGGTTGGCTGGGCCTGGTCTTTCCGGAGGAATATGGCGGCGCCGGACTGAACATGGTCGACCTCGTCGTCGTCCTCGAAGAGATGGGGCGATGCGTCATGCCCGGTCCGTTCTTCGCCTCCGTCATTCTTGGGGGACTGGCGATCGACCTCGGTGGTAGCAAGGCTCAGAAGAAAAAATATCTCCCCGGTATCTGCGACGGATCGTTGAAAGCAACCTTGGCACAGGTCGAAGAAAGCGGCCGCTGGGATGCCGACGGCATCATGCTCGAAGCCAAGAAGAGCGCTGATGGCTTTACGCTGTCGGGCACCAAGCTGTTCGTCCATGATGCACACAACGCCGACCTTTTGATCGTTCCGGCACGCACCGGCGGCAAGAAAGGGCCGAAGGGCATTACGATGTTCATCGTCGACGCCAAAGCTGCGGGCCTGGAGATCACGCTGCTGAAGACGATGGATCAGACGCGCAAGCTGTGCGAGGTCAAGCTCAACAACGTCGTCGTTGGCAAAGATGCCGTCCTTGGCAAGGCCAACCAGGGCTGGGCGCTTCTCGATCGACTCATCGACCGCGCCAAGGTCGCGTTGTGCGCCGAGATGTGCGGCGGTATGCAGAAGGTTCTCGAAATGAGCGTCGAGTACGCCAATGTGCGCGAACAGTTCGGCCGCCCGATCGGCAGCTTCCAGGCAATCCAGCACAAGTGCGCCAACATGATGGTGCAGACGGAGAGCTCGAAGTCGGCGACCTACTACGCCGCCTGGGCCGTCGCCAACGACGTCGCCGAAGCGCACCTCGCCGCCTGTATGGCCAAGGCCTACTGCTCCGACGCCTATCGCATGGTCAGCGGCGAAGGCATCCAAATCCACGGCGGCATCGGCTTCACCTGGGAGCACGACATGCACTTGTATTTCAAGCGCGCCAAGGGTTCCGAAGTCACGTTCGGCGATGCAACATGGAACCGCGAGCTCGTGGCGCAGGAAGTGTTGGATAAGCCCGAAGCAGCCTCGGCGTAGGTCTCGTGGCTCGGGGCTGGTGGCTCGGGGCTCGATCTTGCCGAACGGCCAAGCCCCCACGCCCTCATTCTCAAGGGAGCAATGACGATGGAGCGCAAACCACTCTACTTCGATGACGTAAAGGAAGGCGACGAGGTCCCGGCGTTCGTCGTCGAGAACCTCACACGCACCGATCTGGTGAAGTACGCCGGCGCATCGGGCGACTTCAATCCGATGCACCACGACGAGCCGTTTGCCCAGAAGGTCGGCCTGCCAAGCGTCTTCGCCCACGGCATGCTCAACGCCGGCTTCGTCAGCAAATGTGTCACCGACTACGTCGGCCGCGAGAATCTGCGCAAGCTCAAAGTCCGCTTCGCCACCCGCGTCTGGCCCGGCGACACCATCACTTGCAAAGGCAAGGTAACCAAGAAGTGGGAGGACGGCGGCAAACGACTCATCGAAGGCGAGGTCGCGGCCCTCAATCAAAAGGGCGAAACGGCGATCAGCGGCGCGTTTACGGCTGAGTTGCCGGGAAGATAAACGGGAGATTGGCGACGGGAGTTACTGCCCACTGCCTACTGCCTACTGCCCACTGCCTACTGCCCACTGCCTACTGCCTACCGCCCACTGCCCCCATCTCTCCTTCCAACCGGCACCGCGTGTTCATAAATCCCCCACCCTTCTCTGCCTTCGCAGTCGAAACGCGCCACACCGAAACTGACACGTAGGTATCCGCCCGGTCCGCTACGCAGAATCGCCATGCGCGAGATGGGCGTGCCCGAAGCGACCCGGCCGTCGTGCGACTGCCATTCGAGGCGCCGCGGCGTGAAGCCGTCGGCATCGACGTACGCGGTCAATCCGCTGCGGCTCGGCGTCTCTGCTCCGCGCGTGTCGAAGCGCCAGGTTACGGCCTCTGCATTTCCATCGACGGCACGGCTCCAGAAGGCCGGACCCGATTCGAAGGTAGCGGTCAACGATGTGGCCGGCCCTGGTCCAGCCGCACGTAGCGCCGCAACGTTTGCAAAGCCGGAGCAGCTGATCCGTCGAAGGCTGCCGTCGATTTCGACCTCTCCCCGCACTGTGCCAAAGCGTACCGTCCCCCCTCCCCCATCTTCGGCTGCAAACTCCAACGCGACCCGCGCCGCTGCCAGATGCGATTCGACGAAAGCCGCTTCGAGGTCGAGATACGTCGACGAGTCGTCGAGAAGCAGGATCGGTCCGGCGAGCTCGACACGTAACCGCTTGCCGTCGTCGCAAAGAAAGAGCGGCGGCACTCCGTTCTGTGCGGCTAGCGGTTGTTCTCCGGTGAACAATGCTACCCGCTGCCCGCCGAGGAACAGAAGCAGGCGGCCGCCAAGAGTTTCGGGCCCGATTCGGCCAACACCCGCCAGCAGAGCCAGATCGGCAGCAGGATCGTAGAATTGAAGGGCCGCCGACTGTGTCGCACTCGATTCATCGGGTGCCGGGCGTCGGGCGTAAGGCGTCGCCGCCTTCTGCGAATGCGAAGCGATCAAAGGTCGCTGAGCAAACGTCGCCGTCAGGACGTCGAGCAGATTGTCGCGCCAGCGACCCGGCCAGCGTAGCGGAATGCCGAGCTCGAGTTGGACTGCATCGAGCACTCCGGCGCGCGCCCACTCGCACAACTGGCCGACGGCTGGGATGCTTGGGTGGCGGTCGTGAGCCGTGAAGAGCTGCAGCAAGTTATTCTGGTGGCTGGCCGCGTAGTGCGCTCCGAAGCTCACCTCGATGCCGCGCCGCGCCGCGCCTTCCCGCAGTGCAGCCAGGCGCGTCACCCGGTAGGATTCACTCACCGTCATGAGAGCACCGTCGGAAACGTGCACGACACCGTCGATCTCGGTAACGCCGACGCCGAGGTCGCACCTCGTCTGCCCGACGTTCCAACCGTGCACGAACAACACCTCGGCGTGATCGTGGCGCGCGACGATCGCTTCGATCTCGCGCACCAACAAGTCGAGAAACCACGGGGCGCGGCGTAGTACCTGCGAGGTGCGATTGAGATCGAGCAGATTGCGGTCGACCTCTTCGTTGATAACCCAGCCGGCGTCCAGACGTTCTGCCAGCAGCCGCGTCACCTCGGGAGTGAAAACGTCGTTGACGCGCAGATTCGGCGGCGGGTCGGAAGGGTCGACTGGCGGCCGCCGCCCGCCGTGCGGAGCAACGAGCAGCATGGAGCCATTGCCGCGATGAACATCACACTCGGCTGCTTGGTGCACGAGGTGAGGATACCTCTCCGTCGATCAGCCGGATACCTTCATTGCCGCCAACTGCTCCAAGGCCTGCACCAACGCTTGCACGCCGAGCTCGCGTCCGCCCAGCGCTTCGACGGCGTTAAACAGCTGATGGATCAACGCGGCACCGGGAAGCGGTACGTTGAGTTGGCTGGCGAGCTCCATCGCCAAGCGCAGATCCTTTTGTTGCAAGTGCACGAAAAAGCCGGGAGCAAAGTCGCGCTTGAGCATCTTCGGACCTTGATTGCGCAGGTTCCACGAGTCGGCGGCGCCGCCGGAAAGGGCTTCGATCACCTTGTTGGCGTCGACGCCGGCTTTGCTCGCGAGCACCAGAGCTTCTGCAACGGCTTGCAAACTGAGGACGCCAGCAACCTGGTTGCACAGCTTGGTGATCTGGCCGTGCCCTTGCGGTCCGACGTGCGTGATCTTGTCGCCCATCGCCGCCAGCACCGGACGGCACTGCTCGAAGACCTCGGCCGCACCGCCGACCATGATCGACAGGGTTCCCTTGATGGCGCCGATCTCCCCACCCGACACCGGGGCATCGAGCATGCGCACACCGCGTTCGGCGAGCGCAGCGGCAATTTCGCGGGTTGCCGCCGGCGAGATCGTGCTCATGTCGACGGCAACCAAGTTCTCGTGCGCGCCTTCGATCACGCCCGCGGGCCCGAGCATCACCTGGCGGACGTCGGGAGTGTCCGGAACCATGGTTATCACCACCTCGCTACGCGCCGCCACGTCGCGCGGCGAGCCACCGGCCGTCGCTCCATCGCCGACGAGGTCGTCGACTTTCGAGCCGGTGCGCGAATGCACGACGACGGCGAAGCCCGCTTTCAACAGGTTGCGCGCCATGGGCCGCCCCATGATGCCGAGGCCGATGAAGCCGACGGTCTTCATTTCGCGGGGCGCGGCTGTTGTTTGTCGGGAAGGTGCAGATCGACGTGAGCGGCTACCGCGTTGCCCGTGCCGAAAGCTTGTAACAACCAGGCCATCCAATACTTGCGTCGTATCAGACGCAAGACGTCGCGGATCTCGTCGCGGCCACGGATCGGCCTGCCAATGGCATGAATCGCTCCGTCACCAAAATCGAGATCGACCTCGGGGTTCTTCACGAGGTTGCGATACCAGTTGGCATCGTCACCGCGCACGTGTTGCACGACGATTCGTTGCGAGTCGATGACGACGAACCAGATCTTTACGGTTCGCGGTTGTTGCGATTTGCGGCCGATCGTCGTCAGCTGTACCGTCGACACGCGAGCGTATTTCTGCAAGTCCTCAGCCATTGAACGCCGCGACGATCTTTTTCCAGACCGCAGGATCGCTGCCACCGGGCGCAAAGTAGAACGCCAGGCGATCGAGATAGCCTTGGTAGCGCTTCTTGATGGCGTCGACGACGTCGTCGGTTTTGGCGGTCACGGCGTACACCTCGAGCATCTCGTCGGTAATCTCGCTGGCCATTTCGGCCCACGCCCCACGCTTCGACAACTCGGTCAGGCGCCGCGCCGTATCACCCCAGCCGTGGCATTCCAGAACGCCCGAGTACGCGGGCGTCGAGGCGTAGAACGAGATCTGCTGACGCACCGGACCCTTGGCCTCTTCGATTTCGTCGCTGTTCTGGCCCGCGATGACGAAGACCGTACTCGACAAGGCGACGTCGCGGCGGCTGCGACCGGAATTGCTCAAACCCTTTTGCACGTTGGGCAGCGTCACCTCGTCGAGGTACTTGATCGAATGGAACGGGTGGACGTGAAACCCGTCGCACAGCTCCCCGGCCAGGCGGCACATATACTCGTTCACACCGGCGATGTAGATCTGCGGCCGCGGGTAGGCGATCGGCCCGGGATTGAAGAACGGTGTCATCAAGGTGAAGTTGTAAAACTTGCCGACGAAGCTCGGGCGTGTGCTGTTTTGCCAACAGTCCCAGATGGCATGGATCATCTGAATCATCTCGCGCAGCTTCGGCCCGGGGTGCTCCCATTTGATCCCGAAGCGGCGCTCGTTGTGGCCGCGCACCTGGGTCCCTAGGCCGAGGATGAATCGGCCGTGCGAGTGCGCTTGCAGGTCCCAGGCAATTTGCGCCAGCACCATTGGACTGCGCGGGAACGCCACGGCGATTGCCGTGCCCAGCTTGATCTTCTTGGTGTGTTGCGCCGCGATGACCAGCGGGAAGAACGGATCGTGACTTGTCTCGGCTGTCCACAGCGCATCGAAGCCGAGAGTCTCAGCCCGCTGCGCCGCCTCGCCCGCATCGGCGAGCGTCGGGGAGAAGAATCCACTGTCGAGCTTCAAGGGCACCTCCTGTGATGAACGACGGAATGCAGACGTCAGATTGCAGAATGCGGCGGGGCAATCAACGTCTCATCGGAGCGCCGGCCTGGTGCGACCGGGAGGGGAGCTTCACCGTTGGCGCTCTGAGGCGCTGCTGTGGTGTGGTTACAATGAGAGCGGTGCGCTGACGGTGATGCAGAACGCTTCGTTCTGCATCACCTCGCAGACAGTCGGTGTCCCCTAAAAGCCACGCACTGCGCGTGCGTAATAGTCCGTATCCCTCGTGTCGTTGGTCACATCACCATTGCCGAAACTCTGGATCCAGGTATTGCTGCTGCTGGTTGCGGTCGCACTCGACGACCAGTAGATCGCCGGCGCCGTGCAGCTGCATGTCGTCACGCTACACGAGCTCGTGCAGCCGTTGTCGAAGGCTGCGTTGATCACCGGGCTGCTGGCGTCCGCATAGTCGACGATGCCTTGCAACTCTTCGCGCGTCGGCAACCGCCAGTCGGTGTGCCCGGCAAACCCGCCACCGCCATTCAGCTGCGCCAGGAAGACGAAGAACACAGTACCGTTCGCTGTCCACGGCGACCCCGCGCTCCACGTGTATTGATTGTCGGCGTCATTCGGGTTCGGACACACCGCGGCACTCGAGCAGATCACCGCCACGTTGCCGAAGGCGGCTTTCTTTTCCCACATCAAGTGCGTTTGGTAGTCGGAAATCGTCCCGTCGAGGTTGTCGACAAACCGCGTTGCGTAACAGTCTGTCGTGTCGAACAAACAGCCCGCTCCACATTTCAGCGTGCCACCCGCAAACCCTTGGGTCACACAGGTCTTGCCGTTGAGGTTTGCCTGATCACACTCTTCACCCGCATCGATACTGGCATTGCCGCAGGCGAAGGTTCCCGCCACCCCGAAAATGTTGACCCCGACTTTGATGTTGCCGGCTGCCAGGTCGGCATCGCCAACGACGAAGCCAGCTCCATCGTGATAGCCAGCAGGGATTGCCTGGTTGAAGGTGGTTGGTGTGATCACTACCGCCCCATTGTTGGGCATCGAGCCGGTAACTTGTAAGCCAGCAACCCATGCTTTTTTGCCGAGCAGGAGATCGCCGCCCAGGGCGTCGCCGGACCCGGTGTTCACCACGTTGGGATCGCCGGCTACACCGAATAGATTTACACCGCTGCGAATGTTGCCCGAAATCAAGTCGGCGTCACCGCTGACCTTACCGGCGCCATTGTGATACCCCGCCGCGATCGGCTGGTCGGTTGCGGCTGGCATCAGCGTCACGGCACCATTGTTCGGCATCGTCCCCGTCAGACCCGTCGAAATGTCGTTCGAGAACGTCTTCGTGGCCAGAACATCCGCAACACCCGCGGTACCGGTGCTAGGCCAATTGCTGCCGCACTGGATGCCGGGCGTCGTACCGCTGCCGTGTCCGGTGATCGCGTTGTGCACGGCGTCCAAACCGGCAACGGCGTCGTCGACTTTGGTTAGATCCGTTGCCGGCGGGCTCAGCGCCTGCATCTTCGGCTTCACCGCGTTCAACCATTCGAGGACCCGCGGGTATTGAGTTGAAATAGCCGCATCGACGCTGCACTCGGCGGCTGCCGTGACGCAGCTGATCCATTGCTGCACGCTGGCGATGGTGCCGCTGCCGCCGAAGTGAGCGCACCAGGGACCAATATCCTCCACCTTGAGCGGCTGCGTCACCCCGGCACCGCTCCCGAGAATGTCCGCCAACGTGTGCGTGTTGGTCGTACCGGGAACGCACTTCTTTTCAATTCCCGCCTGCAGCTTCTCGCGCAGGCTCTTGCCAACGCTCCGAGTGTCTTGAATCAAGCGAAACTGGCTAACACATAGGGACGCGGCCCCACTCGTATCGGCGGCATTGTTCTTGACGAGCTGGATCGAAATGCCCTGAAGACACGTAGCAATGGCCCCGACTTCCTTTTGAATGAACTTTCCCGCCTCGACCTTCACTGCATTCTGGCAATTGTTGAGGCTTGTTTGCGGCGGCGGTGCGGCGTTCGCCGTGGCGATCCACAGTCCTACGATCCAACCAAAACCAGCAAGCAGACACGGTGTTCGCATAGGTCCTCCTCGACCGATTTGAATACAGCGGGCCCCCGCGCTGCTTGGTTGTCTGCTTAACCCGCCAAGCTGCTTCTGCAATGACATCGATCAGGTGAAAAGAGAGCCATCATCGGTCAGCGCGGCCTGTGAGTCACGCCGATCACGGCCTCGGGCAAATGGCGCGAGACCAGGCTTGAATTACGACTGGGGAAGCTTTTCGACCTCGACCCGGGCATCGTTGAAACAGGCTCCAGCTCCGATGTCGGTAAGATGGTCGGGTGCCAACGCCGTTGCCGTGGCGCCGTTGCGCGTGCTCGAACGCCACAGACCTTTGGGCAGGCTGACGACTCCACAACGCAGATCGTCACCGACACGCACCGGCACGTGAACTTC
>JACQEN010000235.1 GCA_016200585.1 Deltaproteobacteria bacterium
GAGAATCCGCCAGAAGTCACGGCGCGAAACCGGGTCGACACCCGTCGTTGGCTCGTCCAAGAGGAGCACGCGTGGCGTGTGGATCAGGGCACAGCTCAAACCGAGCTTCTGCTTCATGCCGCCGGAGAGCTGGCCGGCGAGTCGATCGTGGAAACGTGCCATGCCGGCGGCAGCCAGTAGCTGTTCGGCGCGCCGCTCACGCTCGCGGCGGCCGATCCCAAAGAGATCGGCGTAGAATCGGATGTTCTCGTCGATGGTCAGCTCCTCGTAAAGGCCGAAGCGCTGCGGCATGTAACTGATGTGATTCTTCACACCTTCGGGATCGCCTACGACATCGTACCCGACGACCGTCGCCGAGCCTGCATCGGGTGCCATGACGCCCGCCAGCATGCGCATTGTGGTGGTCTTGCCGGCACCGTCGGGGCCGACGAGGCAAAAGATTTCGCCGGTGGCGACGGTGAAGTGCAAGCGATCGACGGCGATCCTGTCACCGAAGCGCTTGGTGAGACCGTCGATGGTAATCGCTGCGAGTGACTCAACCATTGGGGCCTGCCGACGCCATCTCTATCGTCGCGTCGGCCGGCATTCCGGGTTTTAGCTCATGCGCCGGATTCTCGACGTCGATGCGGATGCGGTAGACGAGGGTCACGCGCTCGCTGTGTGTTTCAACGCTTTTCGGTGTGAATTCCGCTTCCGAGGAGATGAACGAGATGTGGCCCGGGTAGCGCCGGTCGGGGTAGGTGTCGGTGTGGATCGTCGCCGTTTGTCCCCAACGGATACGGCCCAGATCGGTTTCCCGGACGTAAGCGCGGAGCCAGACGTGATCGAGATCACCAAGTGTGACGACCGGGGTTCCCGGGAGCACGACCTCACCGAGCTCGGCCTGTCGCACAAGGATCACGCCTGCGAACGGCGCCCGCAAGACGGTATAGCCCAGGAGGATACGCGCCAGTTGGAGCTGCTCGCGCGCCGTCCGCACGCTTGCCCGCGCCACTTCGATATCGCGAGCCCGAGTGGCCTCGATCGCGCGGTCACGCTGCAGAATCGCGTCGGACTCTTTGAGGGCGGTGTCTACCCGGTCGAGCTCGTCACGCGAGACGATCCCGCGCTCCCACAGCGCACCGATCCGCCTGCGGCTGACTGCCCGCAAAGCCTGTTCGGCGATGTCGGCCAGTACCGTGCTCCGTGCGACCTCGACCCCCTTTTTTGCCGATGCAAGCTCGGCGCGGCGCGTACGCAGCGCCGCCGCGGCAATCGCCTCTTGTTGCTGGTAGTCCGACGCGTCGAGTCGTGCCAGCAGGGTGCTTGCCTCGACCCACTGTCCTTCGTCGAACGGCAGCTCGACGATCCGCGATTGCACGGCTTTGAATGCGACCACACTTTCGTGCGCCTCGATATTTCCCGAGACCAGCAGTACGTGGTCAGCCGACCGCGCCGGGAGGCGCCAGAGCACGAGATACAAGGCGGTTGCGACAGCGACGAGCGCAACTGCGATCGCCAGAAGTAGGCGCGAGCGCTTCATCCCATTTCAATTGGCAAGAGCCTTGCCAGGTCGGCACGAAGAGGCAGCTTCTCTTGGCAGCCGAACAGAGCGTCCTAAGACTGACTATGTGCCCGCCTTCGCCTCGCAGATCTGAGAAGTGCCGAACCACGGCTCTTCGCACGCGCGAAAAGGTCTGACCGCAGGCGGCGAAGTCTATTCTCGGATCGAGGCCGAGAATTCATAGTAGACCTTGCACCCGCAAGAGGAGGGCAACATTGCCGTCGATGCGCATGCGCCCGCGCAGCAACAGCATCGGTGGGTAGGCGATCTTGTCGAGGATGTCACAGAAGTCGTCGTAACCGACCCTCAGGATCGCCGCCGGGTCCTGCGTTTCGTTGAAGATCAGCGCCAGCCGCCGAAACTCCCCGTGGTCGTCCAACTCGACCTGCAACATTCCCTTCACGCCAAGCAGCCGATCGAAGCGCTTGCGGTCGCCGTACAGCATCTCCAGCACGTTGATCCGCCGGGCTTCGCCCGTTTGGCTACGGCGGAAGCTCGCTTCGTCGAAGCGTACGGTGAGGTGAGCCGGCGTCTTGCGATCGCGCTTCACGGCGACGCGAGTGGCGTTAACGACGCTCACCAACCAGTCTCCAACCCCTTCGACGCTAAAGCGAACACGGAAGGTCACATCGTGCATTCCGCGAAGCGGGCGGGTGTCGACGAGCTGGCGCACGGCCGGCGGCACGAGGTCGTCGAAAAACGCCGCGATCTCGACTCCCTCCGGTGCGTCGATGGTCAGACTCACGCTACCCCCCCTTCTGGCCGCAGATCGGTTGCTGTCCTTGTCGCGCCGACCGCGTCACGATGCGGCATGCCGGCGTCTCGGCGGTCGTGGCAACTTGACGTCACCGTGGCTGCCGATGTTGAGGATCTCGGCGTACGATTCCTGCAAAGCATCGCGGAAGCGCGGCAGATCGTTCATTGCCAGCGGGTCCACATCGAGCCCGACACTCATCACATCGCCATAACTAATCAGCGCGATGGCCACGGGGTGATCTCCGACCAGCGGTGCGTACACGTAGATCCGCTCGATGGCCTCGCCGGCGAGATAGCAGGTGTGTGTCGGTCCCGGGACATTGGTACAGACGAAATTCGTGCGGCGTGTCTGCTGGCGGACCACTTGTTCGGCGACCGCTAGGGGTAGGGCGGTCATCACTCGCGCCAAAAACGGATACGCCGTCGCCCGCCGGTCGTGTTTGACGCGTCCCATCTCTTCTTGGATCACGCGCAACCGGCGCAGCGGGTTGGGCTCGCCGATCGGCAAGTGGAGCGCCAACAGCGCCAGCCGGTTCCCGGCCTCGGCATCTCCGGCGCCGCGGAGATTGACGGGAACCATCGCTCGCAGCGCGTGCACGTCACTGCCGCGCGACGTGTGCCAGCGGTGCATTGCGCCGGACACAACCGTGAGGATGATGTCGTTGTTCGTGGCCCGCAGGGGGCCGCGCACGGCGTCGATCTCACCCACCTTCATTTCGAAGGCCGCCAGGCTGCGGGACAAGCTCCGCTGAAAGTGCATGGGGCTCTCGGCGCGCTTCACCGTCAGCTCGCGACTCATGCCGATTGCACTCAGCACGCCACGCTGGATCCCACTGTAGAGGTCGCCCGGGTGGCGTACCGCCGTGCGCAGCGCATCGAGTACGCTGGCGCCGTTCTCCAGGGCGTCGTCGACGTTGTAAAGCAGCGCCCGCCACAGCAGGGCGGCCGTGGTGGTCGAACGCGCACGGTGGGGACGTCGCGCTGGCACCGTATCCGGTTCCGCTCGGTCAGCGAGAAGTTCCGAAAACAACTTGGAGCCACCAACACCATCCGTGACGCAGTGGTGCATCTTCACGAAGACGGCGCCACGCCCGTCGAGCAGGCCTTCTGCCACGTAGGCCTCCCAGAGTGGGCGCTCGGCGTCGAGGGCGGTGGCATACAGGGGGCTCACTTCCGCGAGCAGGTTGTCGAGACTACCCGGTGCAGGGACGGCTACATACCGGACGTGATAGTCGAGGTCGAATTGCGGATCGTCGACCCACTCAGGTGGCGCCAGCGCCAGGGGGACGGCCACCACGCGTTGCCGCATCCGTGGCAAGTTCTCGCAAATCCGTTCGAAGGCGGCGCGAATTCGCTGGCGCGGCGGCGCGTGCTCCAGGAGGAGTAACGCTCCGGTGGTCGAGCGCATCTCGGGGATCTTGTCCATGAACCAGAAGAGCGCATCGGTGGGATTCATCCGGGTGGGCCATAGGACAGATGGTGTTGTCATTGCCGCAACCTCTCAGGCGGGCCCAAGCGTCGACGCTCGGGCGCCTGCTTCCCATCACGGCATGATTCATGCCGCGGCCGGAAGGCTCACACAGTGAAGGGGTGTTACGTGAAAGACTCCCACTTCTGCGAGTGTCGCCTGGCCTTGGGGGCGCCATCTCAGCAGTCGCGGTTGGGCGACTCATTGCCTTGCGCAACCCCTCACTGCCGACGCGTTTCCGTTATGGCAATGAGAAAACCCAATCGGCAGGTCGTGCCACCAACACGTCGCACACCGCGGCGCGAACAACCGCTTCCGCAACGCTGCCGATGAGCGCGTGGGCCAGAGCGGATCGGCCATGCGTACCAAGCACCAACAGATCGGCGCGTCGCTGCACCGCTGTATCGAGGATCACATGGCGCGGATCACCCCGTCGCAGTAACAGGTTGAATGTCCTCCCTGTAGCCGCGTACGCCGAGAGCCAGGTCTCGACCATGGCCCGCGCCGCCTTCCCGGTTTCGAACCCGGATTGTTGAAGATCCTTTTCGGAGGTTTTCGCTTGCCGTAGGACGCTCTCGTAGGGCACCCCGTAGGCATGCACCACACCAATCTCGGGTGAGCCCGCGACGCGTAGACCCAACTCGAGCGCCTGGCGCGAAGTCTCGGAGCCGTCTACGGCGACCAGGGGATGCCGATATGGACCGGCGACGCGGGAGCTGACGACCAGGACCGGCATAGCACTTTTGCGGATGACCCGTTCGGCGGTCGAGCCGAGCAAAAGATCGCGGAAAGCTCGTTGTCCGTGTCGGCCAACGACGATCAAATGGGCCCTGGTGTGGCGACCACAATCGATGATCTCAACGAAGGGTTTGCCATACGCGAGGTGCGTGAAGACGTCTACGTTCTCCAGTCCCGCTTGACCTGCAACCTTGCGTGCTGCGACCGCCTGCTCGGCGAGAGCGCGCCGGATTGCGGCCTCGGCTCGCGGTGCCGGCTTGCTCGGCAAGACATGCAAGATGGTAATCGAGCTGCCAGCCGTGATCGGCAGTCGTGCTGCCCGCGCCACCGCACGCGCAGCGCCGCTGGAGAAGTCCGTTGCAACGAGAACGTTGCCCAGCAATCGCCTCTTGCCGTTCTCGACTCGTGCGGGTTCGGTCATGACGCTTCTCCTTCTCGAGTTGCGATTTCGTCGCCTGGCATAAGCCAGGACCGACACGGGAACATCGCAATGGTGTAGTTGCGCAAACACCGGACCAGGGCATCCCCGTTCATCTGACGCCCTTCCACAAAGCACAGCGCTGGGTAACGTCGCAAACCAGGATGAGTTTTCGTTGCCGTGCCGGCGATGGCTGTCTTTTCTGGTTAGAGAAGGTTTTCAGTCTCCGGAAATTCGCGATCGAATGCTTGCCGGAAACGGGAATAAAAAGACCTGAAATGCGGCAGCGCCGCATTCGATCGCATCGCGGGAGTGGTACGATTTCTTTCTCGTGCGCCTGGAATCCCTGGGCCCTGCTTGCCAGCTGCATGGTAGCTGTTCCTGAAGGGGGATTGAGCGCTGCTGGCGGGCCAATTGGAATTCCTCTGGCACCCAACTTGGAGAAGTTCTTTGCGAAACATCGAACCGAGGTCCCTCCGTCGGGATCCGATGTCGCTGCAGGTCGGTATGACTACGAGCGCAATGAAGAGAAGATTGTCGAAGGAAGAGTTGATTGCCAAGGCCAATCGGCCCAGTGAAGACGCGCTGCGTCTCCACCCGCTCTACAAGGGCAAGATGCAGACGATGCCTAAGTGCGCGGTGCGTGGGTTCGAAGATTTCGCTGTTTGGTACACCCCGGGAGTTGCTGCGTCCTGCCGCGCCATTGTCGCCGACCCGGCGCTGGTGTTCGAGCATACGAACAAGGCGAACTCCATTGCCATTGTAACCGACGGCACGCGCATTCTCGGTCTCGGCGACATCGGCCCGGAAGCCGGTCTGCCGGTGATGGAGGGCAAGGCGCTCCTGTTCAAGTATCTCGGCGGTGTCGACGCCGTTCCGATCTGTCTCGCGAGCAAGAACGCCGCAGAGA
This sequence comes from Deltaproteobacteria bacterium, assembly GCA_016200585.1. Lineage (GTDB taxonomy): Bacteria > Desulfobacterota > Binatia > HRBIN30 > HRBIN30 > JACQEN01. Next base: position 5,834 of record JACQEN010000235.1, read on the forward strand.
TTATCCGTACGGTACAACTGCTGCAGCCGGCCTTCGGCGGAATCAATCTCGAAGACATAGCGCAGCCGAAGTGCTTCCACGTCCTCGATGAGCTGCGGTCGACGATGACCATTCCCGTCTGGCACGACGACCAGCAGGGTACCGCAACCGTCGTGCTTGCGGCGTTGACAAATGCTCTGAAGCTTGTCGGCAAGCGTATCGACAAGGTGAAGATCGCCTTCGTCGGTATGGGTGCGGCCAACGTCGCCACCTACCGGCTGCTCAAGAGCAGCGGCATGGACCCGCAAGCAGTCGTCGCCTGCAACGGCGGCGGCATTCTGCACCGTGGCCGCTCCGATGTCGAAAAACGGCAGGCGGATTACGCCGACCTATGGCGCGTTTGCAACGAGACGAACCCAGAGCAAAAGGTCGGTGGCATCGCAGAGAGTCTGCGTGGCTGCGATGTCTGCATTGCCTTCTCGGCCTCTGGGCCGGACATCATCAAAGCGGAATGGATCCGCGCCATGGCAAAGGATGCGATCGTCTTCGCGTGTGCCAATCCGGTTCCGGAGATCTGGCCTTGGGACGCCAATGACGCCGGCGCCCGGATTGTCGCCACCGGCCGCAGCGACTTCCCGAACCAACTCAACAACTCGCTGGTCTTTCCAGGCATCTTCCGCGGCGCACTCGACGTGCGTGCGCGCACGATCAGCGATGGCATGGCGAAGGCGGCGGCCCGGGAACTCGCTGCTTGTGCCGAAGAAGCGGGGTTGGACGAGGAACGCATCTTGCCCCGCATGGACGAGTGGGATGTGGTTCCGCGTCAGGCGGTCGCTACGGCTTTGGCGGCTCAGCAGGAAGGCGTGGCGCAGCTGTGCAAAAGTCGCGAACAGCTGCACCGCGAAGCGACTGCGGCCATCAAACAGGCTCGGGAAGCGACTCGGGTACTCATGAAGGAAGGGCTGATCGCACCGGCCGGCTGAAGCTCATCTTTTATCGAACAGGGCACCCACTGCGGCCCCGGCACAAGCCAGCAGCATGTCCTTCTGCGCGTCCCAAACATCGCCTTGCGTTCCGACGTACGCCGTCCCGGCAGCCGGGTCGACGACGGCAGCCACCACCCATTCGAGAATCTCGTAGAGCAGGCTGAACGAGGCGACCGCGGCAAAGCTCAGGTAACCGGCGGCAAAGGGACCCAGTGCCTTTGGGTTGCGAATGGCGAGTTCGCGTACCGGGCGCAGCATCAGCACGCCGAACGAAAAGTGGACGACGCGATCGTAATGGTTGCGCGACAGGCCGAACGCGTCGCGCAGCCAATCACCCACTGGGACCTCGGAGTAGGTGTAGTGGCTGCCAATCGTGTGCAGGATGACGAACAACGTTGCCTGGACATAGGCGCGATTGGAAAACTGAAAGCGGTGGTAGGTGAGCACCGCAAGCGGCACAGCGACGAAGCTGATGAGGTTCTCCAGAAACCAATCCGTGCGGTAGATCGGCTTGATGGCAAGCAGCGTCCACACCACGGTGAATACGGTTAAGCACGCCAGCGGTACACGCCTTTGCTTCATCCTGGAGTGTGATTTGGGCATGGCAGCAACCATCATACTATTCCGAAGCCCGGGAATCTCCACCGCCCCGCTTTTCAGGCTTGCGAGATGGCGGCGTGCCGTAGGGCCAAAGCTCAGCAACCGGCGTTGGTAAGCGGCGTGCTGTAACCTATCGAAGGGCATGTTGGAGAATTTGCGGCTCATACTGGAGACCGAGGCCGACGTGCGACGACAGGTTGCAGCGGCCCGGGAACACGCTCGCCGTACGCTTCGTGAGGCGGAAGAGAGCGGCCGCCGGCAAGTGCGCGCGGCACGCGCGGCGCGCGCCAACGTGGCTCGTGCGGCGGAAGAGGCGTTGATCGACGAGGCGCGACGGACGGCCGAGCTCATGCAACGTGATGCCGCGGCGCGGCTCGCGGCGCTGCGGACGGAGGCCGAGCCGCGCCGCCAGAGGGCCGTCGATATCGTAGTGAATATGATCCTCGACGGGGGAAGCCGGGATCATGCGTGATCTTCGCCGTTACGCCGCCGTCAACGGACGATTGCGAGCTTTGCGCGGTCTGCTGCTCGGGCCGGCGGCGTTGGAGGCACTCTACAGTTACCCCAACGTCGAGGCCATGTACGAGGCCTTGCGGCGAACGCCTTATCTCAACGACGTTGCCGCGCGGGTGGTCGTCGCCGGTCGCGCCCTCATCGATTGCCTCGATGGTGCCCCGCGCAATCTCATCCACCAGTACCTGCTGCGCTACGAGGTCGACTCCGTAAAGCTGGCCATTCGCGCCGTGGCGGCACGGCGAAACCGATCCGTTCTGTCGCTACAGATGCTCCAGCTCGGATCGCTGGCGACCGTCGACGTCGACGCACTGCTGGCGGCGCACGACCTCGACGAGCTGGTCACCCGGCTCTTCGGCAGCCCATATCACTCGGTGTTACAGACGGCGCTGCCGCGCGTCGATGAGCTCGGACCGTTTGCGCTCGAATCGGCGCTCGAGATCGACTTCTATGAGCGCCTGTGGCGGATCAGCTACGAGCTCTTGCCGGAGGACGGCGACCGGGTACGTGCTCTGCTGGGCGTGCTCTACGACATTCTCAACCTGATTTGGATCGCCCACTATCGCGATGCAGCGCTTCTCTCGATGGAGGAAATACTCAACTACACGCTGCGTGAAGGCGGGTGTGTCACGCTGCAGAAGCGTCGCCTGCTGGCGCAGACTCGCGACGAGTGGTTGGGTCCTCTGGCGGGAACGCCGTTCGAGGCATTTGCACTGCGCGCCGAAAGAGACGGACCTGATGCCGCTCTGCCGCAATTGTGGGGAGCTCTGGCCGGTGAGGTCCGACGTGCTCTGCGCGGCTATCCCTTCCATGCTGCTGCTCCGCTGGCGCTCTTGATGGCTCAGGAGCTCGAAATCCGCGACGTGCAAGTCCTGCTGGCGATGAAGCGGCTGGGTGTGCCGGCGGCCGATGCGCTGCCGAACCTGGTGACCGGAGCCGTCTGATCATGGCAACGATACTGAGCCCCGAACCCATGCGCCACCTGGCGGTCGTCGTTCTTGCCAGCGACCTCGAGGAGGTGACGCGCGCGATCGCCAGCGAAGGGGTCTTGCACTTGATGGACGTACGCCAGTGGGATGAAGCCCTGCCGGCGGTGCATCCTTTCGACGTCAGTTCCCGGCTGAACGAGCTGGAATCCTTGCGCCGCCAGGTCGATCGTTTGTGTACGGCGTTGCAGTTGCAGAAGCTCGAAGAAGCAGAGGAAGCCGGCGGGCCAATCGACCTGACGCCGCTGCGCCAGCGCCTGGCGGAGTTGTCGCAAGAGGTCGAGCACTACAGCGAGCAGGGTTCACAGGCCCAGGAGGAAAAGAACCAGCTCGACACATTGCGGCGACATCTGCAGGCGCTGTCACCGCTCGGTGTGCCGCTGGCCGCGCTGCGCGATCTCCAGTACGTGCACCTGGTTACCGGTTTGCTTCCTCAGCGCCAACTTGCGCGTTTGCGTGAATCGCTGGCGCAAACACCGCACATCCTGTTGACGGCAGACGTGCCCGAGCCGGATGGGCGGATTCTGGTGACGGCTGCCGGGCTGCGTGACACGCAAACAGCTCTTGATCGCGCTTTGCGCAGCGCCCAGTTCGAACGCATCGAAATCCCGCCGCGGCTCGGCGGTACGCCGGCCGAAGCCATGTCCGAGGTCGATCAACAACTCGCTGCCGGTGCCCGACATCTGGAAGAACTGGCAGTGTCGCGGCAACAGCTGGCCGAAAAGCTGGCGCCCGAGCTGCGTCAGTTGTCGGCCGGGCTGGCGCGCGAAGAGCTGTTGGTTCGGGCGCGCAGCCATATGGGCGCGTCCGAGCGCACGGCACTGATCACCGGGTGGGTCCCCGCTGTCCTGGCGCGACGGCTTGAACAAGTCGTCCAGCAGGCCGCACACGGTCGCTGTGCGCTGCAGTGGCGCGACCCGTCCGGTCTCGAAGGTGTGCGAGAGGGGCGCGTCCCGGTGCCGATCCTGCTCCACAACCCAGTCTTGGTGCGACCGTTCGAACGCATGGTACGCAACTACGGATTGCCGCGTTACGGCGACATCGAGCCGACGGCCGTCATGGCGCTCGGCTTCCTGACGATGTTCGGCTTCATGTTCGGCGATGTCGGCCAGGGGCTGGTTCTCTTCGCTCTCGGTTACTTCATCTATCGCCGCATGTTTCGCTATCGCGACTACGCCATCATCTTGATGGAGTGCGGCGTCTTCGCCGTCGGCTTCGGCTTCTTGTACGGCAGTGTGTTCGGAGTCGAGGACTGGCTTCCGGCACTGTGGTTGCGGCCGCTCGACGATATGCCGCGTTTGATGTTCGCGGCGGTTGCTTTCGGCGCCGGCTTCTTGAGTCTGGGCATGGTGCTCAACATCGTCAACGCGCTGCGCCGTCGCGATGCGTCGATCATCTGGGAGCGCAACGGCTTGCTGGTGGCGGTCGCGTACTGGATGGCCATCGGGCTGGCGGCGCGGCACTTCACCGCTGGTGAGCGCAGCAACGGGCTCGGGGCCGCCTTGCTTTGGCTGGCCGTCCCGGTGGGGTTGCTGTTGCTCAAGGAACCGGTCGCTGTCCTCTGGCAGGCGCTGCGCGAACGTCACCTGCCGGTATTCGCCGATATGCTCGGGGCTTTGATTCAATCGTTGATCGAGTTGCTCGATACCGTGCTGGCGAGCATTGCCAACACCGCGACCTTCATCCGGCTGGCCGCATTTGCTCTGAGCCACGCCGGTTTGTTTCTGGCGACCTTCAGCATCGCCAGCGCCGTCAAGCAGGCCGGTGGCGGGTTGATCGCGTTGGCGGCGGTTCACATCCTCGGCAACGCCGTGATCATCGCCCTCGAAGGCATGATCGTCTCGATTCAAATTCTGCGTCTGGAGTACTACGAGTTTTTCAGCCGGTTCTACAGCGGCGGCGGCGAGGAATATCGACCTTTGCACTTTGCGCCGACGCGTTTGACGCGTACCTGAGCCGCGCCACAGGAGGCCTTATGGATACGAATCGATCTCTTGAAGAACGCCTGCGCTGCCGTCCGCACTTTCTGCGTCGCGTCGATTGGGGTTTGGCGATCGCCGTCCTCTTCACCGCGACGGCGGGCGTCGTCACGGCGCTACCGGCGATCGCCGCCGGTGACGGCAACGTCGACTTGGTGCGCATCTGGGGCTTTGCCGCCGCCGCCCTTTCGACCGCCGTCGGCGCACTCGGAGCGGCGTACGCCGTCGGACACGTCGGTGCTGCGGCGCTTGGTGCTATCGGTGAGCGGCCCGAGATTGCCGGACGAGCGCTGATCTTCGTTGGTCTTGCCGAAGGCATCGCCATCTACGGGCTCATCGTTTCGATCATGATTCTCGGACGACTGTGATGGGCGACATTGCGGTGATCGGCGACAGCAATACGGTGCTCGCCTTCCAGCTCGGCGGGGTCGAAGGCTACGTCGTCAGCACCGCGGAAGATGCTCGACGCGCCTTCCAGGAGGTGTACGAAGGCGCGCGCGGCGGCAAGGACGAGCCCGGAGCAACGAAGCTGTTGCTGGTCACTCAACAGGTGATCGATGCGGCCGGCGATCTGTTGGACGCCGGACGGTCCGACACGAGCGCTCCCATGGTGTTGGAGATTCCCGGGTTTGGCGAGCACGTCGAACAACGGCCTCTGCAACGTCTCCTGGTGCGCGTCTTGAGGACCGGACGATGACCGACAAGTCGGCGACCGGCCTGTCCGCCGGCGACACCACGGCCTTCATCGACCTCATTCGTGCCCAGGGCGATAGCGAAGCACAGCAGGTGGTCGTCGAAGCCGAGCACGCCGCCCAGCGCCTGCACTCGCAAGCGGAAAGCGACGCCAAAGCGATCGCCGATGCCGCGGCGCGTGAGGGCGAGGAACGCGGGCGCCGCAGGCACGCCAAGATGCTGGCGGAGACCGAAGCTCGACTGCATCGTGAACATCTCTGGGAGCGCGAGCGGCTGTTGCAGACAACGCTGCAATCGGCCCAGCAGCGGTTGCTGGATTTCTGTCGCTTGCCGGGCGCGGCGGCGATGTTCGAGCAGCTCATCCGTGAAGCCTTGGAGCAAATGCCCGACGGCCGCGTCGTACTCTGCATGCCGCAAGAATACCTCCGCTTCCTCGACGCCGCGCGTTTGGCCACGCTTGGGGGCGGGCGTTGGGATATCCGTATTTCAACCCACGAGCCGCCGCCCAGCGGCGGTGTGATCGCGAGCAGCGCCGACGGCCGCTTGCGTTACGACAATTCCTTCGGCGAGCGCTTGCGTCGCGTCGAAGATGCTGCCCGCGTCGCGGCGCATGCAGCACTGTTTGGTGATTGGCGAGAATGACATGACTGCCGGTGTTCAAGTGACGCTGCGCGATGATGCCGCCGCAGCGACGGGCCCGGCGATTGCGGGCGAGGTCATTGCCGTAAATGGCCCGGTCGTGCGCGCCAGCTGTCGCATGCCCATCGGTATGAGCGAAGTGGTTTGGGTCGGTGAGGAGCGCATGATCGGCGAGGTCATCGGCCTGCGTGGCGACAACGCGACAGTGCAGGTGTACGAGGACACGACCGGCTTGCGCCCGGGGGCACCCCTCTATGCCTCGTCGTTGCCGCTGCACGCTGAGCTCGGGCCGGGCCTGTTGGGGCACATCTTCGACGGCATCATGCGACCGCTCGAGGCTTTGGCGGCGCAGCGCGGTGATTTCATCGGCCGCGGGACGCATGCCCCGTCGCTCGACCGTGACAAGCGTTGGGATTTCGATCCGGTGCTGCAGCCCGGCACGGACGTGCGTGGTGGCGAAGTTCTCGGACGCGTGCGTGAGACGGCGACCGTGGAACACCGCGTGTTGCTCGCTCCGGACATGCAAGGGACGCTTGCTTGGGTGGCGCAGCCGGGAGCCTACGCGGTGGACGAGGTGATCGCGACGGTCGTCGCGAGCGGCGGGTCGCGCGAGGTCCGCATGTTCCATCGCTGGCCGGTGCGGCGCGCGCGGCCTGTGCTCCTGCGCCACGCGCCGACGGTGCCGCTGCAAACCGGGCAGCGCGTGATCGACGCTTTTTTCCCCCTGGCGCGCGGCGGGACGGCGGCGATTCCGGGTGGATTCGGCACGGGAAAGACGGTCACGCAACACAATCTGGCCAAGTGGGCCGACGCGGACGTGATCGTGTACATCGGTTGCGGCGAGCGCGGCAATGAAATGACCGGTGTGCTGACCGACCTGCCGCGTCTGGAGGATCCACGCACCGGCCGACCGCTGATGGAGCGCACGGTGCTGATCGCCAACACCTCGAACATGCCGGTCGCCGCGCGCGAGGCTTCCATCTACACCGGCATCACCGTCGCGGAGTACTACCGCGACATGGGCTACCACGTGGCGTTGATGGCCGACTCGACGTCACGCTGGGCCGAAGCGTTGCGCGAGGTCGCCGGCCGTCTCGAGGAAATGCCGGCCGAGGAGGGCTTTCCCGCCTACCTGGCAACTCGTCTGGCGGAGTTCTACGAACGCGCCGGTTACGTCACGACGCTGAGCGGTGCCGTCGGCTCGGTGAGCGTCATCGGCGCGGTGTCGCCGCCGGGCGGCGATTTTACCGAGCCGGTGACGCAGCACACCAAACGCTTCGTACGTTGCTTCTGGGGGCTCGACAAAGAATTGGCCAGCGCGCGCTTCTTTCCGGCGATCAATTGCCGTGATTCGTACAGCGAGTATGCCGCCGGGCTCGATCCGTGGTGGCAGGAGCAGGGTGTCTCCGACTGGGGAGAGTTGCGCGAGCGCGGCCTGGCATTGCTCGGCGAGGACAGCAAGCTGCAGCAGATCGTCCGTCTGGTCGGCGAAGAGTCGCTGCCGGATCGCGAGCGCATGACGCTCGAGGGTGCGGCCGTCTTGCGCGAGGCATTCCTGCAGCAGAATGCCTTCGATGCCATCGATCGCCACAGCACGCCGCAGAAGCAGGTGCTCATGCTGCGCGCCATCCTGCACTACATCGATCGCGGTTTGCAGCTGATCGAGCGCAAGACACCGCTGTACCGCATCAAAGAGCTGCCGGTGCGCACCGACCTGATGCGCATGCGCCTGGGCATCGCCGATTCCGAGGTCGAGCGACTCGACGCGTTGCTGGCGACGATCGATGCGCAGATGGACGCTCTGGCGCAGGAGTGAATGGTGAAGGGCGGCCTACAGGCGGGTCTCGAGTACCGCGGCGTCGACGGAGCGCAAGGCCCGTTGCTGTTCCTGCGCGGCGTGCGCCACGTCGGTTTCGGCGAGCTGGCCGAGGTTCGCAGCCCTTCCGGACAATTGCTGCACGGCCGTGTTCTCGACGTGAACGAGGCGGCGATCGTGGTCGAGGTGTTCGAGGGCACGGCGGAGCTGTCGCTCCAGGCCACGACGGTGCGTTTCCTCGGACATCCGTTGCACGTGCCGGTCGGGCGCGAGATGCTCGGCCGCATCTTCGACGCGTTTGGAGCACCGCTCGACGGTGCCCCCAAGCCGATCGCCGACGATACCCGCGACGTCAACGGCGTCACCATCAACCCGGTGTGTCGGGCGTATCCGAGCGATTGCATCCAGACGGGCATTTCGTGCATCGACGGGATGAACACGTTGGTGCGTGGGCAGAAGCTGCCGATTTTCTCCGGTAGCGGCCTGCCGCACGACCGGTTGGCGGCGCAGATCGTGCGCCAGGCGAGCATCGTTGGAGAAGAGCAGGGGTTCGGTGTCGTCTTTGCCGCGATCGGTGTGACGCACGACGTCGCGGAGTTTTTTCAGCGCAGCTTTCAGGAGAGCGGCGCTTCGCGCAACAGCGTTCTCTTTCTTAACCTCGCCGACGCGCCGAGCGTGGCGCGGCTGGTCGCGCCGCGCACCGCGCTGACGATGGCCGAGTACCTGGCTTTCGACCTCGGAATGCATGTCCTCGTCGTTCTGACCGACATTACCAACTACTGTGAAGCTCTGCGCGAAGTGTCGACGGCGCGCGGCGAGGTGCCGAGCCGCAAGGGCTATCCCGGCTACCTCTACAGTGATTTGGCTTCGTTGTTCGAGCGCGCCGGGCGCATCCATGGCCGTCCGGGATCGATCACCCAGTTGCCCATTCTGACGATGCCGAACGACGACATCACCCACCCGATCCCCGACGTCACCGGCTACATCACCGAAGGGCAGCTGGTGCTGTCGCGCGAGCTCAACAACCGTGGCGTCTACCCGCCGGTGGATGTGCTGCCTTCGTTGTCGCGCTTGATGGAAGACGGTATCGGCGAGGGGCGCACGCGCCCCGATCACTCGAAGCTGGCAAGCCAGCTCTACGCGGCGTACGCCAAGACGAAGGAGATCGAGCGTCTCGCCAGCATCATCGGCAACGAGGAGCTGTCCGAGCTCAATCGGCGCTATCTGCAGTTTGGCCAACGTTTCGAGCGCCAGTTCCTCTCCCAAGGCGACTTCGACAACCGCAGCTTCGAGGCGACGCTCGATTTGGCTTGGGAGGTGTTGCGTCCGTTGCCTGACTCCGAGCTGACGCGTGTGACGCAAGAGCAGATCGAACGCTATCGGAGGTGACGATGCGGCGCCGCGACCTTCCTGCAACCAAGAGCAACCTGCTGCGCCTGCGTGCCGACCTCGGACTGGTGCGCGCCGGCCACGAGCTGCTCGACCAGAAGCGTCAGGTGCTCCTCGAACAGTTGATCGATCTGTCACGCGATGCCGAACAGCAGCGCCGACAAACCGAGGAAGGGTTGAAGGCGGCGTACGGCGCATTGCGCGCGGCACTGGTGGCCGGCGGGGAGGACGCGGTCCGCGCGGAGGCCATCGCCGATCCCGGCAGTCCGACGCTGCAGGTGCGGGAGCATAGTGTCATGGGCGTCATCATTCCGCTGCTCGAGCTGGCAGCGATCGCACCGTTGCATGCGGTGACGGCGCCCGGACACGCGCCTGCGGCGGTGAGCCTGGTGCGGCGCCGCATCGGCACGGCGTTGGCGCAGCTGATTCGCTTGGCGGAGACGGAGATCTCGTGCCGCCGTCTGGCGCTGGAGTTGCAGAAGACGCAACGCAAGGTGAGTGCGTTGGAGAACATCTTCATTCCGGAATATCGCGACACGATCGGTTTCATTGCCGGAGCGCTCGAAGAGAAGGAACGCGAAGGCTTGTTTCATCTCAAGCGTCTGAAGGCGCGGCGTGCAGCGGAAGAAGGGGGTTCGACGTGACCGAGCGACTACGGATCAAGCGGCTGCTGGTGCCGGTGGACGGTTCCGAGTGCTCGCGTTATGCGGCTGAGCACGCCGTGCGGATTGCTGCCGAATACGGCGCCGAAATCGTGTTTTTGCACGCCGTCGATGAAGTCGTCGTGTCGCAGTTGGCGCAACACGATTCCGACGACGGACGGGCGCTGGTGCGCGAACGTCTGTTGGCGCAAGGGCAGACGTTTACGCGCGACGCCGCGCGCCTGGCCGGCGGCCGCGTCTCCTGTCGTGAAGAAGTCGCCGAGGGTGACCCTTGCGCCTTGATCTGTGAGTCCGCCGCAGCGTCGGATGCCGACCTCATCATCATGGGCAAGGCCGGGCGCCGTGGTACGCGCCGCATCCTGATGGGTAGCGTCACGCGCCGCGTGATCGAGTCGACCGATGTGCCGGTGCTGGTGGTGGCCCACCCGCCGCGCTAGCGCGTAGGAGGCTGGCACAGCGAAACCAAATTGGGATATGGGTTCCGCCGGCCCTGGTTTCGGGTCATCGGCAACCTCAAATGCGTGATAGGGAGGGTGGACCCATGGCGGACGGTGATCAATCACTCGGTGTTGTCCGAGCCATCCTTTGGATTTCCGCCGCCGGTGTCGTTGTCTACTCCGTGGCCTACATCGGCGGGCTGCGGCTCAGCCAAGGCGTGCCCGACTGTGGACGCCAGCTGCAGGTGGCGCAGCTCCCCTCCAGCTTGTGGACCGCTATGGCCGCAGCTCTCGGAGCCTGGGGCATCGGTCGTCGGCGTCGCTGGGGACTCTTGATGGCAATGGCCGCTGCGAGCGCGTCTCTGTACATCGGCCTGCTCGACATCACCTTCGATGTTCGCAACGACATCTACCGCATGCCGTGGCGGGATCTTGCCCCGGAATTGTTCGCCAACGCCGTATGCACGCTTCTACCCCTCTATCTCATCCAGGCCGTGTTGCGGGCGCCGGCGTGGGAGTGAGCTCCA
>JACQEN010000236.1 GCA_016200585.1 Deltaproteobacteria bacterium
GCCGTGTCGTTACGCCACGCCCGCGTCGAGTCACCCATCGACGGAGCGATCGCCCATCGTTTCGTCTCCGCCGGTGAGTACGTGCGCGCCGGCAGCCAGCTATTCAGCATCGTTGCGGAGGATCCGCTGAAGCTGCGCGGCGACGTCCCTGAACGCTTCGCGCACGAGCTCGAAGTCGGGCAATCGGTCCAAGTTCGCATCGACGCCTTCCCCGACAGCGTGTTCACCGGTCACCTGTCGCGCATCAGCCCGGCATCAAACCGCGACAACCGTTCGGTGGCCATCGAAACCTTGGTCGATAACCACGAGCGCAAGCTCAAGCCCGGGTTCTTCGCCAACGCCGCGGTGGTCACGCGAACCGACGACCGCGCCTTGATGGTACCGCAGGAGGCTTTGGTGACCTTTGCCGGCGTCACCAAGCTGTTCGTCGTGCAAGACGGCATCGCCAAGGAACGCGAAGTTCAAACCGGCACGCGCGGCGGCAACGGCCTTGTGGAAATCGTCAGCGGCATCGCGCCCGGCGACCAGGTCGCCGTCACCGGCCTCACCAAGCTCGAAAACGGCGTCGCCGTCGCCATCAAGGAAGCGGCCGCAGAAACCCAACCGCGCTAGCCGAAGGCGTATGCGCTGCGAGAAGCGTTTGAAAGAGGATCGGAATGAAGCTCGTTGATCTGTGCATCCGCCGTCCGGTGTTCGCCACCATGCTGATCGCGTTCCTGGTGGCACTCGGCGCGTTCTCGTATCGCCGGCTGGCCGTCGACCTCTTCCCCAACATCGACTTTCCGATCGTCACCGTCACCACCACTCTGAAGGGCGCCAGCGTCGAAGAGATGGAGACCGGCGTCACCAAGCCGATCGAGGAAGCAATCAACACGATCGAAGGCATCGACGAGCTACGTTCGACGACGAAGGAAGGCCTGTCCAACGTCGCCGTCATCTTCTACCTCGAGCGTAACCGCGAAGCGGCGGCACAAGATGTGCGCGACAAGATCGCCGCCATCGCCTCACTGCTCCCGGAAGGCACCGACCCGCCGGTGGTCGCCAAGTTCGACGTCGAGTCGTCGCCGATTCTGAGCATCGCCGTCGCCGGCAACCGCAACCTGCGCGAGGTCACCGAGATCGCCCGCAAGCAGGTGAAGGAAGATCTCGAGACGTTGCGCGGCGTCGGCTCGGTGACGTTAGTCGGCGGACTCGAACGCGCCATCAACGTCGACGTCGACACCGACAAGCTCGCCGCCTACCACATTTCCATCCAACAGGTGAAAGCCGCCTTGCGCTCGCAAAACCTCGAGATGCCGAGCGGGCACGTCGATCAAGGCAGCAAGGAGCTGACGCTGAGGACGATGGGACGCTTGCAGAAGCCGGAAGACTTCAAGCAGCTTATCGTCGGCAACGTTCAAGGGAGACCGTTGACCATCGGCGACGTCGGGACGGTCACCGACTCGTTCGTCGAGCCGCGCAATCTGGCCCGCCTCGACGGACACACGGCCGTGTCGCTGCTCATCCGCAAGCAGAACGGCACCAACACCGTCGACGTCATCGACCACATCAAACGCCGAATCGAGGAGCTGCACGCCGTATTGCCCGGCGACATCTCGATGGAAGTCATCCGCGACCACTCGCGCTTCATCAAGCTGTCCATCCACGAGGTGCAGTTCCACCTCGTGCTCGCTGCGGTCCTGGTAAGCCTCACGGTCATGCTATTCATCGCCAACCTGCGGGCAACTCTGATCGCCGCCATCGCCATCCCCACATCGATCATCTCGACCTTTTCGCTGATGCAGCTGATGGGCTTCACCATCAACAACATCACCATGCTGGGACTGGTCCTCTCCACCGGCATCGTCATCGACGATGCCGTCGTCGTCCTGGAAAACATCTTCCGGCACGCCGAAGAGAAGGGATTGTCGCCGATGCAGGCGGCGTCGGAAGCCACCAAGGAAATCAGCCTGGCGGTCATGGCGACGACCCTGTCGCTGGTGGTGATCTTCCTGCCGGTGGCGTTCATGTCGGGACGCGTCGGGCGCTTCTTCAACAGCTACGGCATTACCGTCGCCTGCTCGATCCTGGTTTCGTTGTTGGTGTCGTTCACCCTGACCCCGATGCTCTGTGCCCGCTTCCTCAAGATCAAACGCGTCCACGTCGGCCGCGCGATGACCGGCGGCGTCGGCATCTACGCCACCATCGCGCGCATCTACGACGCCATCCTGCGCTGGTCGCTGGCGCACCGCTGGGTCATCGTTACGATGTCCCTGCTTACCGTCGGTGCCACCGTCCCGCTGTTCAAGATCGTCGGCAAGGACTTCCTGCCGCAAGACGATCAGAGCGAGTTCGAGGTCATCATCCAGACGCCCGAGGGCTACAGCCTCGGACGCAGCGACACGATCTTCCGTGATTTGGAGACGCGCCTGAAAACTCTGCCCGGCGTGGCGCACTTGCTGACGACCATCGGCGACTCCACCGGCCGTCTGCGCGCCGGCGAAGGCCCGGTGACCGAAGGATCGATCTACGTACGCCTCAGCGACCTCGACGAACGCAAACAGTCGCAGTTCGACGTCATGCGCCAAGCGCGCGCACAGCTCGTCGACTTCCCCGACCTGCGCACCAGCGTTCAGAACGTCAACATCTTCATGGGTGGCGGGCAGCGCTACACCGAGATTGAAATCGATCTCACCGGACCGAACCTGCAGAAGCTCGACGCCTACTCCAACCGAATCATGCACGGCATGCGCCAAATCCAGGGCATCGTCGACGTCGACACGACGCTGTCGGTGCGCCAGCCCGAGATGCGCGTTCAAATCAACCGCCAGAAGGCCTCCGATTTCGGCATCAAGGTCCAAGACATCGCGGCAACGCTGCGAACCCTGGTCGGCGGAGAGCCCGTCACCAAGTACAAGGAGGATCAGGACCAGTACGACGTCTGGTTGCGCGCCCAACGTCCGAACCGCGGCGATGCACAAGCTCTCGGCGACCTCAGCATCGCCACGCCGACCGGCGAGTTGGTGAAGCTCGCCAACCTCGCCAATCTGAGTGAAGAGCGCGGGCCGGCGGAGATCGACCGTTACAGCCGCCAGCGCAAGGTCACGATCGTCGCCAACCTGAACGGCTTGCCTCTGTCCGAAGCGATCGAGAAGATTCAGCCGATCCTCGACGGGCTCGAGCTGCCTCCGACCTATCACATCGAATTTTCCGGCCGCGCCAAGGCTCTCGGCGAAACCGGCTCCAACTTCGGCATCGCCTTCCTGCTGAGCCTGTTGTTCATGTACATGATTCTGGCGGCGCAGTTTGAAAGCTTCCTGCATCCGATCACGATCCTGCTGGCCCTGCCCTTATCGGTTCCCTTCGCCCTGGTGTCGCTGCTGCTGCTCGGCGACACGCTGAACATCTACAGCATTCTGGGCTTGTTCATGCTGTTCGGCATCGTCAAGAAGAACGGCATCCTGCAGATCGACTACACGAACACGCTGCGGGCACAGGGCCGCGCGCGTGATGCGGCGATCCTGGAAGCCAACCACGTACGCTTGCGACCGATCTTGATGACCACCGTGATGCTGGTAGCCGGCATGATCCCGATCGCTCTCGGACAAGGCCCGGGATCGGCCTCGCGCGCCTCGATGGCCAAGGTGATCATCGGCGGGCAGAGCCTGTGCTTGCTACTCAGCCTGTTGCTGACGCCCGTGGCCTATTCGCTGTTCGACGATCTCGGCAAATTACGGATCGCAACCCGGGTCAAAGATGCGGCCCGTGCGCTTGCCGATCGCGTGCCGGTTTTCAACAACAGTCGTACGCGGGCGTGAAGCCACCTCGGCGTCGTGGTAAACGCTACCAGCAGTCCAGTCCGGAGGAGCGCGGAATGAAGGCGTGGGGAAGCGTGTTTGGGATTCTGCTTTTGGTGGCGGGCGTGTCACAGGCGCGCGCCGAAGACGAGGCCACAGCCGTAGCGGGCGCGAATGGCAACGACGTGCACCTCCTGGATCAGGTGCCGGACTACGCCACCATCCTCGCCCATCAGTGGAGCGATGGTGTGCCGCAGGACGTTACCGACTCGGAAACCTCGACCGAGAAATATGGTCGGCTGATCAATGCGCCCTTGCAACCCACGACCCTGGCAGAGTGCGTCGCGCTGGCCCTGCGTAACAACACCGATCTGCAGATCAGCCGTCTGGGTCCGACCGCGGCTACCGCCGGCGTGCGCAAATCGCGGGCGATCTTCGACCCGACCTTGTTCGGCAACATCAACCGCGACAGGAACAACAGCCCGGCGACGACGTTTCTCACCGGCGGCAACGCCACCACCCTGTTTAACGAAAGCTTCACCGCCAACGCCGGATTGCGCAAGACCTTGATCAGCGGCGGTCAGCTCAGCTTGCAATTCAACAACACGCGCCGCCTGGCAAATGCCTCGATCGCCAACTTGTTGCTGCCACAGTACATCACGTCGCTCGGCCTCTCGCTCAATCAGCCGTTGCTACGCAACTTCGGCTGGAAGTACTCGCTGTTGATGGTCGAGATGGCCCAGAGCATGGAACAATCCGCCTACGAGCAATATGCCGCGGCGTTGACCCAGCTCGTCGCAATGGTCGAAAAGGGCTACTGGGCGCTGGTGCTGGCCACCGAGAATGTGCATGTGCAGGAACAAGGTTTGGCGCTGGCCACCGAGCTGTTGCGACAAAACCAGGGCAAGTTCAACGTAGGCGCTCTGCCGCAAACCGCGGTGCTCGAAGCCAAGGTCGACGTCGCCAGCCGCGAAGCCTTGTTGATCCAGGCCCGTAACTCCCTCGACGTCGCCCGCGATAACCTGCGCGCCTTGCTCAACGCCCGCCAACCGGGAGCCGCTTCTTTGATCATGATCGACCCGCAAGACAAGCCGACCGTCGAACCGTATCAGATCGATCTCAACCGCAGCCTGCAGATGGCGTTGGAACAACGCCCGGAAATCCATGCCGCTCGGCTGGACGTTCACAGTCACGGACTGCAACGCAAGGTCGCCGAGAATCAACTGCTGCCGTCGCTCAACCTTGTCGGTGGCATTGGCGTGAACGGAACGGCGGGGACGCGCCAGAAGGTGCCCTTCGGTTTTGTTACCGACCCGAAAACCGGCTTGCCGATCGACCAAAACACCGGCTTACCGGTTGACCCCAAGGACCCCAACGCCAGGGCGATCGTCAACCAAATCACCGCGCCACCGAGCGTCGAAGGCGGCTACAGCCGCTCGCTCGACTTGCTCACCGACGGCCGGTACTACAACTACGCCGTCGGAGCGACGATCGAAATTCCCCTGGCCAACGCTTCCGCCAAGGCCGATTACGCCACGGCGAACATCAACCTGGCGCAATCGCAGCTTTCGCTGCAGAAGATGCAGGAGCAAGTGACGCTGGAGATCAAGACCTCCGTCAGCAACCTGCAGTCTGATCTGCGCAGCATCGAGGCGACGCGGATTGCGCGACAGCTGGCCGAAGAGAACGTACGCAATCAGAAGGCTCGGTATGACGTCGGGCTTGCGACCACGAAGGACTTGCTCGACTATGCCGATCGTCTGACACGGGCCCAGTTCGCCGAGGTTGAATCGCTCACTCAGTACAACTCCGACCTGGCGGAGATGCGCCGCGTCGAGGGCTCATTGCTGGCCGCCCGCAACATCGTCCTCGAACGTGTCCGACCCGAGACAACTCCTTGGTGGGCGACGTTCTGATGCGCTAGGTTCGGCGCTACATGCCCGAGGAACGGAACCAGGCCGCAGTCGCGAACCAGATCGTCAACTGTACCGCGTACGCCGACGGCAAGAAGGTCGGCGCGGTCGACCTCGCTGACATCAGCACGGTGCTTCGGGTTCCCGGGCCATTCGTGTGGATCGGTGTGCGCGAGCCGGGCGAAGAGCTCTTGCGCAAGCTGCAAGCCGAATTCGGCTTGCACGACCTCGCCGTCGAAGATGCGTTTCGCGCCCATCAACGACCCAAGGTCGAAGAGTACGGCGACGAACTGTTCGTCGTGCTGCGAACGGCGCAGCTCGTCGACGCCAAGATCGCCTTCGGCGAAACCAACCTTTTCGCCGGCGAGCGCTACGTCGTCTCCGTACGGCACGGTGCCTCGCTGTCGTATGCCGACGTACGGGCGCACTGCGAATCGACACCGCAGCTGCTGCGCAAGGGGCCGGGGTTCGTGCTGTATGCGATCATGGACTTCGTCGTCGATCAGTACTTTCCGATCGTCGACGACCTCGAAGATCAGCTCGAAGCCCTGGAAGAAGAAATCTTCAGCGATGCCTTCACCAGCGGAACCACGGAGCGCATCTACAATCTCAAACGCGACCTCGTCGGCCTCAAACGTGCCGTGTCGCCGCTCGTCGACGTGTGCAACCGCCTCGTACGCTTTGACCGGGCCCTGATTCCAGAAGACACACGCATCTATTTCCGTGACGTCTACGACCACGTCATCCGAATCAACGAGACCGTCGACAACATGCGCGAATTGCTGACGACGGCCCTGGAAGCCAACCTGTCCTTGATCGCCGTGCGCCAGAACGACGTCATGAAGAAGCTCGCCGCCTGGGCGGCGATTCTTGCTGTGCCCACGGCGGTGGCTGGAATTTACGGCATGAACTTCGACTGGATGCCCGAGCTGCATTTCACCTACAGCTATCCTATTGCTTTGGCGGCCATGGCTGCGGCATGCGTTTTCCTGCATTGGCGCTTCAAGCGCGCCGGTTGGCTGTAGTGCCCCGCACGCGCGACCTTCACGTTGCCGGCGCTTCGGCGTAATCCAAAACCGGCCCTGCGGGTTCGAAGATTTGTGCGCCAGACGTGGAATCGTGGAATCAAGAACCCGCTTGCCCCAAGAGTCGCCAGCCGGTACTTATCGAACTGACTGGTCAGTATTCCAATGGTAAGCGATAGCCCTGTTCGCTCGATCACCACCCCGCTACGCGGCCGCCCACCCACCGTTGGGCTGCGCGACATGATTTTGCGAACCGCCGAGACGATTTTTACGCAGCGCGACTACCACGAAGTGTTGATGGACGATGTGGCACGGGCCGCCGACGTGTCGAACGGCACCTTGTACCGCTACTTCCCAAGCAAGAGCGAGCTCTATCTTGCGGTGACGTTCGAAGGCCTGGCGCGC
>JACQEN010000237.1 GCA_016200585.1 Deltaproteobacteria bacterium
CCGGGCGATGAATCGCCCGGCTAAAACCAGGCGCCCCGTCGAACGGGGCGCGTATCACGTAGCATTTGCGCCCGCTTCAGCGGGCGCCCGTTCTCTGCCAGGGCATTCATGCCCTGGATCCATGCCCTCGATCGAAACCCTTGGATCGAAACCGCCGCTCACCCCGGGCGATGAATCGCCCGGCTAAAACCAGGCGCCCCGTCGAACGGGGCGCGTATCACGTAGCGTTCGCGCCCGGTTTAGCGGGCGCCCGTTCTCAGCCAGGGCATTCATGCCCTGGGCGATGCTCTGGTTGATGTCGTTGGATCGAAACCCCCGCTCATCCCGGGCGATGAATCGCCCGGCTGAAACCAGGCGCCCCGTCGAACGGGGCGCGTATCACGTAGCGTTTGCGCCCGCTTCACCGGGCGCCCGTTCTCAGCCAGGGCATTCATGCCCTGGATCCATGC
Source organism: Deltaproteobacteria bacterium (assembly GCA_016200585.1). Taxonomy (GTDB): domain Bacteria; phylum Desulfobacterota; class Binatia; order HRBIN30; family HRBIN30; genus JACQEN01. The sequence continues at coordinate 450 of JACQEN010000237.1, forward strand.
CCTCGATCGAAGCCGCAACGTCCCGCCCGGGCGATGAATCGCCCGGCCGAAACCAGGCGCCCCGTCAAACGGGGGCGCCAACCACCGGTCAGTTACACAGATGCCGGGCCGGCCTTTGTGTGGGTCTGTTCATACAGCCCGATCACCGAGTTTCCAGTATGATGCTCGCGCTGATGACGAACGTAGGCGATCACACTTGCAAGGGAGCGCTCTCCAAAGCTCAAGGCGCCGTAGCCAGTGTCCCAGCGAAAGGTTGATGCGGCGCCCAGCCATTCGTTGGCGGTGTGTGAGCTCGCACCCTTGAGCTGTCCAACGCACTCGGCAACCGCGAGCTTCGGCGGCACCGAGGCCACAACGTGCACATGGTCCTCGATGCCGCCAATTTGGTGGACCATCACCCCGAGCCGCTTGGCACGTGCGCAAACGCTTCGGAAGACGATCGGACGAAGATGGTTGTCGAGCCACGGCGTGCGCCCGAAGGTTGTCCAAATGAGGTGATAGTGGAGCCGCCAGTAAGGCACAGAGCACCGTTTCCGAGGCGATGGCACAGCACGTACCGTGCCCTGTGCATTCCGCGCACGAAGCGAAAGCACAGGGCATTCGTGACGGTGAAACAGTCATCAAAGTGAAGACAGACGACTCAGGAATGTAGACGCACCTGGTTTCAGCGGTTTTGCACGAAAGTGATTTTAACGCCCACGAAAGCACGCAGCCCGGGCGATGAATCGCCGGGCTAAAACCAGACGCCCCGTCGAACGGGGCGCGTATCACGTAGCATTTGCGCCCGGTTTAGCGGGCGCCCGTTCTCGCCCAGGGCATTCATGCCCTGGGCGATGCTCTGGTCGCTGCCTTGGATCGAAACCGCCGCTAACCCCGGGCGACGCCGTCGATACAGGCTGCGGTTCACCTTTCCGACGCCCTCCGTATCCCCTCCTCCGCCCGGGTTCGCAGGTTGGTGTCGTCGGTAACCGCACAAGCACGGAATGCCGCGACCGCCTCGGCCTTGCGGCCCAATCCCTGCAGAGCTTCGCCGCGCCCGCACTGTAAGCGCATGTGTTGCTCGGGGATCAGAGCTCGCCTTTCACTGTCGAGTTCATTGAAGACACTCAAAGCCTCGGCGTAACCCGCTGCGTTGAGGTAGAGCACACCAATGCGCTCGAGTGGCTCGCTCGTCCCTGCATCCGCAGCCGCACGCGCCAGCGGCTCGACGCTGCGAATTTGCTCGACGGTCGGACGCGGGACCAGGTTGGCCAACACCGCCAGCAGACCGTTGAGATACTCCGACCGCGCCGGCGCATCGACCGGCGGATTCTCCATCAACGCCGGCATCAACTGCGCCGACAGCGGCCGATCGGTCGACCACCGCGCAATCGCCGCGTGCAACGGCGGCGCCGCCGGATCGCGCCGCAGCCACTCGCCCAGGAAACGCAGGGAGCCATTGAACGACAGCATGTCGGCGCTCGCCAGGTAGTCGACCGCTTCGTGCAGCTGGTCCGCATCGAGGTCCGACGGCGCTTGCAGAAAATCACCGACACCCACCGCTGAGACGTTGGCAATCAAGTTTGCCGTTCGGCCGTCGAAGAAAGCGCGTGGCGCAGCGTATTCGAGCAGCGGCAGCCGGTCGCCGTTGCGAGCGCCGCCGTTTGCAACCGTGCGCGCCAGTTTCGGCGACAGGACCTCCGTTGCCAGCAGCGTCGTCAAGCTCTTGATACCGATCTCCGGCAGGTCGCTCGCGGCGTCGAAAGCCTGTTGCATGGCTTGGCGGTCGGTACGCAACGACGATGGCGAGGCGATGACGATTACATCCCAGACGTTGGGCTGAAAGACATGGACCTCCGCGAAGCTGGCCGTCACCGTACGCAGGATCAATGCGGCAACGATGTTCGAGCTCTCGTATGTATGAAACCATTGCACCAGCAGCCCGTCGTCGTTGAGGTGAGCCTTGGCCTGCTCGAAGAACTCGGCCGTGAACAGGTTGGCGATCCCTGCCAACCAAGGGTTCGACGGTTCGCTGACGATGAGGTCGTACTTGCGTGGCGTACGATAAAGGAACGTGCGTGCATCTTCGACGAAAACGTCGGTTCGTCGGTCGGCGAGCGGGTTGCCCGTAAACGGCCGGAACAACGTGTCGGCTGCCATCACTTCGGGTGAGATCTCAACCACGTCGACGGATTCGAGAGGGTGACGCAGCAGCGCACCGGTCGTCATGCCACTGCCATAGCCGATCACCAAAGCGCGACGTGCCGCCGGATGCAGCACGGCCGGCAAATGCCCAAACACGAGCTGCGTGTCACGATCGCCCTGTGCCGAAGCATCCGCCTTGCCGTTGATGCGCAACACCAGGTCGTCGCGACGGCGTTCGACACTCACCGTCGCACTGGCGCCGTCGCGGTAGTAGACGACTTGCTGATCGATCTCGGCCACGTATTGGGTAAACGAGCGCGGCTCGAGCCCCTCGTGTTGGCGGAACTCACCGGCGGTCAGGAGACGGAGGTCCCACTTTGGCACGAAGCGCACGTACAGCAGCGCAAGCGCCGCCATCGCCAATACAGCACTCGCCACAGACCGTCGCGCCACAGACGGATCGCAAAACATGACGAGCAGCACCGCCGACAGACTGACGACGCAACCGAGTTGAAACGTGCTTTGCAGCCCGATCGCCGGCAACAGATACAAGCCGGTGGCGACCGTGCCGGCGATGGTGCCGGTGGTGTTGGCGAACAACACGTAACTTACCGGCCGGCCGACACCGGCATGGGCAGCAGCCGCCGCCTGCGCCAGCGCCGGGAAGTTGAGGCCGCTGATGAAGGTCAATGGCAGCATGACAACAACGCAAAGGCCGAGCATCGCCGTCTGGTACAACCCAAAAGACACTTGGTGCTGGCGCAGAGTCCACGTCAGCCGCGCCGCCAGGAACGGCAAACGGTCGTAGAACGGCAAGCAGACCAGCAGGAGTAGCACCGACGCCAGCGAAGTGAGGGCGAAAAAACGCAACGGCCGGCCGCGCGCCGGATAGCTCAGCGTGTACACCAAACCGCCGGCGGCGATCCCGGCGATGAAGGCCGTGAGCATGATGCAGAAGGAGTACGTCGACGAGCCGAGCACCAGGCTGCACAGACGGATCCAGGCGACCTCATAGATCATCGCCACCGCACCGGAGACCGCGGCGCAGAGCGGGACCAATACGCGATAGCCGCGGATGTCATCCGCTTCGCTGCTCGTCACGGCCTTGGCTCCCGTCATCCCCCCTTCTGGCGCGTGCAATGTTTCGACCGCCGAGCTGCGATCGAGGACAGTGGCAACCGCACCGATGAGAAGGTTGATCAGTGCCGCAACGATCAACGGCACGTCGAGCCCCCAAGACGGGACCAGCACGAACCCGGTGAGCACCGAGCCGGTAACCGCCCCGAAGCTGTTGACGGCGTAGAGGTAGGCAACGCCACGGCCGACGGCAGAGCGTTGTAACGCGAGCGCCCGGCTGAGAACCGGTAACGTACCGCCCATGCAAACCGTCGGCACGATCATCGAAGCAGCGCAAAGCAGAGCTCTCACGACAGCCGCAGCAACACCGACGTTTCCGGTGGCGGCCAGCGCCGACCAATACAGCCGACTCAAGGGATCGAAGCCAACAGCAAAGAGCGCCGCACTCAACCCGACGCCGATTTCGAGCCAACCGTAGAGTCGCAACGGACGCGCGCTGCGATCGGCTCTACGCCCCCAGGTGGCACTGCCCAACGCCAGGCCGCCCATGAACACGGCGAGCACACCTACCTGCGCGTACGCCGTGCTGCCGAGCAACAGCGCCAGGTACTTGGCCCAGACCACCTCGTAGACCAGCCCGGTGAAGCCGGAGACGAAGAAGAGAGCTCCGATCAACATGGCGCGCGGCATGATCGCGTCGTAGCCGATTCGGCGCGCGGGTCAAAGAGAACGCCTGCCGTGCACCCTGCTCGGCGCGAAGTTGCCCTCCTTTGTAAGGAGGGCAACAACCACGACAACCTCAAAGCTGCGCGACGTCGGTTTCCAGTCCCAGCAAGAGGCGTCCGACAAGTTCCATCGTGGAAGTGCCGACCATCATGTGCTGGGTGGCGACGTGGACGTCACGGAACAGGCGTTGCAACCGCGAAGTACGGTAGACCGAGGTGCCACCCCCGAGGTCGTACATCAGATCGACGGCTTTGGCGCACGACTTTGCGGCGTGCGTTGTCGCCAGACGCAGGTCGCGGCGCTGTTCGATGGTCAGCTCACCGCTACGGGACGCCGCATCCCAGGCCGCGTCGATCACTTCGAAGAAGAAAGCTCGCGCCGAGCGCAGCAACGCTTCGGCTTGTGCAGTATCGATCTGCGTCGTCGCGCGTTCGGCCAACGTGCGCCGGCTGCCCATCGGCTTCTTGCCGCCGGCGAGCTCGATCAGCTCGGCGATGGCTGCACGGGCCATCCCGAGGGTGACGGCGGCGATGCCCATGCCCAACAGACCGAATTGCGGAAAGGCCCACAGCGCACCGTCGAGCGGCTTGGCGCGCATGTAGCCGATGATGCGTTCCTGCGGCACGACGACGTCGGCGAGCTCGAAGTCGGTGCTGCCGGTGCCGCACAAGCCGCTGACGTTCCACGTGTCGAGGAAGCGTACCTCGGCCGCAGGCACGAGGACCATGTGCGCCCGCGGCGCGCCCGACGCCGTGCGTTCCGGTTCGCCGTCGCGATACAGCAAGCATCCTCCGAGGATCCAATCGGCGTTCTGTGTTCCCGATCCCCACTGCCAGCGTCCGTTGACGCGATAGGCGCCATCGCCTTGACGATCGGCGCGTCCACGCGGCGCGAAGACGCCGCAAATGGTCGTCTCCGGCGTGGCAAACAGTTGGCGCGCCGTTGCCTCCGGCAGCTGCGCCAACACGCTCCCCGAGGTCGCACCGATGAACGCACACCACGCCGCCGAAGCGTCGCCGGTGGCCAGTGTTTCAATCATTCGTGCCGTCTCGGCCGGGGGTAGCTCCAGACCGCCGTAGATCGCCGGAACGCAGGTGCGATAGAAGCCGGCGCGCGCGAAACGCTGCGACAGGTCGGGTGGCAGCCGGCGCGCCGTTTCGATTTCATCGCCGCGGTTTCGTAGCTCGTCGACGAAGCCGCGTGCGGCGGCGACGATGTCGGTGGCTTCCGATCTTGCGGAGCTCATGAATCCACCCTTTCTCCCTCCTTTGAGAAACGAGGGACCCGCTTGCTATGGGCGGCAGTGTCTGCGCTCAGGCATAGGGCGCATTCCAGGTGTCGAGGAAGGTCAGCTTCTCGACCGGCCGGCGCGAGATCGGTCCGTGACCGCGGCGCAGCGGCCAGCCGATCGGCACGGCGCAGGCCGTCGCCCATGGTTGCGGGATGACGAGCAGCTCGCGAACTTGCGGTTCGACCTCACACAGCAGCGTCGTCAGTGTACAACCAAGGCCTTCGGCCCGACAAGCCAGCAGGAAATTCTCGACGGCAGGGTAGATCGATGCTCCGCCGACGACGGAGACGCGACCGAGCTTGGCATCGGTGATCGCCATATTCTGTGGGTTGAAGCAGAACACCGCAATTGCCGGCGCCTCGCCGAAATGCTCGCCGAGGTAGTCGCCCGCCGCGAGCATGCGTTCGGCTTTCGCCTTGGCATCGGGCGCTGCGTTGGCGATCGAGCTGCGATGACCCGCCGAGTACGCCTGCCAGCGCTCCGCGTAGAGCGCGCCGAGAGTCGCCTTCTTGGCGGCATTCTTCACGAGGATGATACGCCACGGCTGCACGTTGCCGCCGGTCGGCGCCCAGGTGGCGGCTTCGAGAACGCGCCGCAGCACGTCGCCAGCAACTGGATCGGGGCGCAGACGGCGTACCGCGCGCAGTGTGCTCATGGCTTCGTAGAGACCGATGTCGGGCATGGCGGTATCCTCTAGTCAAAAGAGTCGAGGAGTCGAAAGTCGAAGAGTTGAGATTTGTGGTTGTGCGACCGAATCATAAGTCATCAACTGCCGGTAGTTTCTTCCATCAAGAAGCGCTGGATCGCCTCGTCGCTGATCCCCAGCTTCTGCGCGACGATGACCGTCGCCGCCAAAGCGTAGACGCTGCTCTCGCCGACGACCTCGCGGTGCACGTCGTATTTGCGTCCTTCGATGCGCAAGGCACGCTGCCCATCGCGTTCCACCATGTCTCCCCTGCCGAAGCGGTGGGCTAAAGGCGCCGTCGCCAGATCGGCAAGCACCAGGTCGTCGATACAAGCGGCAATCGATCCGCCGTGTGCCGTCATACTGTCGATCAACACCTTCATTTCGGCGCGCATGGTCGATAGACCTTCTTGATCCTCGGAGTAGCTCGGCGCCAGGGTTGTGATCACCGCGATATCCGGTCGCACCACCTGCAGAAGCCGCTGCATATCGCCGGCCCGGCGTACACCGAGCTCCAAAACGAGAACATCGACCGGGTCGGGAACGATTGCGCGCCACGCCGCGCGTACAAGGCCCGCCGCTACCGACGACATCTTCCGGGTGTCGAACGTCGTGTCGAGGATTGCGAAAGCAATCCCGACGTCCGTATTGTACGAAAGTGGATTGCTGCGCACTCGGAAGCTGGAGGCAAGCATCTCGCTCAACGTTCGTTTGAGTACGGTCTTGCCGCGGCCGCCGGCGATCGCAACGATGCGCGGACGGCGCCGTGCCAGAAAAATCCGCGCAAACGAGTGCAACGCAAGGACACCGAGACGGCGCGTCCAACGCTCACGTCGCGGCCGCGTCGCCGCAACCCCTTCGGCCGGCAAGGAGTAGCTGCGCGGCGTGCTGCCGTTGAAATAGTCGGTCAGACGGTCGAAGGCACGGTCGATGTCGGCCTGCTCGCGCGCGTAACAGAAGCGCAGGTGCGACTCACCGGTCGGCCCGAACGCAACCCCTGGCACCAGCGCCACACGGGCGCGATCGAGGATGTCGTTGGCCAAGGCGCGCGAGTCGCGCGCCAGAGGCACTGTGTCCTTGATCCGCGGGAAAGCAAAGTAAGAAGCGTTGGGCTTCTGGTAGTCGAAGATTTCCGGCAGCGCGTCGAGACGCTCGATGATGCGCGCACGGCGAAGACGGAATTCGTTGCGGAACTGCTCGACGAAGGGTCCGCCGACCTCGAGTGCGGCAATCGCGGCGTACTGCGAGACGACCGGGGCGCAGGTCACCAGGGCGTCGTGGATTTTCAGGATCTCGTCGGCACGCTGCCGCGTCGTATGCAGGAAACCGACGCGCCAGCCGGTCATGCCGTAGGCCTTTGAGAACGAACAAACCCGCACGACACGATCGCGATACTCCGACATCTTGGCAGGGTTGCCGGCGGCCTCGTTGGTGTAGAGGAAGTCCTTGTACACCTCATCGGTGATGACCAGCAGATCGTGGCGCGCCGCCAGCTGCATCATGCGGCGCATCTCCCCTTCCGAATAGATCGTGCCGGTCGGGTTGTTGGGGTTCGACAGCAGGATCGCCGCGGTGTTGCGGCCAATGGCTTTGGCGATGGCGTCGGGATCGAGGTCGAAGTTGGCGTCTTCGTTGAGCGGCACGAAACGCGGCGTCGCGCCGGTCAAACGAATCGCCGGAATGTAGGAAGCGTAGGTCGGTGACGCGACCAGCACTTCGTCGCCTGCGCTCACCGATGCCAGCAAGGTCGCGCTGATCGCTTCGATCGAGCCGCAGGTTACGATGATCTCACCGTCCGGATCGTAGCGCATGCCCTCGGCAAGCAGAGCCTCGCTGATCAGCTCGCGCAGCTGCGGCAAGCCCGGGGTGAGCGAGTATTTCGAGCACGCACCTTCGGCAATCTTTTGAATGACAAAACGCTTGATCGGCTCGGGGGTATCGAAGCTCGGAATCCCCTGCGCCAGCGATACGACATCCGGGATGCGCGCGGCACGCAGCTCGACGGCCTTGATCGGCGACAGCTCGAGGTCGCTGGTCGGAGTATTCGGCAGGGTGTTGAATGCGGCGAAGCCGCCAAAGGCGCGCTTCTTCATGCTGCCTCGGTCAGATGGTCGACCGCGAGAGTAAGGCGTTGGGCAGTCATGCAATCCAAACTGCAGTCATGATCAGAACCCAATCCGGCGCATCACGCCACGCGGTAAATTGCGGATGACCAGCATGATCAAGCGCCAGATACCGGGGGCATAGACTTCGGCGCTGCCGCGTTCGATGGCTCGAGCCACGCTACGCGCTACGGCGTCCGGCTCGCCGGCAAATGGCGGCGGTTTGAGACCCGCGGTCATCCCCGTCTTCACGAAGCCCGGCTTTACCGTAATCGTGCGCAGACCTTGGCTACGAAACTTGTGATCCAACCCCTCGAGGTAGCGTGACAGCCCGGCCTTGGCGGCGCCGTAGAGGATGACCGGCTTGCGGCCGCGTTCACCGGCCACCGAGCTGAAGACGCACAGCGTACCGCCGCCGGCAGCCAACAATCGCTTACGCGCTTCTTCACAAAACAACACCGTGTTGGTGAAGTCGGCGGTCAGCAAGCGCGCCGTAAGCGCCGGATCGGCTTCGAGCTCTTCTTGGGTCGCGAAAATGCCGGCCGTAACGATGACGGTATCGAGGCCATTCATCGCGGCGCTGGCTTGATCGAGCGCCGGACCGAACGTCGGCGGCTGCAACAGATCGCACGTGCAAAAGCCGACGGTGCCGCTCGCACCGTGGAGCTGCAAGTCGGCGGCACTGCGCCCGAGATCTTCCAGGTCGCGCCCCAACAGAAACAGCTGCGCGCCGCGACTCGCCAACTGACGCGCCAATGCTCGTCCCATACCCTTGCTCGCCCCGAGAAACGCGATCTTCATGGCCGATCCCCTAGCAAGCGCACCGATTGCGCGCTGCGCAACAAACCGTGCGGATCCCACTTGCGCCGTACGGCTTGAAACGCCTCGAGGCGCGATTCCATGGAGCGAAAATGGTCGGCGCGCGTGAACGCGTCCTTGGCGAGATAGATCCGTCCGCCCTCGGCGACGACAACGTCGTTGAGCGTGTCGACGATCGACTGCGTGCGCTCGTCGATGGGCAGGTCCAGTGCGTAGGAGATTCCCGGCTTCGGAAACGACAACAGGCCGCGGCCCTCGCGTCCACAATCTTTGATCACCGCAAGAAACACCGGCGCGCGCAGTCGCCGTAGCGTGTCGAGCAGGCGATGCTGGGCGGCGTGATCCGGCGTGTCGGGCAACAGGCATTGGTACTGCGTGAAGCCGCGACGGCCGTACAGGTTGTTCCAGTTGTGCACGATATCGAGCGGGTAGAAGCAGCTCTCCGGATGCAAGATGCCGCGGCTCGGGCGGATCGCCGCGAAGACCAGACGATTGAAGATTCGCACCAGGAACGGTTGGCCGAGCCAACTCGGGAAGATCGGCGGCAGGGTCGGCGGGTGGCGAAAGCGCGGTAGGTCTTTGGGCGCCTCACTTGGGTCTGCCCAACGTCCCTTCATCAACAGGCCACGCCCCATACGCGATCCATGGTTGAGAAAGTCGGCCCACGTGACCGTAAACGGCCAAGTCTTGCCTGCCTCTTTCAACGCATCGATCAGATGGTCGAAGGAGTCGCAGCGCTCCGTCTCCTGGAAGATCCACGGTGACGGGATGCGCTTCATTCGCAACTCGACCTCGAGGATGTGGCCGGTCAGCCCCATGCCGCCGATCGTCGCTCGGAACAGATCCTGGTCCTGCGTGTCGGAGCATTCGACAATACGACCGTCGGCGACGCGCAAGCGCAAAGCGGTGACGTGCTCGCCGAAGCACCCGTCGATGTGATGCATCTTGCCGTGCACGTCGGCCGCAACCATGCCGCCGAGGGTTACGAAATGCGTTCCCGGCGTCACCGGGGTGAACCAATTGCGCGGCAAGAACAGCCGATTGAGCCGCCACAACGGGAAGCCCGCCTCGGCGCGCACGATGCCGGTATCGGCATCGAAGGACAGAATGCGATCGGCCAGAGCCGAACCGGCGACCGCTTCGCCGGAACGCGACGGCAGCGAGGCGTCGCCGTAGGAACGACCCAAACCACGTGTCAGCACTACACCCTGCGTGATCGCTTCGAGATCCTCACCGAGCCGTTCTTCGCCACGCACCACCGGATAGTGGCCCCAGCCGCTGAGCTCGGTCTCGGGTACGGGTTTCGGCAACGTGATATCTTTCGAAGGAAGCGACGTCATCTTAGACTAACCAACTTGCGCCAGCGCCGCAGCTGCCGCAACGGTTGGAATTCCGGGACGACCACCGAGCTGACGGCACTTCAGCGCCGCCGCCGCCGCCGCAAAGCGCAACGTCTCGGCGGCTGACCACCCCTGCAACAGACCATAAATACAGCCGGCGTGGAACAGGTCGCCGGCACCGGTACTGTCGACCACCGGAACACGGTACGCCTCGACGTAGTGCAGCTTGCCGTGGACGACAGCCAGCGCCCCGCCGGGCCCGAGCGTAACGCCGGCAAACCACGGGCCGCGCTGCGCGGCGGCACGCAGAGCCGCACGCAGGTCGACCAGCCCGGTAAGCCGTTGCGGAAACTCGGCTCCGACGATCAGAACATCGGTTAGCGCCAGAAGCTCGTCGATGCCCGGCGACGGCGTATCGACGTCGAGCACCGTCATGACTCCTGCCTCGCGTGCCCAACGGGCGGCCTGAATCGCCGTCGGCAAATCGACGGCATCCATGAGCAAGACGCGGCCGCGTGTCAGTGCCCCACGTTCGAGCTCGTGGAGCTGCAGAATCAGCTCGGGGACACGTTGCCACAGCACCGAGCGCTCACCGGTCACCTCGTCGATCAGGATCACCGAAACCTGTTGTCGGGCGTTGCGACGCGTCACCGTCGCCTCGATATCGACCTCGTCGACAGCCAGGGCGCTGCGTGCAATCGTGCCGCCGACGTCGTCGCCGAAACTGCCGACGTAGGCCGTACGCATTCCCCAACGTTGCAGAGCGACGAGGGCCGTGGGCACCTGGCCGCCCGGCTGCACGTCGTACTGTACCAGCGGCTGTTTCGAATCGAGGCGCGGATGTCGCGGCACCAGGCACAGATGATCGACGCTGCTGAGACCGAACCCGACGACGTCGAACGGCTTGCTGGAAACGGGCAAAATGTTCACATCGCCCTACCCTTCGCCGGCATCGACGAAGCCGACAATTGGAACCGTCAGCTCCGCCTCGCGCTGGCTCGTCGTGCGTACCGTCAGCGATTCGTGGAAACGCCCCGTCGGGGCGTCGTTCTTGATCAACACCCTGATACGGCGGCGCGTCGACTCACTGCCGCTGGGTTCGATCTTGAAGCCGATGATGTGGCTGTCCGTGACCACGTCGATCAACCGCACGGATTCGGCAAGCGTCAGCAACACGGGAAACGGCGCCTCCTGGCCACGCCGCAGATGGCCGACGTAGAGCTGCGGCGGATTGGCACTCACGGCGCTGACGACGTGGCCGTTGAGGCTCAGGTTCGTCACCGGTTGAGCCGGGTCGTTGGCGTACACGGTCACCGAGTGCCGGCACGTTCCGCCGACCTGATCCGTACGCAAGTCGACGACGATTCGTCCGCCGGCACCGGGCGCGAAGCTCTTCGCCGGCTCGGCAGAAGCTTGGTCATTGCAGCTGGCACGCACCGCACTGATGGAAAGATCGCGTCCTCCGGCGTTGTAGAAGGTGAACTCGTGTCGAACTGCAGCGCCGCCCTGCGTCTGTCCAAAATCGAAGTCGACGGCATCGAAAACGATGTGCGGAGCGGCAGCCGGAGGAGAGGCTTCGCAAGCCAGACACAGGAAAGCGCTCATGATCGTAAGTAGGCGCAGCGGCCGGGGCATCAGGGAAGCAAGGCGATGATGCGCGTCGGACCGCCGCTACCGCCGGCGATCTTCATCGGCAGAGCGATCAGGGTGGCGCCTGCGGGCGGCAGCCGCTCGACGTTGGCGACATTTTCGAAGGCCGGTTTGTTGGCGCCGTTGATGACCCGATGGACGGGAAAGTCGTGCGACGGTCCATGGTCGATGCTCGCCGTGTCGACGCCGATGGCGGCAATCTCACGTTGCGCCACAAGGAGCTCCGCCGCTTGCCGGGAAAAGCCGGGAAAGTGCAGGTTGGCGACATCGCCGGCCTTGTCGGTTCCCAGATACGCCAGTTTGTTGCCCCAGCGCGTCCCCCAGCCGCTGTACATGACGACGATGGCCCCTTTCGGCAGGCGGCCGTGCTGGCCTTCCCAGGCGGCGATGTCCTCCACGCTGAGTCGGTAGTCGCGGTCGGCGGCGACTTTATCGCGCACGTCGATCACTGCGGCGGGACCGATACAATCACTGAGCGGCACCTGGTCGGCGGTGTTCTTGCCTTCGCCGAAATGGATCGGCGCATCCATGTGCGTACCGCCGTGCTCGGCCATGCAGATGTTGTTGGAAGCGTACCAGTAGCCATCCGGGGTACGGCCGAAATGCGTGCGTTGCAGCGCGAACGATTCGCCGGTTGGCCAGTAGATGGTGTCCGGGCCAAACGAATACGAAAGGTCGACGACCTTTTCTTGAACGATGACAGGTGCGCCTTTGAAAGTATGAGGCATCGGACAACCGGCGGTCCACGCCGTCGCTCCCAACAATGCCACAAGCAGCACAAAGCGACGACCAAACATCGGCGGCAAGTTATGGAACGAGGTCTGATGAGTCAACCTTGTATCCGGACGTGTCGATCCGATTGCGGCTGGGCGACCCCGTTGGTATGTACCGTTGCCAACAGTCGGAGGTCCTTCTTCGCATGGCTACCATCATCACCAGCGAGTGCATCAACTGCGGGGCGTGTGAGCCCGAGTGCCCCAACACTGCCATCTATCAGGGCGGTGTCGAATACGAGCTCAACGGCGTCATGCATCCGCCGCTGTCCAACGACATTTTCTACATCGTCCCCGAGAAGTGTACCGAGTGTGTCGGGTTCTTCGATCAAGAAGCCTGCGCTGTCGTTTGCCCGGTTGATTGCTGCGTGCCTGACCCGCAGCGTCCGGAATCCGAGGACGCGTTGATCGTCCGGGCGCGCGAGCTGCATCCGGACAAAACCTTCGCCGACGGCTTCCCCTCACGCTTCAAGGAAGGTGGCGGCGGCGCTGCCAGCACTGCCGGTGAAGCAGCGCCGGCGGCCACCGCCAAACCCACTGCCGCCGCTGCTCCTGCCCCCGTTCCAGCCGCGGCGCCGGCGGCAGCTCCGGCGATGGAAATGTCGACGCTCAACATCCCGACCATCGAGGAGTGGGAAGTGCCGATCGAGTGCCATCATTGCAAAGGCAGCTACGCGGTTGCCTTCCGCCACTTCCGCAGCGGCGTCGTCTTCTACTGCCCCTTCTGCAACGGTTCGACGGTGGTGACGAGCTCGATGCGCAACTACGTGGCGCAGTCGTTGCACACGTTTTACGACCAGTGGGCGCACGATTTCGAAGTGTTTCAGGAGAAGCGCCAGCGCCAGCTTACCGAATTCGAGGAACGCCAACGCGAGAGACTGGAAGCACTCAACGAATCGCTGACGCAGGCGCGGCATGACTACAAGCCTCCCGGGGCGCCGCGCAAACGCGCCTGGATCTTCGGTTAACCCTAATCTGACAAAAGATTTCACCGCAAAGGCGCGAAGACGCAGAGAAGAGAAGGCTCAGGGTGTGAAATGGCCGGAAACGGAGAGCTCATTTTCAATGGGCTTTGATTTGCCACACTCGGTGGTTTGGCGAGCTGCTGCGGTGAGGTTTTTATGTCACTTCAAGGCTAATCTTGACCTGAACTAGTCGAGAGTCGACAGTCTACGGTCGACAGTTCAAGGCGACAGCAACTGTCGACTCTTGACTGTCGACTCGGTCGCATCGCTTACGGTAGCCGTCTGACGTCTCTGCCGATCGGCGGCGGCCCGGCTGCACCCGACGGCGGCGGCCCAGCAGCGCCGAGCGGCGGCCGACCTGCGGCGCCGAACGGTGGCGGACCGACGGCACCGGACGGCGGCGGCCCGGCCGGATCGAGGTGAATCGGTCGGCTGAGCTCGGCTCGGCACGACGAGACAATACCAACCGGCAGGCCGGCGCTTCTGGCGATGTCCACATCGCTCACCCCTTGCTGGAACGCCGGCAGGAAGATCAAGCAATCGATCGCTTGCAGCGGTGCCGACGCCCACAGAAATGCAGCCACTGCGGCTGCAGGCACAAGCATGATTCGCACCCACTGTCTTGGAACGTAGTACATTCGCGACTCCTTCTACGGCTCGCGCGCTTGCGAGGCAGCATCTGTTGGATATACGACGCACAGCGCAGACACCAGTAACTCGTTCACTGAACGTGGAAGAGCACGAAAGGTTTCTCATCGAGTGAGCTCTGCCCACGGCGGTGCGGCTCATGTATAACGGCGCAGGAGGAACGATCGATGGTCGAACGCTTTCTATCATCTCAACATACAGCCCGAGCTGTTGTCGCCATGCGTGCCATCGAGGAGTAGGACCCGAAGGCAGCAAGGTCCGGTTCGGAGTACGAATGCCGAGAAAACCAGCGCCGCTGCGTAGCGGTGATCTCATCGGAGTTATATCGCCCGCGGCAGCGGTCGATGAATCACAGCTGGCTGCCGGAATCGGGGTACTCGAAGGCGCCGGGTTCCGGGTTCGTCTCGGCCCGTCGACCACGAAGCGTGCGGGCTACCTCGCCGGAAGCGACCGCGAGCGGCTGACCGATCTCTACACCATGCTCCGCGACCCCGAGGTCAAAGCGATCCTTCCCGCAAGGGGCGGCTACGGTTCCGGCCGCCTGTTGCCATTGCTCGATCTCGACATCGTTCGCGCGAGCCCCAAGATCTTTGCCGGCCACAGCGACATTTCGTTTCTGCTGAACCACTTCGTGCAACGCGCCGATCTCGTCACCTTCCACGGGCCGATGATCACCAACTTGCCGGTGCAACCGCACGGTGCCACCTCGCTGCTCGCCATGCTCAGCGGCGAACGCTGCGGCTGGTACGAAGTAGCACCTGAGATCATTCAACCCGGGACCGCCGAAGGACCGCTTGCCGGCGGTTGCCTATCGGTGGTCGTGTCGGCGCTCGGCACACCGTATGCCGTCGACACACGCGGCGTTCTTCTCTTCCTCGAAGACGTCAACGAGAAGCCCTTCCGCATCGATCGTATGCTGACCCAACTACGACAAGCGCGCGCCCTCGACGACGTGGCCGGCGTCATCTTCGGGGAGATGTCCGGCTGCACGGCCGGAGAAGGAGAGCGCGTCAGCGTGCGCGACGTCATCGCGGAGGCGTTTGTCGGCGCCAAGTATCCCGTCGTCTTCGGATTCCCCAGCGGCCATGGTGCCGGGGCTTTCACCTTGCCGTTCGGAGTGCGCGCCCGGCTGGCGGGCGAGCGGCTGGCTTTGCTGGAGTCACCTACCCTGTGACCACGCCGTTCACAGACGTCGAACGTGCCATGGAAGAAGCCGTCGAACGAGGCGTCTTCCCCGGCGCGGTGTTGCTGGTGCGCGAGGGAACGCAGTTCTTCTACCAGCGTGCCTTCGGCCATCGCAGCCTCCTCCCCGACGTCACGCCCCTGCATGAAGACACCATCTACGACGTCGCCTCGCTGACCAAAGCCTTCGCCACCAGCGTCGCCATGATGCTGATCGTCAAAGAAGGCAAGATTCGTCTTGACGACCGTGTCTCACGCTTCTTCCACAACTTCGGTGTGCACGGAAAGATCCACGTCACCTTCCGCCATCTGCTCAGTCATTGTTCCGGGCTGCCGGCCTGGCGGCCGTACTTCAAAGACGTCTTGGCCATGGAGCGCAAAGAGGGACGCATCAATTTCGTCGGCAGCCCGGCCGCCAAGGCGTACGTCTATCAACTCATTCACCGCGAACGCCCGGAGAACGCGCCAGGAACGGAAGCGCTCTACAGCGATCTGGGATTCATGTTGATTGGCGCCGCGATCGAAGAGGTCAGCGGCACGAGTCTCGACCGCTTCTGCCATGAACGCATCTTCCGTCCCCTCGGCCTGCGCTCGACCGCTTTCGTCGACCTGTGGATGCTGCGCGCCCGCCGCCTCGAACCGATCACCGAGATGATCGCGCCCACGGAGAGGTGTCCGTGGCGCAAGAAGATCCTCTGCGGCGAAGTGCACGACGACAACGCCTACGCCATGGGTGGCGTCGCCGGCCACGCCGGCCTGTTCTCCAACGCCAAGGATCTCGACCTGCTGCTCTGCCGCTTGAAGGATTGCTACCGCAACGTCGGCCAGTTCATTCCGCAAAGAGTCATCCGGGAATTCTGGACGCGCGACGGAACCGTACGCGGTTCGACCTGGTGCCTGGGCTGGGATTCACCTTCGCCAAGCGGGTCGAGCTCGGGAAAACACTTTTCGTCGAGCTCCGTCGGCCATCTCGGCTTCAGCGGCTGTTCGGTTTGGCTCGACCTCGAACG
>JACQEN010000231.1 GCA_016200585.1 Deltaproteobacteria bacterium
AGCAGCGCCGGCAGCTGCGACTCGTGGTAGGCGTTGAAATCGATGGCTGCGAATCCAGGGGGTAGAGACATGGTGTCCGCCGCACAACGCCAATCACACCGTCACAAGACACCGTCGTGTCCGAGCCGACTCGGGTGCAACCAGATGAGCAGCGCCGCCAGCACAAACAGAACCGGCACGTCGCCGACGAGGTGCATCATCTCATGCTCTTGGGCAAAGGAGTCGTAGGTCATCACAGCGCCGTGCAGCAGGCTCGATACGATCGTGAAGTCGATGAGGATGCGATGCCGCTGCGGATCGAGCGCCGCCGGCACCAGGCACAAGCCGAGAGAAAAATAGATCGCGATGATCATCCGCTCGTACGCCGGGTGCATCGCCGGGTGGGCCCAGCGGAAGCCGGCAGGCCATAGGTCGAACATGAACGGCAGAACCAATACCAGAAATCCGGCTGTCAAAAGCAGCACCGCTTGCAGCAAGCGCTTGCGGGTCGTGTCGGTCATACGGTCCTCCTCGGCGCATTCCACTCATACCGCGCCGATTTCGCGCAGTCGAACGGATGAGCGGCGTCTTGGCAGAAGACACCCTTCGAGACGGCGCCGGAAAGGATGGCGCCCCCTGACTCGCATTGCGCCAAGCCCGTCTCACGCCGAAGGCAAGCTGACGGCGCTCAGTTTGCGGGTTGCAAGCACGGCGTAGATGCGGGTGATGCGGCCGGCGTCGTCCATCAGGCACTGCATCGCCGTGTATGGCGGTTCGCCGCGGTGACCCTGTCTAAAGGTCACGACGACCGCCGGCAGCCCGTTGAGCATCTGTACCTGCAGAATAGAGTCGGAAGAGCGGCGTTGAGTCACGTTCCAGTAGAAGCGTGCGACGCGCTTCGGGCCATCAATCGGAACTCTGGCAGCGAAGAACTCACCGCCGCCGTCGCTCAGGCTGCGTACCGACTCCGCCAACAGAGCTTCGACGGCGCCAACGTCATGCCCGTTCAAGGCCGCAACGAAGCGCCCGAGGACCTCCCGCGTTCGTTCCTGCAACGCGCGCGTCGGCGGCCGGCGTTCACGATCGTAGGCCGCCATGGTTTTGCGCGCCCGATGATGCGTCACCTTGACGTTGGCGGGCGACATCTCCAAAGCGCTCGCGGTTTCCAGCACCGTATAGTCAAAGACTTCCATGAGCAGGAGAACCGCGCGCTGGCGCGGCGTCAGCGCTTCGAGCGCCAACAAGAAGGCAAACGAAACGCTCTCCAGAAGGTCGTAGCGACCCTCTGTGGTGAGCTGCCCATCGACGAGGGGCTCGTACGCCGGCAGAGCCTCTTCCTCTCCGGTTTCAATCGGCGACGGCAGCCACGGTCCGATGTAGCTGCCGCGTTTACGCCGCCGCAGCACGTCGCGACTGAGATTCATCGCGACCCGCACCAGCCACGGCCGCCACGAGGCGCTGTCGCCACCCGGCACGTGTTCCAGCGCCCGAATGAAAGTCTCCTGCAGCACGTCGTCGGCATCGGCCGCGCATCCGGTCATCCGATACGACAGCCCCCACAGAAAACGCTCGTGCGCCTTGAACGCTTCCGAGTGCAGCGGATTCGGATCGGCCAAGATCATCGCTCAACACCAAGAGAGGCACGATTGGTAATTGATGATTTTCGCTTTGCCCGCAACCATCAAGCGCCGACCTGCAAACGTCAACCCGCTCAAGCTGCCGCGGCCTGCGCCGGCGCCGCCGCGAGCAGGCGTTCCGCCGCTTGTTTGGCGCTGGCAATGCTGGCGTCGAGCAGCAAGCCCTGCGACCCGACCCAATCGCCCGCGACCAGCACGCCGGCGATTCCCGGCACCGCGGGTCCGGGCCGTCCGGCGAAGCCCCTCTTCGCTTCCACCAGCGCGTGCGACACGGTCATACTCGGCAGGAAGCGTCGGTCGACGACGACCTGGCGCCAGCCTGACTGGACCAGATCCATCAGCCGTTCGAGCTCCGCCTCATCGTCCTTCGCCGCGCTGGCCGTCGTCGGATCGAGATACTTGGCCACATGAATCAACGCACCGCCTTGCGGCGCCAACTTGGCGACCGCGGAGTGCACGGACAGATAGAGCGGCGCATCGATTCCGAGGGCGAAGGTCGCACGCGGTTGCGGTAGGCTCGACAGAGCCAGATCGAGACAAGCCGCCTGGATCGGCAACGCCGCTTGCGCCCAGGCGCGCAACGACGCGGACCCGGGCATCAGCTCGGCGGCTTCATCGGGAGCCATGGCCAGAATCACCGCCTCGGCCGCGGCGGTTTCGCCATCCGCCAGGCGCACACCGCGCAACGCGTCATCGTGCTCGACCGCTACGACACGCCGGCCGCTTTCAACCCGGACACCGGCTGCGTCAGCCGCGTGGCGTAGGGCGTCGACCATCACCTGCCATCCGCCATCGAGGTAGTCGACGTTCTGCGACAAAGCCAGTTGCAGCTGTTCGAGCGCAACGCTCGCACTCAAGCGGTCGGGGGCGTTGGTGTAGGTAGACAGTCGCGCCAGTGCCTGCACGAGGGCACGGACGTTTGGTTGTCGCAGCTGCTGCTCGGTCCACTGCCGCAACGTCAGCCCTTCCGCTGCGCTCGGGCGCAGCTTCGGCAACGTTCCCATCAGGCGTGCCAGCTCGATCTTTCCGGGAAGACGAAGCAGGCTGGTCGTCAGCAACGAAACGAATCCACCGGGCAGGGCATGCTTGCGACCGCCGGAGACGGCGAAACCGCCGGCGGGGCGCGGCGCGGCGCCGGCGAAGCTCAGTCCCATCTCCGCAAAAATGCGTCGCGCCGCACCACCGCGATAAAGCGCGTGCGGACCGATGTTGAAGCGATATCCCGCGCGCCCTTGGGTTTGGGCTCGACCGCCGAGGGCCTTGGCCTTTTCGTAGAGCACGACTCTTCGCCCGGCGCGGCCGAGAATCACCGCCGCAGTCAACCCGGCCAGGCCACCGCCAACGACCACGATCGGTGCCGAGATCTTCGACGTTTGCGTCATCAACTCTGTCCTCCTGCCCTTCTCACGATGACGGGCGGAAAAAGGTTACAGGGCTTGATCGGAATCCTATGGGAGCGGGGCCGGAGCAGGCGGCGATGTGTGCTGCTCCCCGGCAGCCTTGTCCGCCTTGGCTTGAGAATCGCGGATCGCCAGCACCAGGGAGCGTAGCTTTTCGACCTCGCTCGTCGGCAGCTTGCAAACATAGTTCTCGCAAACGTACGCCGTGGCCCTGCCTCCCACCATGTTTTGTTGGCGTAGGAACGGAACCAGTTGCTCGATCTTCTTGTCGTCGGCATCGTGCAGTGCGACGACGGCGCGGGGAGCGTACAAACTGTAGAGCGTCGTGGCGAGGCCTTTGATCTTGGGATCGTTGCGCGCGCCCGCCAGCACGATCTCCTGCGTCGGCCCGATGGCGAAGTCGAGTGCCATCAGGCGAAAGGCGTATGCCGTCGGAGACTGCTCGACATCGGCGCCGTTGAGCGCCAGCAACGCGCGGCCGCGGCTTTCGTACGCCTTGTTCATCGTCAAACGGCCGAGACGCAGGAGCTCGTAGGCGGCAACCGACTGCGGCGCCGGCAGGGCCTGGTCTTCGAGCGAGTTGCTCGCAGCGATCAGCTTCTCGTGATCGTCGGCCGCATAGCGCAGAGCGCCCGTAGCCGGGTCGTCGAACAACCGGATCATCTCGCGGCTCAGACGATCCGCCTCGAGCAACCAGCGCGACTCGAACGTGGCTTCGTACAGCTCGTGCAACCCGTGGATCAGGTAGGCATAGTCGTCGAGATACCCCGGAATCGTTCCCGCCGAACCACGATAGACACGCAGCAAGCGACCATCGCGCTGCAGGTGCGTCAGCACGAAGTCGGCGGCACGGGCCGCGGCGACGGCGAGGTTCTCGTCGTGCAGGGTCTTGGCGCCGTCGGCGAGCGCGGCAATCATCAGCCCGTTCCAAGCGGTGATGATCTTGTCGTCGCGCGCCGGCCGTGGTCGTTTCAAGCGCTCCGACATCAGGCCGACGCGCATCTTCGCCATGGTTCTGACGAACTGCTGAGGATTGATCTTGCGTTGCTTGAGAAAATCGGCGGTGTTCACCGCAAGGGTGAGCGGCTGCGGAACTTCGGAATCGTTCATTCCGAAAAGATCGGCAAACAGCGGCCCATCTTGCGGCCCCAACACGCCGACGAGCTCTTTGCGTGTCCACGTGTAGAAGCGGCCTTCCTCACCACCGCTGTCGGCATCTTCCGCCGTGTAAAACGCACCGTCCGGCGACGTCATGTCGCGCAGCACATAGGTGAAGATCTCGCGCGGCGTGTCGCGGAACGCAGCGCCGTCACTGGCACGCATGGCCTCGAGATACGCTTGCGCATCCATCGCCTGGTCGTAGAGCATCTTCTCGTAATGCGGCACGCGCCATTCGGCATCGGTCGAGTAACGGTGGAAGCCACCGCCGATCAGGTCATTCATGCCACCGCGCGCCATGTGATCGAGGCTTGCAAAGGCCATGTTCTGAGCCACCGCATCGCCCGTCCGGTAGGAATAACGGCACAAGAACCGCAACACGTGCGCTTGTGGGAATTTGGGGGCCTTGCCGAATCCGCCGTTGACCGGATCGAACATCGTCGCAAAGTGGGCGGCGGCGCGCAGCAAGACGACCTCGTCCAGCGTCCCCCCCGGCGACATGTTGGCAGCGTCGCGCACCGCTTTGGTGATCTCCGTACTCGCTTCGACGACCGAGTCGCGCTTGGTGTCCCAGGCCGTTTTGAGCATCTTCAGCAACTTTGGAAAGCCCGGACGGTTCCCCGCGTCCTCGGGTGGGAAGTAGGTTCCGCCATAGAACGGTTGGCGATCGGACGTCAGGAAGACGCTCAGCGGCCAACCCGCCGACCCGGTCATGCGCTGCACGGCAGCGATGTAAACGGCGTCGATATCGGGACGCTCTTCGCGGTCGACCTTGACGGCGATGAAGTTCTCGTTGAGCAGCTTGGCGATCGCTTCCTCTTCGAAGCACTCGTGCTCCATGACGTGGCACCAGTGACATGTGGCGTAACCGATCGACAGGAAGACCGGTTTGTTCTCGCGCTTGGCCGTCGCGAAGGCTTCGTCGCCCCAGGGGTACCAATTCACCGGGTTGAAAGCGTGTTGCTGCAGATACGGACTGCGGCTCAGAACGAGCCGATTGATATATTGCGGCGAGCCGTCGGCGTTGAGGTGCGATGTGCGCGGCTGAGAGGCTCCCGCCTGCGCTTTCCAGGCACTGCGCAACTCTTGCTGCAAGCTCGGACTGAAAGCCGGTGCTCCCGGGAGTTGAAGCGCAGGCGGCACGGACTGCGCGGCTACGCGAACCGAACCACAAGAAACAAGCAGGGCGATGAACGCCGTCGCAGCACGGACCGATCGTCGGAGCATGATAGCGTGACAGTATCGCGTGCCGCGCGGGGCCTGTCCAACGGCCTTGCGACCGCCGCTGCACGGCTGATAAGTTCCGGCCGTATTCACCTTCCAAGTGAGAGGAGATTCCGCATGAGCTCATATGCGATGTTGATCAATGGCAAGTCCGTTACCACGAGCGATCAAGATCCGGTGATCAATCCCGCCTTCGGCGAGTCGTTCGCTGCGGTTCCACGCGCTTCCAAAGCACATATCGACGAGGCCATGGAAGCGGCGGCGTTGGCCTTTCGCACCTGGCGCAAGGACGAAGCGTTCCGGCGGCAAAAGCTCAACGAGTGCGCAGCAGCCATCCAAAGCCGGGTGCACGATATCGCCAATGTCCTTTCGCAAGAACAAGGCAAGCCGCTGAGCGCCGCCATGGGCGAGGTTTTCGGCGCTTCCATGTGGTTCAGCTACTTTGCAAACTTGCAGATCGAACCGGAGATCCTGCAGGACGACGGCGAGAAGCGCATCCGGATCGTGCGCAAGCCGCTGGGTGTCGTCGCCGCCATCCTGCCGTGGAATTTCCCGGTGATTCTGCTGTCGTGGAAACTGGCACCGGCATTCCTCGCCGGCAACACGGTGGTGGCCAAGCCGTCGCCCTACACGCCGATCACGTCGCTGATGGTTGCGGACATTCTGCGCGATATCCTCCCAGCCGGTGTGCTCAACGTGGTGAGCGGCGGCAACGATCTCGGCGCGTTGATGACCGCTCATCCCGTGCCGCGCAAGATTTCGTTCACCGGCAGCGTCGGAACCGGCAAGAAGATCATGGCCGCTGCCGCCGACGACTTGAAACGCGTCACCCTCGAGCTCGGTGGCAACGACCCGGCAATCGTCCTCGACGACGCCAATCCGGATCAGGTCGCCGACGGCTTGTTCTGGAGCGCCTTTCAGAACTCCGGCCAGGTCTGCACGGCGGTCAAGCGGCTTTACGTGCACGAGAAAGTCTACCAGCCGATCGTCGATCGCTTGATCGAACGCGCCAAGACGGTGCGCGTCGGCAATGGGCTCTACCCCGAAACCCAGCTCGGACCGATCAACAACGAAATGCAGCTCAACAAGGTCATGAGCCTCGTCGAGGACGCTCGCCAGAACGGCGCCAAGGTCCAGACCGGCGGCTGCCGTCTTGAAAGCTCGGGCTACTTCTACCCGCCGACCATCGTTACCGAAGCGCGCGAGGGTATGCGCCTGGTCGACGAGGAACAGTTCGGCACGGCGCTGCCGATCATCAAGTACAAACACGTTGACGACGCTTTGGAGCAAGCGAACCGCACGCACTTCGGTCTCGGCGGATCCATTTGGACGTCGGACTTGCAACGCGGCGAAGCACTGGCGCAGGAGCTCGACTCGGGCACCGGCTGGGTGAACCACCACATGGACATCTTGCCCTTCACGCCGTTCGGCGGCGCCAAATGGAGCGGCATCGGCTGCGAAAACGGCCCCTGGGGCTACAAAGAGTTCACCGCCATGCAGGTGGTGAACGTGAAAAAGTAATTCGGTTGAGAAGTCGAGGGGTCAAAAGGTCGAAGAGTCGAGAAGTCGAAAGTTGAAGGGTTGATGTCCGGCGGAGTCGACACCTGAAGATGTTCGACTCTTCGACTCTTCGACTCTCTCGACTTGCTACCGATCCACCAACGCGGACCCTAGCGGTCTTGATCCCCCTGATGACCTCCGTTAGGGTCGCCTGCCTGCCGCGGAGGTTGAAGTGTCGATGAAGACTTTATTTCTGCAGCCACCCTCCTTCGACGATTTCGATGGGGGGGCGGGCTCACGTTACCAAGCGCGCCGTGAGATACGTTCTTTCTGGTATCCAACGTGGCTGGCTCAGGCGGCGGCTCTGCTGCCCGACAGTCTATTGATTGATGCACCGCCCGACGGCTTGACTATCGACGACGTGATTCGCCGCGCCAAGGGCTGCGAGCTCATCGTCATCCATACGTCGACGCCTTCCGTACGCTCCGACGGTGAAATCGCTCAACAGCTCAAGGCGGCGATGCCGGGAGTGCGAATCGGCTTCGTCGGCGCGCACACCATGGTGTTGCCGGATGATACGCTGGCGCAAGCACCGGCGGTTGATTTCGTCAGCCTGGGCGAGTTCGATTACGCGGTGAAAGACATCGCCGACGGCAAGCCGCTCGCCGCGGTCGCCGGGATCGCCTACCGCGACGCGGACGGCGCGATTCACCGCACCGCCATGCGCCCGCCGATTCACGACCTCGACGCCTTCCCCTACGTCACCGACGTCTACGCCAAGCATCTGAAGATCGAAAACTACTACATCGGCTACCTGCAACATCCGTACGTTTCGCTGTACACCGGTCGCGGCTGTCGTTCGAAGTGCTCGTTCTGTCTGTGGCCGCAAACCATCGCCGGACACGTCTACCGCACCCGCAGTGCCGAGCACGTCGTCGCCGAGATGGCGCACGCCTACAAGCTGTTTCCGCAAGTGCGCGAGTTCTTCTTCGACGACGATACGTTTACCGACGACCGATCGCGCGCTGAGGAAATCGCCCGCGGCCTCGGCAAGGTCGGTCTGACGTGGTCCTGCAACGCCAAAGCCAACGTGCCGTACGAGACCCTGAAAGTCATGAAGGACAACGGCCTGCGCTTGCTGCTCGTCGGTTTCGAAACCGGCAACCAGGAGATCCTCAACAACATCCGCAAAGGCACACGCGTCGATCGTGCCGTCGAGTTCATGAAGGACTGTCACCGCCTGGGCATCCTGGTGCACGGCACCTTCATCATCGGCCTGCCGGGAGAAACGCGCGATTCGATCGAGCGCACGTTGGAGTTTGCCAAGCAGATCGATCCCTACAGCCTGCAGGTATCGCTCGCCGCACCCTACCCCGGCACCGAGCTGTACAAGCAGGCGATGGACAACGGCTGGTTGGGGCGTGAACGCGAGCGCAATCTGGTGCAGGACGGCGGCATCCAAGAAGCCGTGCTGTCGTACGACGGGTTATCGTCGGCCGAGATGCACGCCGCACTGGAACGCTTCTACCGCGCCTTCTATCTGCGACCGCGGCCGATCCTGCGCATCGTCAAGGATATGCTGCGCGACCGCCAGGTGATGCAACGCCGCCTGCGCGAGGCCAAGGAGTTTTTCTCGTTCATGGCGCAGCGCCGCCAGCCGACGGCCGCGGCCTAGGCTTTGGTTGCCGTTAGACGGCCCGCTCGCGCGCGGTCGCAACCGCCTTCTGCCAACCGTGAAACGTTGCGTCGCGTTGGTCGGCAGTCCAGCGCGGTTCGAAGACACGGCCGGGGCGCCAGATCTTCTTGAGCTCGTCGACGCCTTTCCAGGTCTGGACGGCGAGACCGGCAAGGTAGGCGGCGCCGAGGGCCGATGCTTGCACCGACTGCGGGCGTTCGACCGGAATGCCGATCACGTCGGCCAGGTGCTGCAGAAGGAAATCGTTGGCGGCGGCGCCACCGTCCACCCGCAACCGTTGCGGTGGCGCAATGCCCGAGTCCCCGAGCAAGGTCTCCAACACCTCGCGGCTGCGATAGACGATGCCTTCGAGCACGGCGCGCACGACGTGGGCGCGCGTACTGCCACGCGACAGACCGCCGACAACGGCGCGAGCGTTCGGGTCCATGTGCGGCGTGCCCAGACCCTGAAACGCGGGCACCGCCCACACACCCCCCGCGTCGGGCACCGACGCAGCCAGCGCGTCGCATTCGTCGAGACTGCGCAATACGCCCAGGCCGTCGCGCAGCCACTGCACCGCGGCACCGGCGGTGATGGTCGTGCCCTCTAGACCCCAGGCACGCTGACCGTTCAGGCTCCACAGGATCGTCGGGTAGGCGCCGCGAGTCGAGAACACCGGCAGGTCGCCGGTATTCATGTCCGCCATCGCCGACGTTCCATAGGTAATCTTCACCGCGCCGCGCTCGAGACACATCTCGCCGAACATGGCAGCTTGCTGATCGCCGGCCATGCCGGCGACCGGCACCGCCGCACCGAATGCTGCTTTCGCCGTCTCGCCGTAGATCTGACTGGAAGACCGAATCGACGGCATGATCGCCGGCGACACCTTGAGAATGTCGAGCGCGTTGGTGTCCCACGCATCCTGCATCGCATCGTACAAGGTCGTGCACGACGCGTTCGATGAGTCCGTCGCGTGCACCGCCCCACCGGTGAGCTTCCACAAAAGCCAGGTGTCGACGGTACCGAAACACAGCTTTGCATCGGCGGCGCGCTCGAAGCCATTGGGAACGTTGCGCAGAATCCACTCGAGCTTCGATGCCGACGCCATGGCGTTGGTGAAGACGCCGGCGGCGAGCAGCTCTGGCACGCGTTCCGCCGTACGCGTGTCCTGCCAGACGATGGCCGGGTACACCGGTCGCCCGTTGGCACGCTCCCAAACCAAAGTCGTCGCACGCTGATTGCAGATGCCGAGGCCGTGCAGGTCACCGGGCTTCAGCGACGCCGCCTCGAGTGCTTGCTCGCAGACTTTCAGCGTCCGCAGCCAGATGTCCTCGGGATCGAGCTCGACCCAACCCGGCCGCGGATACGACGGGCTGAGCTCCAGATAGGCGGCCCCACGCAACGTGCTGGACTCATCGAAGACATGCGCCCGCACACCGGTGGTACCTTCGTCGATGGCTAGGATGTAGGGCATGGCTTACGGATGGGAAGTCGAAGAGTCGAAGGTCGAAAAGGCAAAGGTCATAAGACAGTCAATCCTTTTCAACTTCCCAACTTCTCGACTTCTCAACCTTTCGACTTTCCCGAGTCTACCGGAATCAACACCCCCGGGTTCATGATTCCATTCGGATCGAAGACCCGCTTGAGCTGGCGCAGCAACTCGGCGCCGGTGCCGAGCTCGCGTGCCATCCACGGTACACGCAATCGTCCGACACCGTGGTGATGCGCAATCGTACCGCCGCAACGCAGGGTCGCTTCCATCGCCTGCTTCCAGCATTCGAGGTACGTCGATTCTTCCTTCGACGGATCTTCCGGGCGCGCCGCGAAGGTGAAATAGATGTTCGTGCCCTGAGCGTAACTGTGCGAGCTGTGGCCTGACGCCACCATGATCCCGGGCACCTGTTGCAGCGCAGCGATCACCTCGCGGTAGAGGTCGTGGATACGGTCCCAGGTCGTCGCCACTTCGATGGTGTCGAGGACGATACCGCGCTCGATGAACATGTCGAAGTGCGGCACATGATTGCGCTCCGAGAGCCAGCGATCGACCGGCTCGCGACCGACCGACTCGCCACCTTGAACCGCACAGATCCCGGCACAGGCGCTGCTCTCGGCTGCCGTCAGCGCTTCCGGCCCTTCGGACACCAGCAGCATCAGACAGTTGTCACCCTTGCTGACGGCGGTGAACAGGCGCGCGGTTTCGATGCCGTCATACAAACGTACGACCGGCGGCCGCCAGCCGGCACGCATGAACAAGCGTATGGCTTCGAGCCCGTCGTGGATGGTCGCAAAGCTGAACGCCTGCGCCACCATGCTTTCGGGGCGCGGGAAGATGCGCAGGGTGATTTCAGTCAGCACACCCAATGTTCCTTCGGCGCCGAGAAAGAAATGGCGCAGGTCGGGACCGGTTGCCGACCGCGGCCCGACGCGCGTGCGCACGACACGGCCATCCGGCAGTACGGCTTCGAACGCCAGCAACATATCTTCGATGTTGCCGTAGCGCGTCGAGTACTGGCCGGCGGCACGCGTCGACACCCAGCCGCCCACGGTCGAGACGTCGATCGACTGCGGGAAATGCCCCGCCGAGTATCCCGCCGTGTTGAGCTCCGATTCGAAGAGGTTGCCCATCTTGCCGGCTTGAACGCGAACCGTGAGCGCGGTCTCGTTGAGCTCGACGATGCGGTCCATACGGCGCATGTCGATGACGATCGACCTCGCATCCGGCTGCACGCCGCCGCATACGCCCGAACCGGCACCGAACGGTACGACCGGCAGGCGTTGCTGGTTGGCGTAGCGCAGCGCCGTTTGGATCTGTTCGACCGAAGTCGGGCTGACGATACACAGTGCGTCGTTGCTGAGACGTCCACGCTGTGCTCGCAGAACATTGAGAAACCAGTAGTCACGGCGGTGCGCGGCGAGGCTCTCGGCGTCCCAGCGTACGGCATCGTTGCCGACCGCTCCCGCCAATGCTTTGCGGTGTTCTTCGATGGTCGGATCAGCCATGAGCCACCCGCGCCTCGGGGATGGACGAGGTGGCGAACGACTTCACGTCGTGAACATGTTTGCGATACGCCTCGACCTCGGCATCGACGCGACTTGCATCCCAACCCAGCAAATTGCCCATGCGCCGAGCAACGTCTGCGGCCACGTTCAATCCATTGTTCGGATCCCACAGGAACAGGCGCGAGCGCCGTTCGAGAAAGTCGTTCAGGGTCATAGCCATCTCCTCGCGCACGGCGTAGGCAACCTCGCTCACCGTCAGCGCCGAGTCGGCACCGCAGCGGCGTGCCAGCTGCGGATCGTTGGCCATCGCTTCGACCATCCGTTCGCCGTTACTGCCGTACACCTGGATCATGCGCTCGACGAGATCCGCGCTGACGCGTGGCCAGCGCACTTTCAATCGCTGAATGAAGGCGTCGACGTCGTCGCCGGTTTCACCGCCACTCAGCGGCGTCGTTTCGCTGTCGCCTCGTTTCTCGGGCAAAGTCTCGCCCAACGCCTGTAAGCGCTCGGTGACCATGCCCACCACGCGTTCGGCCATCTTGCGGTACGTCGTCAGCTTGCCGCCGGCCATGGAGATCAATCCGGTCGGCCCGACCATGACCTCATCTTTGCGCGAGATCTCCGACGGCTTCTTGCCTTCCTGATGCAACAGCGGCCGTAACCCTGCCCAGGCTCCGATGACGTCGTCGAAGCCGAGGCGCTCGACATCGAACGTCGAGTTCGCCGCATCGAGCAAGTACTGAGCGTCGTCGGCGGTAATCGGCGGATCGTCGTAGCGGCCTTCGTAGTCGGTATCGGTGGTTCCCAGATACACCACCTTGCCGCGCGGGATGGCGAAGACCGAGCGTTTGTCGGCGGCATTCATCACCACGCAACGCCCAACCGGCAAGCGATCGAACGGCAGTGTCAGATGGATCCCCTTGGTGAGATGTAACCGACGCTTCTCGCCTTCGCCCTCCATCAGGCGCAAGTCGTCGACCCAAGGTCCGGCCGCATTCACCACCACCTTGGCGCGCACCGCAAGGTCTCCACCGCCAATCTCGTCGCGAATCGTAGCACCAACGAGCTTTCCGCCTTCCTCGAGTAAGGAGGTGACCGCGGCGTAGTTGGCGACCACGGCACCGAGCGCTGCCGCGGCCTTGATGTTTTCGATGACCAGACGGGCATCGTCCGTAAGACACTCGTAATACAAACCCGCACCGTAGATGCGATCGCTGCGCAGCGTCGGTTCGAGACTGAGGGTTTCGTCACGCCCGAGCATGCGATTACGTTCCTCTTTGAGAACGCGCGCCATGCGATCGTAGGTGAAGAGGCCGGCGCTGATCGTGACGTAACCGGAGCGCCCGTGCACTGGAACCAGCATGTGGATCGGTCGCGCCAGATGCGGCGCGATGCGGCGCAACGAGCGTCGTTCGTTGGCCGCTTCCATGACGAGGGCAACGTCCCCCTGCGCCAGGTAGCGCAAGCCGCCGTGGATCAACTTCGAGGAACGGCTGCTGGTGCCACACGCGAAGTCACGGCGCTCCACCAACGCCACCTGCAGCCCGCGCAGCACCGCTTCGCGCGCGATTCCGGCGCCGGTAATGCCGCCGCCGATGACCAGCAAATCGAACGGCTCGCGCGACAAAACGTCGAGGTTCTTGGCCCGCGTACGGGCGGATAGCTCAGGCGGACGCGCCATACATTTCCTTCACCCTACTCCCGTGGTCTTGAGTCGACTGACAATTCCCGGCGAGCAATGCTTTGTCAAACGGGCGCTCGTCCTATCGCCATGCGCGGAGTCGCCACGTCTCCTTGCCCGGCCATCGACCCCTTGCTTACATGCCAGGCAATGAAGATTCGCGCCGTTTGTTTCGATTTCGGAGGCACGCTCGATGCCCCCGGGCTGCATTGGCTCGAACGTTTTGCCGCGCTTTACGGCGCTGCCGGCTGCGCGTTCTCGTGGGACGAAATTCGTGCCGCCTTCGATCACGCGACCCGTCTGGCCTATGCCGATCACAGCGTCGCCGGCTTCGGCATGCAACCGCTGATCGAGTTTCACGTCGACCGCCAGCTCGAGTATCTCCAGGTCAACGACCGCCACATCGCTGCACGACTCGTCAACGATTTCGTCGGCACATCGCGCAC
>JACQEN010000232.1 GCA_016200585.1 Deltaproteobacteria bacterium
CCACGCCGGGAGTACTGCGTTGGGACCTGTCGAGCGGCGAAGCAGTGTGGATTCTCGGCGCCGAAATCGGCGGCAAGGCACCCTTCCCGGCCCGCTCCGGCGCGGCGTCGTACGTCAAACGCCTGCACACGATCGAGATTCAACGTCGCGCTGCCTTCGCGACACCGGTGCATCGGGCCGCCGATGCGTATGTCGTTCAGCGCCATACGGGCAAGACCATCGTCGCGGGATATCCGTGGTTCACGGACTGGGGACGCGACACCTTCATCGCCATGCGCGGCATCTGCATCGCCACGGGCAGGCTGGATACGGCACGCGAGATCCTGCTCGAATGGGCGGGCACCGTCTCCGAAGGAATGCTGCCGAATCGTTTCGCCGACGCTGCAGGCGCTCCGGAGTTCAACGCGGTCGATGCTTCGCTCTGGTACGTCGTCGCCCTGCAGGATTTCCTCGCCGCAAGCCGGTCGTCACGCAAGCGTGTTGCCGCAGCCGATTTGCGTACCCTGCAAGCCGCCGTGGAAGCAATCTTGAGCGGTTTCGCAGGCGGCACTCGCTACGGAATTCGGCTCGACGATGACGGCTTGCTGGCGGCGGGCGTCGCCGGCGTGCAGCTGACGTGGATGGATGCAAAGATCGGCGACTGGGTCGTAACGCCGCGCATCGGTAAGCCGGTCGAGGTACAAGCGCTGTGGCTCAACGCGGCGCGCATCGGCAGCCAGTGGAACCAACGCTGGGCAGCGGTATACGACCGCGGCAGCGCCGCGTTCCGCCGGCGCTTCTGGGACGCGCAGCGCGGCTGGCTCGCTGACGTCGTCGACGTCGATCACCAACCGGGGAACATCGACGCGCGCCTGCGGCCGAACCAGATCCTCGCGGTCGGTGGCCTACCCTACGCTCTCCTCGACGGCGAGACGGCAACGCGGGTCGTCGACGCGGTCGAAGCACGTCTGCTGACGCCGCTCGGCCTGCGATCGCTCTCCCCCGATGAGCCGGGATACGTCGCGCGCTACGAAGGCGGTGTCCGCGAACGCGACGCAGCCTATCATCAAGGGACGGTCTGGCCCTGGCTGCTCGGCGCTTTTGTCGATGCCTGGGTACGCGTGCGCGGCAGCGGGTCCGAGGTAAAGCGTGGGGCGCATCGGCGCTTCGTCACGCCGCTGCTACAGCATCTCGAAGCCGCCGGCCTCGGGCATGTTTCAGAGATCGCCGATGCCGAGCCGCCGTTCACACCGCGCGGCTGCCCGTTTCAGGCGTGGTCTGTCGGAGAGCTGATACGGTTGCAGGAAGTTGTTTTGAAGTAAAAGCGCCGGCGTCTAGCCGTACGAGTCAAAGAGTCGAAAAGTCAAGAAGTCGAAGGGACTTCAACAGCGCCCTTGTTGTTTCCGGCTTCGACTCTTCGACCTCTCGACCCATCGACTGTCATCTCAGTTCGGCAAACAACGCCTCGATGCGCGCCGCGTTGGCACCAACGTCACCCTTGCCGTCGCGCGACTTGGAACGCATCTGAACGACGCTGCCGCTTTCTTCGGATCGGACCTCGACGACGAAGTCATCCTGAAAGCGGAACAGAAAGGTCGTGGCGATACCTTCGAGAGTGCGCGTCGAAGGGTCGACGCGCGTCAGCTGCCAATCGTGGTGTTGGCGCGCCACCGTCTCGATACGCTTGAACACATCGTCGGGTGGCGCCGCAAGACGCAACGGCGCCAGGTTTGGGTAGCCCGCTTGCTGCTGCTGCGCGAAGCTCTCCCCTGGGTAAGACATATCGCGGCTACGGTTGGCCTCGAGCGTTTGTGCGTGGACAAATTTGGGCGGGTTGCTCACGTCGGTCGTGATGTCGTTGATACGCGGCACGTTCCCGCTTCGTGCGGCGCTCAGGATGAAGACGGCGGTCAAAACCAAACCCGTCACCAGGCCGGCGCGTGCGGCGCTGAAGCCGCCGCGAAACGCGCCCACCAGACCGACGATCGTCGTGACCAGGCTCAGCAGCCCACCGACGCCAAACAAAACGAACCCGTGCAAAGCGCTGAGCACCTGCAGGTGAGCCAACAACGGCCCGCCAACAAACGCAGCCGCTGCAACGGCTCCCAGCCGTGCAGCCCAGTTCGACACGCTCGACATTATGGATTCCCTCCCACGATTCCTTGGACTTCGGCTGCCTACAGCGGCCCTGCGGGCGTGTCAACGAGGCGTGACTCGCAACGATCGAATCGGTAGAAGAACGGGTATGATGCGAATTGTCCTCTCCATTCCTTTGATCTTTCTTTGCACCGTCGCCTGTGGCCTCGCTGAAATGCCCACGCCGCCGGCGGGGTCGCCGGCGGTTGCACCGACGCCGGAAAGTGTGACGCAAACCTACGGAACGTTGCCCGCGACTCTGGAAGGCTCCTGGCTGATCGTGTTGCAGACCCAGACAGCGCACGGCTTGGTCAACAACTGGAACATCTATCGCATCGGCAAGAGGGATGAAGCGTGGCGATTTCAGAAATACGACCGTCCGCAAGGTACACCGCTCGATGCACTCCTGGCAGCAACGAACAAAGACCAGAAGGAGCTCGTACCTTCAAAGGAAGCCCTCGAAGCACTCAAGCGCGCGACCCCGACGCTCAAGTTACTGCCGGAGAATCAAACGTTTCGTATCGTCGTCATGCGTACCGCCGAAAACTTTGTTGCCGAAGCCCCGCAGGAATCGAAGGACGGCAAATTTTCGATCGAGATCCTTGATCAAACAGCCAGCAACCTGGTGTCGGCGGTGCAACTTTTCGCAAAGGACGTCCAAGCGAATCAGATCAGAGGCGACTTGCATGCCACCACCATCGTGGCGTCCGGGATGAGCGTCGTTCCCATGCAGATGAGCGGACATTTCAAGATGCTCCGCTTGCAGTGATCGCTTGCTCCTAACCCGTAGGCTACTGCATACTGGCCTTATGCGGCGGTTGTGGGTGGTTTGGCTCGCGCTTCTGGTAGGTTGCACGTCGAACTGGAAGAAGCACGAAATCCAGCTCATCGAGGCGGAACGATCCAGCGACTGGGCACATGCCAAGAGCGAAGCTCACTGGCTGATCGACAACGCGTTTGTCGAAGCGCCGCCGGAAGAGCGCAGCACGGCGGACGAAGCCGACCGTTACTTGCGCTTGGCCGATATCGCCGCCAAATCGGGCGACAACAAGCAAGCCGTCGAGGCGCTGCGCCAGGCATTGATGATCGATTCGAGCTGCGCCGGCAGCGTGCGCACAAAGCTCGAACGTCTGGATCTGCCAGCGCGCGAGCGCCAGCGGGTCTTTGAAGAGTTCGCATGGAACATCGCCGCCCTCGGCCCCGACGACAGCGGTCTGCTCGAGTATCAACGCGAACAGGCGCAGTGCTGGTCGTACCATGTCCGCGAGATCCGGATCCGCCACAACCTCGTCATCAACACCGACCACGGACGCGAACGGCGCGTCAGCTACGATGCGCGCCCGTGGAGATTCGACGCCGAGTCGGAGCGCTGGATCCAGGAAGGCAACTGGATGCTGGACGCAGGCAGTGAAAGCGAAGCGGTCGAAGGTCCGCCGTCCGGCCGCTACCAAGCCGTCGTCGCTGCGGACCGCGCCTTTTACGCCGACGGCAAAGTTCCCCCCTGCCATCGAGACGCCTGGAAGGGGCCCTACAGTGAAAATGACACCACTTTTGTTGCAACACGGCTACCGCGCCCAAAATCTGACCAGCACTGACAGGGATGAACACGACCGGCAAGCGCATCCTCCATGGCGCGTGCTTGGGAGTCTGAGCTGCCATCGCGGCAAAGTCCGTGCGGACAGCCCTCTGTGCACGAAAAAATAGGATGGAAACGACCCCTACTGCAATTCTTCATTGCGATAGTGTGAAGCGGTCGGTATAGATCCTATTACAGCCTCTGATCCCCGTTGTTGGGTGGCGGAAAATCGAGGTCGGGAAGCGAGAGCCGGGGGCGTCTGGACTCTCCTTCGGCGGCTGCGATGAATGAATCGACAGCACAAGCATCAGGTAGAACGGGCAGCCGTGGCCGCACGACTGCGTCGCATGGGT
Organism: Deltaproteobacteria bacterium; assembly: GCA_016200585.1. Taxonomy (GTDB): domain Bacteria; phylum Desulfobacterota; class Binatia; order HRBIN30; family HRBIN30; genus JACQEN01. The sequence goes on from JACQEN010000232.1 coordinate 4,045, forward strand.
TTCGAAGTTCAAGAAGTGCCACGTAACGGCAAGTATGACTTGCTGGTCGACGGGCGTACGCGCGTTGCACTCCGTGTTGCTTTCCCCGGGCGCTATGCGCACACGGTGACCGTGAACGGTCGCAAGTACGCATACGACTACAAGAGCTGGAACTTCAACTTCCACCGGCACGGGCGCTGGGAGCGTCGTTACTGCGACATCTTCGTTTGTATCGCCAAGCACCGCCGCGTCGAGGACGAAACCTTCGTCATTCCGGCGAGCGCGGTTTCAGGACCGACCTTCAGCTTGCACGGAGCCACGAAACCGTATCGCGGACGTTACGCCTCGCATCGCAACCGCTGGAGTATCTTCTCTTCGCTAGCGCGCGAGCCGCACCCGACACCAAAAGTCGCGCAGGTGGCTTGAGCAGGCGAACAGGGGTTCGCTCTCTAGTCGCGGAAATTCACGAACTGCAGCGGTAGACCGACATCTTGTTCTTTGAGGAGCTTGATGGCGTCCTGCAG
>JACQEN010000036.1 GCA_016200585.1 Deltaproteobacteria bacterium
GACGAGGAGCAAGCCGGCGCCCAGTGCAATCAAGCCGGTGATGGCGATGTAGAGGAGGACCTGATTGCGCGTCATCAACCCATGTTCGAGCGGCTGCGGACCGTACTGCGCGCGGAAGTAATTGTCCTTGTCGACGCCCTTGAAGTGATCGGTGAAGTCGTTGACGAGATTGTTGGTCGCGTGGGCGAACAACAAGCCGACGGTGACCATCGACCACAGAAGCAAGTTGAACCCGCCGTCGCGCGCCGCCAGCAGGCCGGCGATGGCCGCCGAGATGAAGGTCATGACCAGAACCGCCGACCGTGTGGCGATCAGCCAGCGCGAGATGACGTCGAGCCCGTCCCATTCTTCCTTGGTGACGCGTGGAATCACGTTGACGGCTTTGGCCCACATCGAAACGTTCATTTCAAACCTCCTCGGGCTGGAGCTTGCGCCCATCCCGTCGAGCACCAACCTACAAGAACACCGGCATCAAGCAAGGTTGCGGTCGGTTTCAAACCCTGTCCTAGGGGCGCTGCAGCTGCACCTGGCCGTTGACGACGCGAAAGGTCTGCTCGATGGACGCCGACTTCGAAATCGGTTGCAAGGTCTTGCAGTCGGTGAATTTGTCGAGCCGGTCGTAGCGTGCCCGATACTGGTCGGCGGCCAGTTGCTGCACCTGCGTGTTGTTGAATTCGACTTTGAGGTCGCACTGCGCATCGAGTGCCTTCTGCAGATCGGCCACCTTGCTCGCCGACAGCTGCAGCAGATCTTGCAGGCGATCGACCTTCTTCTGCATCAGCGCCTGGCGGTAGTTGTCGAGCCATTCTTGCACCGTCGAGCTCGTGGAAGCTGCCGGCACGGCCTTCGGCTGCGGCAGCTTCAGCATCCAGGTCTTGCGTGTCGACGCCTGTCCGAAGTTATCGGTGGCATAGGCGACGACGGTGTACTCATGCCCGGCCTCGGGGGTGATCTCGAAGTGCGGAACGGCAGAGCGCGTTTCCGCGCCGTTGTTGCTGAAAACATAGCTCAGGGTTTGCCCATTGGCGGTCGCAGCCGTCGACAGCTCAAAACGGGCCGGCGTCCCCGGCTGAACCTGTGGCTGATCCTCCGCCGGCTGCGTCGCGACGATCCGCGGCGGCGCCGGAGCCACTACCTTGAACTGCCAATCGTGCTTGAACACCCGGCCCTTGTCGTCGCGCGCGTTCACGGTCACGTGAATCGGTTTGCTGCGCACCCACTGCGGGTCATCGGCGGAAAACTGAAACGCCGGCGTGTCGGCGACTTTCTCTCCGTCGAGCGTCCACGCAAAGGCCAGCTGCTTGGCATCGACGCCTGCCGGGATGGTTACCTCGAATTTCTGGTTCTCTTGAAACTTCAAGCTCGCCAGCTTCGGCGGGAACGTCGGCAGATCGAACGCCGGCGGCGACGCCTCGGCATGAATCGAGGCCAGCTTCCAGGTCTGCAGCACCGGCTTTTCGCTCTTGCCGTCATTGATGGCCACCGCCACCTGCGCATCGCCGGCAACCTCCCATTCGAGCGACGGAGCATTCGTCCCGACCGCTCTGTCGTCGACCGTCCACGCATACTGCAAGGCATCACCATCGGGATCGGCGGCATCGACGCTGAACTGCACGCGCTTCCCTACTTCGGCCGAAACCGGCTCGCCCTGCGGCGGCGAGGTGCTGCGTGTGATCGGCGGGCGATTTTCAGCCGGCAACGCCTGCTTGGCGTCGCCGGCGGCTGAAATTGGACCAGCGGCAGGAGCGGCGGGTTGTACCCGTTGATGTTGCGCCGCGGGAGTCCATAAGTAGAAGGCAACTGCCGCTGCGGCCAACAGCGCCGCCGCCGCGGCGCCGGCGGCGCGCCACGGAATCCCGCCCTTGCGTCGCGCCGGTGACGGTTCCTTCTCCTGCGCAACCGTCTCCGCAACTTCAGGCGCCGAGATCGGCACATGCACCACGCCTGCCGCGCGGTTCGCGGCCTCGATGTCGCTGCCGCCGCCGGAGTGAAAATCGGCGAGGCAATCGCCGAGTCGGGCGATTACGACGGCCGCCTTGTCGATGCGCCGGTCGGGAGTGTTTTCGAGCAGGTCTTCGAGCAGCTTCACAAACGCGGCAGGTATCGCGCCGCCAAGAGCAAGCGGCGGCCGCCACCCGGGCTGCGCCTTGCGCATCGCAACCTGGAGCTCCTCTTTGATGTCGTCGGCGAAGCGCTGACCCGACGCTACCTCGTACAGCACGGCTCCGAGCGCGTAGAGGTCGGCACGCTGATCGAAGTCCTCGCTGCGCACCTGCTCGGGTGCGGCGTAACGATAGGTCAAGCCGCCGATCCCCATGGTCGTTGCGGTTTCATCGGCGCCGCCCGTGCGCAAGCGTTTGGAAATGCCGAAATCCGTGACCACGGCGCGCAGGGTCGTCTCTTCAATCAGAATGTTGGCGGGTTTGACGTCGCAATGAATCAGGTGGTTCTTGTGCGCCAGCCCGAGCGCCATGGCAATCTCGCTGCCGATGCGGACGACCTCGGCGAACGGCAAGGCACCTTTGGCGCGGTACGCACGCAAGTCGTTGCCGCGGATGAGCTCCATGAAGAAATAGCGGCCGAACTGTTCGTCGTGTTCCAAATCGAAGACCTGGACGATATGACGCACCGACTCGTCACGCGCTTGCGTTGCCAGGGTGGCGAGGCGTTGCGCTTCGCGCACGAAGCCGCGCACCATGGTTTCGTCGGCGGCAAATTCCGGTTTGAGCTGCTTGACGGCACGGACGGTTCCGAGGTCGATGTGCTCGACTTCGTAGACGCTGCCCATGGCGCCTGAGCCGATTTTGCGGGAGATGCGCCACCTGCGCCCGATGATCTGTCCGACCTCCATGTGTCGAGCCCTTGAGCTGTGCGCGCCCCTGGCGACCCTCTATGGGTCGAGCACGTGGACCAGAAGCAGGCTGGCGTTGTCACGTCCGCCGGCGTCGAGTGCGTGCTGCAGGAGCAGCTGGCCACGTTCCGCCAGCGTTACGGGTCGCGAGAGATCGGCGAGAATCGTTGTCGCCGGCACCATTCCCGAGATGCCGTCGCTGCACAAAAGAAAGAGATCATCCGGCTCGAGCGCCGCACTGCTTCCGGCCACCTCGACACGCAGATCAATACCCAGGGCCTGTACCAGCTGATTGGTGTGACGCAGGTCGGTGGGGACCTCGGACTGCTGGCGGAATGCTTCGCCGAACACCGTGTGATCGGCAGTCATCAGCCGCAGCTGGCCGCCGCGCATTCGATACAAACGGCTGTCGCCGACGTGCACCCACGACGCCTGGCGCCGCACGAGGTCGCAACGCAACGCAACCACGGTGGTGCCCATGGAAGGAGCTGCCACCTCGCTGATTTCCGCCGACCGCCGGCCAGCCTCGAAGATCTTGCGATTGGCTGCCTCCGCCGTAGAGCGCAGCACCGCAAGGTCGCCCGCCGACTCACCTTGCGAGCGCCGGCCCAACAGGGAACGCCAGAAGGTACTGTCCTTCGGTTGCGCATCGTTGCCCGCGACCGGAGTGTTTTCCAACAGCTCTCGAAAGGTCTCGACGGCCATGCGGCTCGCTACTTCGCCCTGCGCCCGGCCACCCATGCCGTCGGCGACGACGAACAGCGCGAGCTCCGGAAAGCAGCCCACCGTATCTTGATTTGAGCGACGTACCCGGCCGATGTCGGATTTGAACCAGGTGTCGATGCGCATGAACCTAGCGAGGCAGTGCCTCGGACCGTACGTGCGAAGGTCGCTCCCTGTTGGGTCGCTCTGGACAGTCCTCGAAAATTTGAATCATGCTCACCGGGTCCTGCACTCTCAACAGGTCATAGCGCAGGCTCCCTGGGCGATGCCAGCACTGTTCGCGGATCTATTTCTCCGCGTCGCCGAGAAGCACGCCCAGGTTGACTTGACGCGCTGGCGCACCCGGATCCACGTGCCGGCTCGTGTCGTGGTACGAGTGGCAAAGCACGCATTGCGTCCCGGCGCTGCGGCTCTGGACGTTGGAATGACAGCGTTGGCAGAGCTCGCGCTTGGGCAGGTTGACATCGCTGCTGCGCTCACTGCTGCGGATCTGATCGTGACACGCGGAGCACTCGACGCTGTCGTGGCGGCGATGCGAAAACTCACCACGCAACAGCCAGCGTTTGGGAATCGCGCTGGCGCGGATCTTCGGCAAGCCGCCGGGGGAGCTGTCGAGATCGGAATCGTGACACAAGAAGCAGTACTTGTTGCCTTCCAGCAGCGGCGCTTGCTGGTTCAACGGCTTGTACAGACGTTCTTCGACCTTGCCCAGCCACTCGGTTTGGAAGGCGCGCAGACTGCGCGCTTCGGAAATCGGTTCGCGATCGGGAACCCCCGGAAGCGTGCTCTTGCGCCCTGTGAAGATGACCTCGGGGCTCTGCACCGCCAGCACCAGCAGCTGTGCGGCAATGCTCTCACGGACCACCGCAGGTTCCTTGTGCGGCGCCTCGATCGGGCCGACGTCGAGCGGCGGCTTCTGCTCGTGGCAGCGTTTGCAATGCGCTTCGAAATTGATCGGCTTCATCAACCGGCCGTCGGCTTCCGGCACGTGGCACTTGGGGCAGCTGAGCGTGTCTTCCTTGGCGATGCGATCGGAATTGAGGTGCAACTTGTGGTTGAAGCGCAACACCGCTCGGTCGACCGCCCCTTCGCGCAGCGCAGCGAATTGCGGATGCTCGGCGAAGTCGCGAATGGATGTCTGGATCGAAGGTTTCGGCTGCCGCTTGCTCTCCAAAGCTCCGTGACAATCGATGCACAGGCGATTGCTCACCGCCAGAGAAACAGCATCGGAGCGATGTTCGACGTGACAGGCAGCGCAACGCGGCGCTTCGAGCTCGTACTCGGAGTGTGCGCGGGCGACATGGCACTCTACGCAGGCGCGATCGGCGACGTTGCGGAACGAGCTGTGGCAACGCTGGCAACGGTCGCCGAAGGTTGCGTGTGCGGGTGCGACCGGACCCGGCAAATACTGGCGCTCGTGCCACCCCAGTCGGATGAAGAGCCATCCGACGATCGCCGCCACAACGGCCAACGCCGCGGCAATCGGATACCAGCGCTGAAAAGCGTCCGGCCGCGGAAAGCGGTCGAAGCGTAGTCTGCGGGCCAGATCCTTGCTGCTACGCACACCGTCCTCGTTCAGTAGTGCAACGCCATGTAGACATGAACAGCCACCAAGACGAGCAACGCGAATGACAACGGCGCGTGCATCAGCAGCCAACTATGCAACCACGAATGCAAGCGCGCCTGCACCGCGAGTTGGCGCGACTCCTCACAGATCTCCGCCAGCCGGTCCACCGGCGCGCGCCACTCGCCAGGGGCGTCGAAGCGCAGGCGAGCGAAGTCGGGCGGTACGCCTGGCTTGAAAGCCTTGCGGTGCAAGTATGGACGTATCGTGTCGAGATAGAAATTGCGGAGGGTGTCGGAACCTTCAGCAGGGCTCATCGCCGGAATCAACCGGCGGACCTGCTTCCAGTCGCCCGGCCGCAGCGCATTGCGCTTCTCCTCCTCTGCAAGGGCCGCTTGCTCTCCGGCCGCTTCGGGCAAGTGTCCGGTGACACTCGCAACCTGTTCGTAGGCGTCGACGATCAAGCTCGCGCTGAGGTGATCAATCTGGCTGCGCGGCGTTTCCATCGGCACACGCAGCGTCATCACCCGCGGAATCACTTGTTGCACCGCCAGGCCGTAGATCCCACTGAGGCTGACGATGGCGAACATCACCATCAGCCAGGTGGTGAGAGGCCCGCCGAGCGAGAAACCGGCGTGAAACAGAATGAGCGGGATCGCCAGCAGGCCGAGCCAAACGTGCAGCTTCATCCAGCGCTGTGCGGAACCGATCCGCCACAACAGGAATTTCTTGCGCGCGCTGAGGAATACGGCCGAAAGCATGCACGCCGTACCAGCAATACCGAAGCACAGGCCGGGCCAGCTCCCGCCCGAGGGACCGTACGGCGTGCTGGTGGCGTACACGGTGTAGGCCGCAGCGGCAACCACGGCGGCAAGGCTGGTGGCTACGGCCCAGCGGGTATGATCCGAGGTCAACAGCACGTTCGTCCGCTTTTCATCCGCTGCATTCGCGCTACTTCACGTCGCCGATCGTCAGGAAACGGGACGGGTTCACTCGAATGGCCGCATCGTGCGGGCAAGCATAAACACAGCTCGGGCCTTCGTAGCCGGCGCACAGATCGCACACCGTCGCCTTCCATGCCGGTGCTTGCGGTTCCGGCGATTTTGCAGGAGACGCTGCGAGCTCGACCATGTTGATGTTGCCGAACGGGCAGTTGTTGGCGCAGCGTCCGCAGCCGATGCACCAGTCCTCGATGTGGATCTCCAGCGATTCGCGCCGGCGAATCGAACCGACGGGACAGCCGACCATACACTTCGGATCGCTGCACGAGCGGCAGGCGAGCGTCACCAAGTAGTTCCCGAAGCGTGGCCCGTCACGCGTGAAGCGCGCGACGCCGTCGTGCGCCGTCGCGCAGGCGCGCACGCATTGATCGCAGCGGGTGCAGCGATCGAGATCGATGAGCAAGGTGTTTTGCGAGTTGTAGAGATTGAGCTCGACGACCTCGTCGACCAGGGCCTGTTCGGCAGCCGGTCGCTGAATCGCTGCATCGACCGCTTGCGCCACGCTGCTTGCGGTTGCCAGGAAGCGCGTATTGCTCTTGCCTAGCTCGCGCAGCGTCGCGGAGCTGATCTTAATGACCTCGAAGCTGTCGAGCCCGCTGGCGGTGGTTAGCCGAGCGCGAGGCCCCTGCTTCGGATCGATGGACACGGGATCGATACGAAACGTGAAATCACCGACACCGATGAGGTCGCCGGTGGTGAGCAAGACTTCCTGGATCAGCTCGCCGTTGAGCAACGTACCGTTCAAACTGCCGAGATCAACCAAGTACATCTCGTCGCCGCGCTGCTCGATTCTACAATGTTTGCGGCTGACACCACGGCTGCCGACCAGGGGCACCTCGCAGGTTTGGGCCCGGCCCACGGTGATCGACGTGCCGAGGGCGACGCTCGCCACTTCCTGCGGGTGTGATACGCAGACCAAGCGCAGCTGAGCAGCGCGCTGGCGCGGCAGCATTTCTTCGAGACCGAAGAGCGTACCGCTGCCGAGGTAGGTGAGCGTCGCGTCTCCGCCGGCACGTCGTTGCGATAGTTTAATCGTTCCGGCTCGCAGCAAGTAGATCCCATCGACTTCCGCACCTTCGCCGAACAACGTATCGTTGGTCACGGCGTCGGACCCGGGGGTCAGGAGCTCCGACTGCGAAACCAACCAATCCATCTCGGCGGCGCTAAGGTCACGAAACATCGTGTGACGATAGAACTGCGTGCGCATGGCTGACTGGCGATAGGCATGCTCGACGCGCTCGCCGCCGTCGCCGGCGTCACGAATGCTATCGAGCACGGAGCGCAACATCTCGAGCACGACGCACGGCTCGGCTGCTTCGACGGTGAGGTCGCGCGGATAGAAGTTGATACAGGTGTCGATGCCGAAGAAATCCCCAGCCCGCAGCGCCACCGGCTGCGGCGGATTGGCGCAGGTCACGACGGCGTACGGGCTTACCTCACCGACGTCGATGTCGTGGACGGCTTGGCGGACCGCAGCACTGCTGCGGCGCTGAAACAAACCGCGCAGCCAAGCACCAGTGCGCGCGCTGCGTCCGGCGATCACCGCCGGCAGCATCTGACTCGGCAGCGATGCGACCGCCGACCCCTCGAGAAGTAAAAATGCCGTCGACCCGAAATCGCCGGCTTTGCAAATGACGTCACCCTTCTGGTAATGGCGCTTGACCACGGCTTTGATGCCGGGTTCAGTTTGCTCCGGGACCACGCCAAGGTTGCTGTTCAGCTTGATTGTAAAGGGACGTTTGGAACCCTTGAAAAAGTCGATCTGTGCAAGGGCATCGCGCGACAGCCATTCGCCTGCCAACCCGTCTGTGTGCTGTTCCGTCGCCATCGTTGCGGGTTCCAAAGCCCGGCTGGGCCCTACCAAACAAGTCGCGACCGAAGCAAGCCGATCGTCTTCCCGCGCCGCGCGACTGACGGCGGTGCGCCAGGTTTCGATCCGCCTGCGGCCACAGATTCTTACGCCTGCCGTCGTTCTTGCCATCGTTACGGCGCTTGCGCGGCCTGCCGTGACACAGAGCAGCACGGCGGGCTTCGTCGGTGAGAGTCGCTGTGCCAATCCGACCTGTCACGGAGCCGGGTTGCCGGCCAGCGACGCCCAGCGCGGCAGCTGGCGGCCGTGGAAGTCGGCACGTACGCAATGGCTCAATCACAACATCGACCGCCACTCCGATGCCTACAACGTCCTCGATACGCCGCGCGCCAAGGCCATTGCCGACTACATGGCCGTCAGCGCCACCGGCAGCGACAAGTGCCTCCTCTGTCACGCTCCGGCCGCAATCCTCGCGCCCGACAGCCGCTTCGAACGCAAAGAGGGCGTGAGCTGCGAGCATTGCCACGGCGCGGCGCAAGAGTGGCTCAAGCCGCACGTTGAGAAGGACTGGCAGCAAAAGAAGATCGACTACGCCGGCAAGGGATTTTACGACAATTCCGATTTCCGCAAGCGCGCCGAAAAGTGCGCCACCTGCCACGTCGAGATCGACCACGAGATCGTTGCCGGCGGGCACCCGCCGTTACAGTTCGAAATGGTCGCCTACGCGCAGATCATGAAGCACTGGGACGACTTGGCGGGTGAGTCGCCCAACGCTTTCAGCGTCGATCCGACGTTGTGGAGCATCGGGCAAGTGGTCGGCCTGCAGCATGTCATGCAGATGTTGGTGCGCCGCGCCGGCGACTCCAACTACCAGGGTCTCGGCAAGTTCCACGGCTTTGAGGACAAGAACTGCTACCAGTGCCACCACAAGCTGCTCGACGACGCGCTGCGACTCGGCCTGGGCCACTATCGGATGGTGACGTTCATCGTCGCGGCCCTGTTGCCGGCGCGCCAAAGCGACATCAGCAGCCAGTGGAATGACGTCGTTGCGGCGGTGCACACCGGCGCCGCGCAAGCCGAGGCCAAGGCGACGCGCTTCGTCGAAACGCTCGCAACCATCTCCAGCCAACTCAGCGAGCATCGCCTCGATCAGGAAGGCACCCGTCGCATCCTCGAACGCCTCACCGATGCGGGCGACGAGCTGAAGCAGATCAAGCGCTTCGGCTATACACGACAGCCACGTTCCAACGTTGCCGACATCGACAACATCGGCACGCCGTGGTGGTACACGACCGGCGCGCCCGAGCAGGCGATCCTGGCCATCGAGTCGTTGTGCGAACCGGCCCTACCGGGAAGGTGTAACGGCCCCAAAGGCATCGACACGGAGTTGCGCCAGTTGCTCACCGCAGCCAACCGCTTCGACTACCGCCCCGACGCCTTTGCACAGGCGCTGCGCGCTGTGCACGCCAGGTTGTTCCGCTGAAAAGCACCGGTTGCTACGGAGTTTGTCTCAAAACTCGCCTGATCACGGAACACGGACTCCAAGCCTGAATTTGGTCGGTCTTGTCCGGGTTCGGTGATCCGTGTTCCTGGTGGTTTTGCGACAGCCTCTACGGCCCCGGGCAGTTCATGAAATTGCCGCCGATGTGTTGACAGATCGCGCCGATCGGACACGGCCCGTGCTCGCAACAATAGACCGGCGAGAGGCCACTCTCACACTGCCCCTGCATATTGCACGATTGTTCTGTCGGGCAGTCGCAGGCCGTCATGCATCCGAGCTGAATGACGTGGAAGCTGCACTGGGATTGGTCGGACAAGCCGGCAGCCTGCGCTTGGATGACCAGCGTCTCGGTACCAAGGGGCGGGCTGACACCCGCGGCGCTGGAGAAAGTCTGGCCGGTAGGCGTCGCGCCGGAGAAGATGAGCATCCCCTGGCTGTTCGGCGGGAAGTCGAGGATGCTTACTTGCGCCTCCGGAATCGCTTGGCCGCTGTAACCGTCGACGCGATAGAAGATGCGCAGCGTTTCGCCGACGGCGTAGGTGGCGTTGTTGCCGGTTTCGATGCAGCCGCGATCGGTGGTGATTTGCGCCGCCAGGAACGGCGCGGGTGTCGACGTCACCGTCGGGGTCGGCGTAACCGTCGGCGTCGCTGTTGCGGTGCGGCTCGGCGTTCGTGTCAGGGTGATCGACGCGGTTGCCGTCGATGTGCGGGTCGGCGTGACGGTCGGGGTTGGCGTGTTGCTGCGAGTTGGCGTGGGTGTAGCCGTGTTGGTGGCGGTTCTCGTGCCGCTGCGTGTCGGGGTAACGGTGGCCGTCGACGTGCTGGTGCCGCTGCTGGTCGGCGTCCTGGTGCTTGTGCTCGTCGGAGTGATGGTCGCCGTCACGGTGTTGGTTGGGGTGGAAGTGCTGGTGCGGCTGCTGGTCGGCGTCCTGGTGCTCGTGCCTGTCGGAGTGATGGTCGCCGTCGGTGTGTTGGTTGGGGTGGAAGTGCTGGTGCGGCTGCTGGTCGGCGTCCTGGTGCTCGTGCCTGTCGGAGTGATGGTCGCCGTCGGTGTGTTGGTTGCAGTGGAGGTGCTGGTGCGGCTGCCGGTCGCTGTCCGCGTGCCCGTGCCGGTTGGCGTGTTCGTGCTCGTCGGTGTGTTGGTTGCGGTGGAGGTGCCAGTGCGGCTGCTGGTCGCTGTGCTCGTGCCTGTGGCGGTTGGCGTATTCGTGACCGTTGGGGTGTTGGTGGCGCTGGCGGTACTGGTGTGACTGCTCGTGGGAGTCTTGGTGCCCGGGCTCGAAAGGGTGCCTGTCGGAGTACGGGTTTCGCTCCCTTTGGGTGTGTTTGTCGGCGTCGCGCTGCCAGTGCGAGTGGCCGTCGGTGTTTGAGTCGATGTGAAGGTGCGGGTCGCGGTCAGCGTCGGCGTCTCCGTCGGTGTGTGCGTCGAGGTCGGGGTTGCCTTCGCAGTCGACGTGGGCGTCGGCGACGGCAGCATCGTGGATGTCGACGTCGGAATCGGCGTCAGCGTCGGCGTCATGCTCGGCAGCGGCGGCGAAGTGTTGGTCGGCGTTGGCGTGAACTTGGTCTCTTGAATCGCCTGCTGCACTTGCGGATCGTTGCGTGC